>JABXJW010000016.1 GCA_013375395.1 Desulfobacterales bacterium
GCACCGCCGGTCAGGTTCTCAAACCCAGAAAAAGAAACGCCGGCAACCTGGCCGGCGTTCATTCCATCGATGGTCCAGTCGGTGTCGGCATCCGGACCCACCAGGGTGTCCTCGCCCCCGCCGCCGTCGATGAGCCCGCTGATGCCCC
Organism: Desulfobacterales bacterium; assembly: GCA_013375395.1. Taxonomy (GTDB): domain Bacteria; phylum Desulfobacterota; class Desulfobacteria; order Desulfobacterales. The sequence goes on from JABXJW010000016.1 coordinate 149, forward strand.
CACCATCACCGAGCACAAATGTATCGTCCGCCTCCCCGCCGATGAGGTTTTCGATACTTTCAAATACCTGGGTGTTCAAGGTGCCCGTATCCGCACCGGTGATCTCCCAGGTGTTGGTTGCATCGGGTGCTTCCAGGGTGTCCGCACCTTCCCCGCCGTCGATCAGGCCGTCTGTGCTGCCGCCTGCCTCGAAGACATAGGTATCCGCCTCCGCACCGCCGCTCAGATTCTCGATGCCGATAAAATCAAGAAAGCCGGCACCATCGACGTTGCCCCAGTTGCCCCCCGTGATATGCCACACACTGGCCTTACCAGTGACTTTCAGCAGGTCACTATCACCCGTAAAGGCATCGGCGAACAGAATACCATAGGGAACAGAGAACGGCGTGCTGAAGTCTACGGTGAGGCTATCGTCCAAATCCGCCCCCGTGATCACAACCTCGCTCGTGTCGGCAAGGGCCTGGCTGGCCACCACCTGCGTCTCGGGGTTTGTCTCTTTGTTGTTGATCAGAAGGAGTTCTTGTGCTGCGTCATCAAGGCGGAGCGTCATGTCGATCGCGGCGCCAGCCGCAGCCGTGTAGGATAACGGGTCGCTGGAGAGGAGGATACGAGGCTCTATTGGCTCAAAGAGGACCTTGCGTCGCCTCTTGGCTGCCGCCTCATTTCTTCTTTTCTTTTGTCTATGGAACCACCTGGCAAAGCTCATGATTGACCTCCTTTTCTTCTCAATATTGAGAAGGCCCTCCACGTGCTTAGGGAAGGCTAAAAAGGAATCTGTCCAGCTTTAACCTAATTATGCGTAGTTTAGGGTTCTTGAGTGGGTTTGAATTTTGAATATGGATGACGGCTGAATAATAGGGTTCAGCCAGCCGGCTGTAAACGCAAAGAAAGAAATCCCGTTCAAAGCAGTTGTAGGAATTACTATTAAGTCTAATTAGAAATCCTATTAGGAGTAATAGGAACTGCTATGACGGGATGGAACTTCGCCTAAGTTTCAAAAATTATTCGCTTTGACAGCTGAGATCCAGTGGGCTCACCTAACCTACCGTCCGTAGTAAAGCGTTTTGATTGAAGCGAAGGAAAATTGTAGAAAAACAGGCGCTTGCTTAATGCCCCCAAGGGGCAGTAATCAGATAGTTCCTTTAAGCATAAACTCTGTTTTTTGTCAAGGACAAAATCGTGTTAACAATGCCCCGCCTGCCGCGCGAAGCGCTTCAGCTGTTACATCTTCCGGGCCAGCACATAATCGGCTAAATCTTCGAGGAGGCTGCGGGGCTTTGAGCCATCAAAGATGTCAAGAAATCTCTTTGCCTCATCAATGTGCTCCTGGGCCCGCTTTCTGGCATATGCGATACCGCCATACTTTTTGATAAGTGCAAGGACGGCATCAAAGCCTGCTCTCGTAAAGTCCGAGGCTTCAATGGCGGCTTCCACGCTCCTGCTTGACTGCCTCGGTTAAACAATAGAAAAATAAATGCTAACCTAGAGCATAAAAAGTAATAGGACCACAAAATAACAAGGCCATCAAGGTGGAATCAGGAGGGTAGGTGGGACAAAAACTGGGGACAAGATTTGTAAGTGTATTTTTCGATGGAAACAATATGATGATCTAATGGTTTTATTTTTTGAGATAGCTCAGTATCTTATCATTGTTCAACATAGCTGCCACTGCCTTTGTCACTGCAAACGGGCTGGCTCCTTTAAACCCCTCAAGCGAAAAATTGTTTCCTTCAAATTCTTTAGCATAGCCATCACCTGTTTCTACTTTGAGATATAATATACATCGGGCATTCCACATCGTTCCGCAAAACATATATACTTTGGTAACAGAAAGTTTCAACACTTTAGGTGCGTCTTCAGAAATAGTAATATCATTTTTTTTCAGTTCGGTTTTCAGTACCTCTACCGCTGTATCAGTCCACTCTCGCAAGTTCCCCTTCATATGTCCATCTGGGCCGATCGGAACCTTGAACTTTGTATCAGTTTGCACATTTACGATGGCGACTGCTTGAGCGGCACTGAGATTCGGAACCATTTCAGGTTTTATGGGATATGGCTGAGGCACATAGCGAGTTGAACATCCTGAACAAGTAATGAGCAGTATCAATATCAGGAGCATCTTGCATGGTCTAAACATCGTCAGTTCGGCCATCTTTACCTCCTCAAACCCAGCCGCCTCCAATAGGCAACACGGCTATCTCTTTAGTATAGTATCCTCGCTTTTCCGTCCCTGCCTTTTAGAAGGTTTGGCTTTGTCATTGGATATTAACGAATATAAGGGAAATGGATTTGAGTGTCAAAGGGAAAAGATTCAGGGCCTCGGGAAGAAGGTTTATCACACTCACCGCTACGCGAAGCGCTCCCCTCAGGCAAAACCCTGTCGTTTAGAACTGGACAACTGGAGCAACCTTTTGCTGGTCTGAATTACCAAACGCAAGACGAAGCTCCTAACTTCTTCCATCATACAGATAAAGCGCCATAGCCACAGCAGCGGCTTGTTCTTGGGTCAGCACCTTTGAAGAAGGGGCCAAGGGCCCGGCTGGTATTCTCTGTTTTTTGGCATCCAGGCGGGCGAAAATTCTGCCGGTAATCTGCATGACTATCTGCAGGATGCCAAGCACCACGAAAATACCGGCAAAGCGTATAAGCAATGTGGAAATAGCATAGCTCCAATCAACGGCTTCAGGTCCCATCACAAATATCCTCTCAATTTAAGTGCCTAAAGTGAGCTAAAGTGCCTAAAGTTGAAATGGCAACAACTGCTCAACCCACATGATCCAAGCCGACTATCTTCGTTGTGACGGCTTCGTAAAGAGTTCCTGTGCAAGGCGTGCGAGTATTGAGGAATGAGGCGTACATACGGTACGCCGCAGTGATTTACCCTGTTAAATATTCGCATCATTTGTTTTTCTTATTTCCAAACAAATACCCCATCCAAACATCCTTCGAGATGGGTGCCCTGAATTTAACAGGGCGGGGACGAAGCACAACGCCGCAGATGGGCTTTTTACAAAGCCGTCAGCCGAACATGGCGATGAGCATGCCGGCCGCCGACGCACTTCCGATAACGCCGGCCAAATTCGGGCCGATAGCGTGCATTAGCAAGAAATTGTTGGGATCGGCCTGTTGCCCCACCGTCTGTGAGACGCGCGCTGCCATGGGCACTGCCGAAACCCCTGCTGAACCGATGAGCGGGTTCATCTTTTGCTTCAGAAAAAAGTTCATAATTTTTACGGTCAGGATGCCTCCCATGGTACAAATGGCAAAATCGATCAGGCCGAAGGCAAAAATGAGTAACGGTTTTGCCGTGAGAAACTTTTCAGCCTGCATGGTGGCGCCTACGGAGATGCCTAAGAATATGGTGACGATATTCATAAGAGAGCCTTGTGCCGAGCCGGCCAGCCTGTCCACCACCCCACTTTCCCGCATAAAGTTTCCAAGCATGAACATCCCCATTAAAGGCGTCACCGCAGGGATCAAAAGCGCTATGACTCCTACTACGATGAGGGGAAAGAATATTTTTTCACGCTTAGACACGGGCCGGAGCTGTTTCATGGTGATCTTTCGCTCTTTCTCATTGGTAAATAGCCTCATGAGAGGGGGCTGAATCAAAGGGACCATGGCCATGTAGGAGTAAGCTGCAAGGGCATTGGCCCCAAGAAGATTGGGGGCCAGCTTGGCCGTCAGATAGATGGTTGTTGGCCCGTCGGCCCCCCCGATGATCCCTACTGATGCGGCTTCCTTCAAGGTGAATCCACAAAGCAGGACCCCCAGGAATGTCACGAACACACCAAGTTGAGCACCGGCTCCAATAACCAGTGTCTTGGGATTAGCAATCAGGGGACCAAAATCGGTCATGGCCCCGAGTCCCAGAAATATAATGCACGGGATAACCTCCCATTCTATGCCGTAATGATAAAATATATTGAAGAGCTCCCGTTTGCCGTGTGCATCAAATCCCATTAGAGGGGTAAGGGGAAAATTAACAATGAAGATTCCAAAACCGATGGGGAGCAACAGCAAGGGTTCGTATTTTTTCGCAACAGCAAGATAAATGAAAAACAGACCTATTGCCCACATGATAATGAGCTTGTGATGAAGACTGAAAAGCCCGGTTTGTGTGTGCAAGATATTTAACAAGAGATCAACAAACTTTTCCCAATTCATAGCACGGTTCCTTTACTCATCACTACTCATCATTCACGGGTTCGAATCAGGACCCCTATATTCAAAACACCCTGGGCAGAGCCACAGAGTGTTGGGACGCTTAGCAGTAAAACAGACCGAAGGTCAACTAGATTCTACAGATTTTTCTGGCACGTCAAGACTTGTACCCACAGCCTTGAGCTATCATCCGGCGCTTCTCATCATTCACAAGTAATGTGGCTTTCACCGGGTTGCATGCCGGGGTCTCCTTCTATCGTGATGGTCAGGTTTCCTCTCATCTCAGCCTCGAGGATTTCTTTTCGTTTTCTGTTGAGCAGGTAGTCGGCCACATTGACTGGCACAATTCCTTTTACCTTTGTTAGGTTACCTTTGAGGATTTCAGAGCGAAGCCTCCTTAAAAACTCCAGGGCTAGCTTCTCGGCTGATGGAATCAGGCCTCTACCCTGACAATGGGGGCACGGTGTGAAGCTGCCGTACTCTATGGATGGGCTGATCCTCTGACGAGAGATCTCCATGAGGCCGAACTTGGAAATCCTGCCCACGTCAATACGGGCCTTGTCCAGCCTGGTGTGCTCTTTTATCGTTTTTAACACGGCCTGATTGTGCTTGCGTTCCCGCATGTCAATAAAGTCAATGACTATAAGGCCGCCCAGATCCCGCAGGCGCAGTTGCCTGGCAATTTCGGCTGCCGCCTCCATATTGGTTGTGTACGCGGTCTCTTCCATTGAACCCTTGCGCGTGGACTTGCCGGAATTAACATCAATAGCTACCAATGCCTCCGTGGGGTTGATCACGATGTGACCGCCCGATTTCAATGCGACACGATTTGCAAAGACTGAGCCGATCTGGCCCTCGACATGATGCTTGGTGAATATTGGCTGTGGGTCTTTATACAGCTTTACGATCTTTGTGTGCCTGGAGGATATGATCTGCATGAAATCCTTCACATCCCGATAGACATCCTTGTCATCTACAAGGATTGCATTGACGTCTGATGTGAAATGATCCCGGATGGAGCGAATGGCAAGATGACGTTCCTTGTAAAGAAGGCATGGGGCCGGGTTGGAAAGACCCTGCTTTTTGATATTTTTCCACAGGCGAAGCTGGTAGCTAATATCTTTGGAAATCTCACGTTTTTTTCGGTGCTCTGCCACTGTGCGAACAATGGTGCCGAAACCTTGGGGAATCTTCAGGGAATCTATGATATCTTTGAGGCGCTGCCGTTCTTTTTCATCTTCTATTTTCCTTGAAATCCCGGAGCTTTTGCCACCGGGCATCAAGATTGCATAGCGGCCGGGCAAAGATATGTAAGTTGTCAGCATCGCGCCCTTCTTCAGAATAGGCTCTTTGGTCACCTGAACCAGGAGTTCCTGGCCGGACCTTATCAGGTGTTGGATGCTTGGGGTCCCCTTCTTGGCGGCCACGGGCTTGTCAATATAGTAGTCGCTGTGGATCTCGTGTTGCTGTAAGAAGCCGTTCTTGTCGGCGCCGTAATCGACAAAGGCTGCTTGCAAGCCCGGCTCCACCCGTGTGACCACCCCCTTGTAGACGTTTCCCCGGGTTATTTCGCCGGCAGCGGTCTCGATGTTAAAATTTTCAAGTCGGCCCCCTTTTACCAGGGCGATGCGGCACTCTTCCGGATCGACTGCATTGATCAGTATTTTGTATGGTTCTTTTTTCTTGGTCATGACTTAGGCGACGTGCGGAAACTTAAGAAGATGCGGCGCCCCAGTGCCTTTCGTGATATCGCCGCACCTGATACATGAATGCCTCAAGGCGGGTCATGGTGTTGGTCTCACTCTGTCCGTCATAGGACAAATTCATATACGGAATGTCGTTGTTTTCCTCTTTGCACCGCTTCAAAATGGCGCCCACAATTGTCCCAGGCATGCAGGTGAACGGCATGATGCTTACGATGCCGCCGGTTTTTCTTTCTATGTAATCGATTGTCTTGCCGATGCTCAACACGGATTCACCCCTGTAGCAGGGATGGAGATAAGGACGTGCTTTTTCCAAGATTTCCTCTGTGGGCGGCTCCCAGAGATACCTTAACATCCCATCAAAGACTGCGCTGTATTCATGCTCATACCGGCGCTGGACGCGGTCGGTCCAAACATTTACAAGCCATGTCTTGAACTGTCGCTTCCTGAAGCTGCGCTCCTTTGCGATATGAGTTATGTATAGCACCCATTCGGAAATGGGCGCCATCCATGCCTCTCCGCCTAGCGCTTCAATTTTTAAGATGGCATTTTCGTTTGCAAAGCGATTGGCCCTTGTATAAATCTCTCCCACGATTCCAACCACGGGTTTGCTGCCCGGGTTCTCTGCGGGTATTGCTTCAAAGGATGCCCTGATTCGTCTCAGGGTTTGCACAAGGTCTCCTCGATTTTCAAGTGTACGGCAGATTGTGTCGAGGCCCTCATTGTAAGCCCGATTCGATGCCCCGTGTTCGATTTCATACGGCCGGATCTGCCGAACCAGCTTTTCCAGAAGGTCCACTGCAACCAATCCCTGCCAGCCGAGTTTCGCAAAATCGCCATTCACCATCCCGAGTTCTTTATAAAAGACCTCACTCTGGTCTGGTGCATATATCGGTATATCACGGTATCCCAGCCTGTCCAGGACGAGCCGATGAAAACGGTGATACTGGCCGTAACGGCACGGCCCACTGCCTGAAGGCATAAAAAAGGCCGAGTTCTTTGAATCAAAGTCCGGACGGCGGACACATTTGGCCATGTCGCCTGTTGTGAGAATGCACGGATAGCACTCTTTGCCCGACGTGAGCTGGCGCCCGAGATTCGAGGTCTCCTCGTCTGAATCCGGGAGGGCTTCGGCTTCCACCCCACAGGCCCTGAATGCTGCGGCAACTGCATGCGCGTGATCGGTCATCGGGGGCAGAAAAACCTTCCTGCCGTCTGCCTTGTTTGTCCTCATGGCAATTCCGCCGGCAGCCTTTTTGACATCCGGCCTGATGTTATTCAGGCTGTCAAGAAAGGCCTCCAAGCGAGTGATCGCACCCACATCGGCGCTGTGTTCATCGATTTCGATCTCAAGGTACGGTTTGCCTTGGAGACGATCCTGGAAAAAGTGAGAGATGAACGAGTCGGGCCCGCATCCAAAGTTGGTGATATAGATGGCAAAAAACCGGGGATCGCTCTTGATGATCTCGACAGCGCTCATGATCTTCTGCCCGAACCGCCAATACTGACCGGCCACATCCGGGTTATTGACCGCAACCCTGTCAAGATGCAGAAAGTCCATGGGCATTGCCAGCGTTTGAAGGTCGCGAAGTTTTTTGGGAAGGTTCAAATTTATACCGGGGTCAAATCCGTTGTAAGGTCTGCTGACCACCACCATGAGTTTATCGTCAGGCTTCAATTGGGCCAGTATCTCGTCTCCCCGCTTAAGGAGCCTTTGATGAAATCGCTCTTGGGCGTGCCATGCGGCCTCTGTGGCGCCCTTGACGGCTCGGGACCCAATACCCAGGCTCTTTCCAAATTGTTTCAGGCCGGAAAGAAGTTGTGAATACCCCCTGCCGAAATAGAGGACAGGCTGGAGCACTTTTGCGCCGGCCTCATTGAAGTCTATGGACGAATGCACGGTATAGGCAAGTGTCTGAGCATAGGGACAAAGATAACTAAAGGAGCAATTAGACGGTCGCTTGATGTCGACAATGTGGGGAAGAAATATGTTCTTGACTCCCTTGCCGATCAGGTCCAGGACATGGCCGTGTGCGACCTTGATGGGAAAGCATGTCTCTGCCACGATACATTCCACCCCTTGGTGGATAAGACGCTTGTGAGTTTGTTCGGAAATAACGACTTCATAGCCCAGTGTTTCAAAGAAGGTGATGAAAAAAGGAGCCAATTCCATAAAAAACATGGTCCTTGGTATGCCTATGGCGCCTCGCCTTGCCCGAGGCCCGGTTTGCCTCACTTCTTTGAAAGGGGCTTCCAGAAGCCATGCCTGCCTGTCTGCAAATAAGTCCGGAAGCCCGCTTTTTCCCTCGTCCTTGCCATCGACCTCGTAGCGCTCACAGCGGCTCCCATAGAAAAGCGGCTTTCTTTCTTTTATAGTGACCTTTCGGACTTCGCACCGGTTGGGGCACTTTTGACACTCAAAAGATTTGATGGAATATTGGATCTTGCTTAACTCAAAGCCCTTAAACTTGCTCTCCTTCCAGGTACGCTCCTTCATGGCAAGTAGTGCGGCCCCAATGGCCCCGGTCACGTCACAATGAGGAGGCACGTTGATCGGTTTTTCAACCACCTTCTCAAAGGCGGCCACAATACCGCGGTTTAATGCCGTGGCGCCCTGGTAGAAGATATGATCTCCGACTTTGCGGTGTTCCACGACACGATTCAGATAATTTTCTACAATGGAATAGGAGAGCCCTGCGACCAGGTCATCCTTTGCACATCCCCGCTGCTGATAGTGCACCAGGTCCGACTCAATAAAGACCGTACAACGTTCGCCCAAACGGACCGGGCACCTGGCTGAGGTGGCCAACCCGCCGAACTCTTCCTTGATGGACAGCCCGAGCTTTTCTGCCTGTTCTTCAAGAAAGGAGCCCGTGCCCGCAGCGCAAACCTTGTTCATCATGAAGTCCACGATTACGCCGTTTTTGAGGCTGATATACTTGGAATCCTGGCCGCCGATTTCAAAAATCGTGTCCACTTTTGGATTGATGTCTGCCGCGGCAGTGGCCTGGGCTGTGATCTCGTTACGTATGACGTCCGCCCCGACAAAGTCTCCGGTCAAATAACGTCCCGAACCGGTGGAGGCAGCACCCACCACCTTGACACGGTCTGCACACTGTTCACCAATGATCCTCAGGCCTTCCTTGACAGCTTCAAGAGGGCGACCCGCGGTCATCAAGTAGGCCTTGGCCACAAGTTCCTTTTGATCGTTGATCAATACGACATTCGTACTGATGGAGCCGACATCAATGCCAAGATAGACCTCCTCCGGTTCCCCGGTTCCCCGGTTCCCCGGTTCCCCGATTCGCTCACCCCTGACCCCTGAGCCCTGAGCCCTAAGCCTATCTTCCAGCGGAGGCAGTCGCCTTGCTTCGCTCACATGATTGGCTATGTATGTCTTGAGTCGTTCTATTCCCTTGAATGTCCGCAATTTGGCCTTGTCTTCCATGGTAGCGAGTGTAGCGCCGATCGCGCCCATGGAAAAGAAGTGCTTGGCAACGACGAGTCTGTCTTTGCCCAACTTCAATATCTCTTGAAATGCCTTCCGTACGCCATGATTGGCTGCAACTCCCCCCTGGAAGGCCACGGGGGTGCGGATTTTTTTCCCTTTTCCGATATTGCTCTTCAGGTTGCGGGCAAGGGCAAAACAAAGCCCGGCAATAATTTCAAAATCCGGCGTAGCCCCCTGTTGAAGGTGGATCATATCGGTCTTGGCAAACACGGTGCACCGACCTGCAATACGGGGCGGTGTTTCGGACTGCAATGCCAGGCGGCCGAATTCTTCGATGCTATAGCCCATGCGGTGGGCCTGCTGGTCCAAAAAAGAACCGGTGCCTGCCGCACAAAGGCTATTCATGGCAAAGTCTTCAATAACCAACTCCCCGGAGACGTCCCGATTCACAAGGATCAGCTTGGCATCTTCCCCGCCGATTTCAATAATCGTTCTGATTTCCGGATGAAAATGCTCTATTGCCTTGGTCTGGGCGATAATCTCGTTTACAAAGTTGCCTTCAAGCGCTTCGGCAAGTTGCGTGGCTCCAAGGCCGGTGAGGGAACAAGAGAGGATTCGCTCGGCCGGGACTTTCTCAAGGAGCCTCGAGAAAACCGCTGCGGTTGTCTTAAGAGGCTCACCCTTGGTCCTGGTATAATCCTCCCAGACAACCTCCTTTTGCTCGTTCAACAGCACCGTGTTGACGCTGACAGACCCGACATCGATTCCGAGATGAACATGATCGCTCGTTTTCATCCTAACAACTCCCCATTTGCCAGAAAAAAATGAAAAGATTTAGGCGAATTTCGCATCGATGACATCTGGCGATGCTTCGCTATGCCGGCCCCCGGCGTGCGCCCCGGACGCGAAGCGCTGCCGCAAGGCAAAACCCCCCTCGGCAGGGTGGGGCCAAGGGGAGCTAAACAAAAAATGTCTATCTTGCCTACCGGACGCGTCAGCCCGCGAAGCGAACCTCCGTCCGGCAGGGCCGGAGCCTTCACTTCCGCCGCCGCGGATTAAATTCCACCTTAATGAAGCCGACGAGAATGATTAGCACTGTCTTGAAGAAAAAACAATCATTTTATTGGCAAAAAAGCCATTAGAGGGTTGTTATTTCGTTTTTAAAAACACCAAGTTGAAGCACACAGGCAGCAAAGGGCGCGGGGCGAAGACCCATTGCAATCATCGGCTGCAAAGTAGGCTAGGGCAGTATAAGGACTTACGGCCACATGCAGCCTACCAGGATGCTTTTTCGGCGAGTTTATCCTTAGCCCGAAAAATCGACTATCCACCGAACAATGCTAATACCTATAAGGACAAACCCTTCGGCTCGAGACAGGCGAAAACCGGTGCGCATGAACAGGACTACAAGGGCCACCACCCCAACAAGGAGATAAAAGCTTTGCATGCCTGCCGCATCGATGTGCAGCGGCCGAAGCATGCCTGCCAATCCGAGGACACCCAAAAGGTTATACAGATCGCTTCCAATCAGATTTCCAATCGAAATGCCGTACCGTCCTTTATAGGCCGCCATAAGTGATGTGGCAAATTCAGGAGCCGAGGTCCCTGCCGCCACAATAGTGACCCCAATGACCCACTCGGATATCCCCAGGCTTCGCGCCAAGGAAGTTGCCGACCAGACAAGGATGTGGCCGCCGCCGACTATTGCGGCAATGCCTGCAAAAAGCCGCGGGATGTCTTTCCATGTGGCCGCATCCGAACGATCTTTTTCTTCAAGATGGGCTCTTTTCAAAAAAAGACAGGTCATGTATACGATGAGGGTTGCAAAAAGTACAAGCCCCTCTTGAGATGTTAGCGTTAAATCCTTGAAAAATAAAACTAAAACTGATGACATTGCCAACAGAAAAAGACCGTCTCGCCAGACAACGGCAGGCGTGGTTATGATCGTTCTGATGGCGGCGCACCCGCCCAGTATGAATCCGAGGTTAAAGATGTTAGAACCCACTACATTGCTCACCGATATGTTCGGCAATCCCCTAACGGCGGCATTGACCGTGACCGCAAACTCAGGTGCGGAGGTACCGATTGCAACAATGGTCAAGCCGATGGCCGTATCGGACATATGGAACTTGCGGGCAATGCGCACCGCTGAATCGACGACCCATTCGGCCCCCTTCCACAACAATCCCGTTGATATTGCTATAAAGACGACGTGCAACAGTATACTCATTTTCTTCTCAACAAACTCAACACGTGAACCGACGCGACAATTGAATATAGTGATTTGCATCATTCACACGTCCCCGCTTTAGACACCCTCCTGCATAGACGGCACATTTTCTTTTCAGGATCTCAACGGCTGCGGTTCGCTGCTCTGTGGTGAGAAAGCCGCTTTCGAGGATCTTTTCAACAGCACGAACCCGAAAACGGTCTAAGCCGGGCTCGCTTGAAAGCTGGTCTTCGTGCCCTCCGCGTTTGATGACAAGTGGTGAGCTGATCAGATATATGGGAAAGCGGCAAGCTATGCGCAACCAAAGGTCGTAATCTTCGCAGGCAGGCAGGGACTCATCAAACCCACCCACTTCCTCTAGCAAACGCCGTTGCATCATGACGGCCGAGGGGCTCACAAGGCACAATTCCAGGCAATGCTCAAAGATCATACCGGAATGTTTCTTGTGTCGTTTTTTCGGATTCACCCTGATGCCGTTTCGAATCCAAACCTCTTCTGTCTGACAAATCAGGGCGGTTGGGTCAGACTCGAAAAAGGCTGCCTGAGTTGACAGTTTTCCGGGGAGCCAGAGGTCATCGGAATCAAGAAACGCTACAAACCTTCCCGATGCCAGTGCAATACCGGAGTTTCGCGCTGCACTCACCCCATGATGATCTTGCCTGACGACGAGTATTTGCGGATAGGACCCTAGTAGTTGAGAGGTGTCATCGGTTGATCCGTCGTCGACTACAATGAGTTCAAAATCACGAAAGTCCTGAGCCAAGACAGAACCGAGGGCCTCTTTCAGTAACCGTGCGCGATTATGAGTCGGAATAATGACGCTTACTGTCGGCACAAGTCTGTTCTCCAAATCATAGGATGCCGGAAATTTCGTATCATTCGGCTTCGAACGAGCTTCAACGACGATCAAATTTTGATCCGGGTAACTGTTCTGAGGGTCTTAGTGGGTATTGAGAAAGAACAGCGAGTTACCCAGAGTGTTCTTGGCGCTCAACAAAAAGAGAACTTTCTTGGTACGATTTAACAGGCGGTCACCGTTCTTTCTTTACGCTCACTTAGTCCCGAGTTTTACACGGATCAAAACTTGATCGTCGTTGAAGCGGCCATGTTTTCAAAAAAGTAAATTGTTGCGAAATTTCAAATTTTGCTACTATTATTTGCTTGAATTACCAGACGGTGTCTGGTAATTATTTTATTCTCATAGGAGCGTGAGTGTTGCGCTGGCACAGATTGTGCATCTTCCTGTTAGGATATTGTGGGATTTACATTAACTAATAGTTAGGAGATAGGAAAGTGTTAAATGCCCTTCTTGGAAAGATTTCTGACGACTTGGCTATTGATTTAGGCACTGCCAACACCCTCGTATATGTTAAGGGAAAAGGCATAGTTCTGAGTGAACCTTCTGTTGTAGCGGTTCGGATGGATAGCAGGCAAAGAGGCAAGGTCATGGCAGTTGGTGCAGAGGCCAAGAGAATGCTTGGTCGTACACCCGGCAACATTGTGGCCATCAGACCTATGAAGGATGGCGTGATTGCGGACTTTGAGGTGACTGAAGCAATGTTGCGCCACTTTATCCGCAAGGTGCACAACCGCCGAAGTTTGATACGACCCAGAATCATTATTTGTGTGCCGTCAGGGATTACACAAGTGGAAAAACGTGCTGTAAGGGAATCGGCTGAATCCGCAGGAGCCCGCGAGGTATACCTCATTGAAGAGCCTATGGCGGCAGCCATCGGGGCGGGCCTGCCGATTACTGAGCCAACGTGTAATATGGTAGTCGACATCGGAGGCGGGACGACGGAGGTTGCCGTGATATCGCTTGCGGGCGTCGTTTACAGTCGCTCGATTCGGGTAGGCGGGGATAAGATGGACGATGCCATCGTTCAATACATAAAACGAAAGTACAATCTTCTCATTGGAGAAAGAACCGCTGAAATTATTAAAACGACCATCGGCAATGCCTACCCTGATCCTGAAAACATAGAGACCATTGAAGTCAAAGGCAGGGATCTGGTATCGGGGATCCCGAAGATTCTCGCCATAGATTCCGAAGAGATCCGCGTAGCGATTTCGGAACAAATCGACGCTATCATCGAGACTATAAAAACAGCTCTGGAACAAACCCCGCCTGAATTGGCTGCGGATATCGTGGACAGGGGGATCGTCATGGCCGGGGGTGGCGCACTTCTAAAAAACCTGGACAAATTGCTTCGAAAAGAGACCTCTCTGCCTATTACAGTGACCGATGACCCTCTATCCACGGTTGTTATGGGTTCAGGCAAGACCTTGGAAAATATAGGGATTTTAAGAGAAGTGACGATCCCATAATGGATGTGCCCCGGCATCGTGTTGTTATGAGGGGCTCCCAACTCAAATCCTTTTTCCGGCTGCACCTATGTTTTCAAAAAAACTGGTCACGATCTTCTGCCTAATCATTGTTGCCCTGATCAACGTCACCTTCCTTTCGATAAGCACCAAACATTGTTATGGAAACACGATAGTTGACAGAGTCGTAATAGCAGGGATTGCGCCCTTCCAAGAGGCGGTAACACAGGCCATCCGTTTTTGTGAGCGTATCTGGAGCCACTACTTTTGTTTGGTGAACGTGAGGGAGGAGAGCGATCAACTGAAAAAGGCTCTTGCCGCGGCCAGACTGGAAAGGGGTCAGGGCCTGGAATCCAAGCTGGCCCATGAACGTCTCCGCAAGCTACTGGATATGAAGGCTGCCATTCCAAAGCCTCTACTGCCCGCACAGGTGGTCGGGGTTGACCCTTCCGGATGGTTCAAAACCGTTATTGTCAACAGGGGAAGCTACGATGGCGTCTCCAAGGGAATGCCGGTAATCGCCCCGCAGGGAATCGTTGGTCAAATTATGACGGCATCGTACCATTACTCAAAGGTCCTGTTGATCATCGATCGCAGCAGCGCCATAGATGCCCTTGTGCAGCGAACCAGGTCCCGTGGTATTGTTGAAGGCGAGATCGAAGAGTCCTGCCGGTTCAAATATGTCCTGAGAAAGGCCGATATCAGTATCGGAGATACGGTAATATCGTCCGGACTGGACGGGGTTTTTCCTAAGGGCTTTCGGGTGGGTTGTGTGGAGAAAATTTCCAAGGGCCGGTCCGGGATCTTCCAGAAGGTCAAGGTTCGGCCTTTCGTCGATTTCACAAGATTGGAAGAGGCATTGGTGATTCTTGAATGAAGGTCTTTTCTTTTTATACAACTCTTGGGCTGGCTGCAATTGTTGGACAGACCACTATTTTAAGATTAACCCTCTTTCAAGATATTTTCTATGACCTTCTAATTCCACTGGTGGTCTTTGTGCGGCTTAATTTGCCCGAGAAAAAGGCGGGCGTGCTGGTCCTGTTGATTGGTTTCCTTATGGACCTGTCTTCCGGGGGCATATTCGGCATCTACATCTCTGTCTATTTTTGGATATTTGTTCTGCTCAAGGGGATCTCAAATTACTTTGATGTGCAGGGCGCCATGTCTCGCTCCCTCTTGATTGCTGTTTGCGTGTTGGCGGAAAACCTCTTATTTTTTTTTACATCCAGCCCGTCAAGCGGGATTGAATTGCTGATTTCCCGGATCGGGCCTGTAGTGGGCCAGACTGTCTTCGCCGCTATCACAGGCCCAGCCGTTCTTTTGGCCCTGGAAAAGATACAAGAACGACTGGAGTACTCGGCATTTAGCGGCAAGAAACAAAGGGGAATCTTGTAGTCCAATGAAGGAGAGGTACCTAAAGACAGTTGATAGCGACTGGTATAGGCAAAGGCTGTCAGGAACCCTGTTCTGCGTTTTAGCAGCTTTCTTGATTCTCTTGTCTCGACTTTATTATCTGCAAATCATTAGAGGGGCCGAATTTAGGCAATTGTCTGAAAACAACTGCGTTCGATTCCAAAGCGTAACGGCCGCCAGGGGCCTAATCTTTGACCGCAAGGGGGTCCTGGTGGTGGATAACAGGCCCTCATTCAACGTGTCAATTGTTTTGGAGGACGCCAAAGATCCCAAACAGGTTGTCTTGAAGCTGGCGAAGTTCTTAAAAGCTGCACCTGTGGCACTCTTGGCAAAGCTCGACGAGGCAAAGGGGTGGCCTTCCTTTAGGCCCATTCTTCTAAGGCGCGATCTTAGCCGTGATGCCGTGGCTGTCATAGAGGCTCATAAACTTGACCTTCCCGGCATTGTGATCACGGTTGAACCCATGCGATACTATGTTGAGGGCAAGCGTGCCTCACATTTAATCGGATACCTGAGTGAGATCAGCGTAGAGGAATTGAAAAGTGGGCGCTTTCCGGACAACAGGATCGGAGATTTCATAGGTAAATTCGGGGTAGAAAAAGGCTGTGAGTCATATTTTCATGGTGAGCGAGGAAGAAGGCATGCCCGGGTCAATGCCCTTGGCCAGGTCACAAGGATTCTCAAGACCGTGGAGGCGGTGCCCGGAAAGAATGTTTACTTGACACTGGATATTGGTCTTCAGCGAAAGACTGAAGAGATGCTTGCCGGGAAGGTTGGGTCTGCCGTGGCCATGGATCCATCCAATGGTCATATCCTCGCCTTGGTGAGCAGCCCGGCCTTTGACCCAAACGCCTTTGTGGGGGGCATGACATACCAGGCGTGGAACAAACTGGCCTCCAATGCATTCCGTCCAATGGAAAATAAAGCTATTCAAGGACAGTATCCCCCCGGGTCGACCTATAAGATCATAACAACCATAGCCGGGCTGGAAGAAGGGCTATTCACTGAAAAGACGAGATATTACTGTGCGGGCAGTTACAGGTACGGCAACCGCACCTATCGATGCTGGAAGCGTCTGGGACACGGATTCGTGAACCCCATAGATGCTCTGGTTCAATCCTGTGACAGCTTTTTTTTTCAAGTGGGAGAAAAACTGGGAGTGGATCGATTGGCCCGATATGCTGAGGCAAGCGGACTAGGTGAGCCTACAGGTATCCGGCTTGACAACGAAGCCGGAGGCTTGGTGCCCTCCACTCAATGGAAGTTGAAACGGGTAGGGAGGCCCTGGCTGGGAGGCGACACGCTGAGCGTGGCGATCGGCCAGGGGTATAACCTTGTCACGCCAATCCAGATGCTCTCTTTGGTTGCTGCCGTGGCAAACGGAGGAACGCGGTACAAACCGTTGGTGGTGGAACGGATCGAGGTCGTGGACGGCTCGGAGGTGAAGATCGGGGAGCCGATCCCTTTGGGACGCCTCCCGGCTTCGGACAAGACACTCCATATTGTAAAGAAGGCTCTGGTTCGTGCGATCAACAATCGTGCGGGCACAGGATGGATTGCCCGCATCCCGGGCATGAGTGTGGCCGGCAAGACCGGAACGGCCCAGGTCGTTCGCATGAACCACGATAAGGAGCAAAAGCCCATTGAAGCAATCCCTTACCGTTTCCGAGATCATGCATGGTTTATTGCCTTTGCGCCGGCCGAACGACCCAAGATAGCCGTGGCCGTTCTGATAGAACATGGTGGGCATGGTGCAAGCACAGCAGGTCCCATTGCCAGAGAGATGATCAGAACATATATGAAAAACTGGGGAATTGAGGGATTGAAGAATGGAAAAGCTCATCCAATTCCTGAATTCTTTAATCCCTAGATCCTTAAATTCCCAAATTTGGTGAGTTTTATGTTTGATAGAAGATTGGTAGAGCACTTTGATTGGGTCTTGCTGGCCCTCACGTTCATTCTTGAAGGGATCGGCATCCTCACGCTTTATAGCGCAGTGAATCCCAATGCAGATATGGCGAATCTTCAAAGCCTTTTGTACCTGAAACAATGGTATTGGATTTGTATTGGAACCACGGCGATGATTTCAATGTTTATCGTTAACTACAAATGGTTGAACCGGTGGGCATTTTCTGTTTATGCATTTTCGCTGGTGCTATTGGTGGCAGTTTCGTTTCTAGGCAAAGAGGTTTCGGGCTCTCAGCGGTGGCTTGTATTGGGCATGTTTTCCTTTCAACCCTCGGAACTGGTAAAAATTACACTCATTATCATGCTGGCACAGTATTTTTCCGGTCGTGCCTCGGAAAAAGGTTGGACACTTCATGACCTTTGGAAGCCTCTTGTCTGGACGTTGATTCCATTTGCCCTAATTGCGAAGCAGCCCGACTTGGGCACCGGTCTCATTGTGCTTCTGATAGCAGCATCGATAACGATATTTGTGAAGATTGAGTTTAGATCCCTCATGTTCTTGACCGGCAGCGGGGTGTTTGTATCTTCGGCAGCTTGGTTTTTCTTCTTAAAAGGATATCAGAAACAGAGGATATTGGCATTCATAAATCCGGAAACAGACCCCTTGGGTGCGGGCTATCATATCATTCAGTCCAAGATTGCAGTCGGTTCAGGGCTGTTTTTGGGTAAGGGATTCCTGAAGGGCACCCAAAATGCCCTCTCTTTTCTCCCTGAACAACATACAGACTTCATCTTTTCAGTACTTGCCGAAGAATGGGGGTTCTTTGGCTCGGCTCTGGTAGTCGTACTATACCTATTTCTGGTCATATGGGGCCTAAGTATTGCAATGCGTTCCAAAGAACCGTTTGGAACCATTCTGGCTGTTGGGGTTACTTGTATGATATTTTGGCAGGTCATTATTAACATTGGAATGGCACTTGGACTGCTGCCTGTGGTGGGGGTGCCGCTGCCGCTGATCAGCTATGGAGGCTCATCGCTGGTGTCCACCATGATCGGCCTCGGACTCCTGATGAATATTAGTATGCGTAGATTTATGTTCAAAGACTGATTCTACGTGGAGAGAGTTTGATATGAAAAAATCAAGAAAGGAGATACAAACATTTTTGGGCCCGGAAACCACCCTGGAAGGCAAGCTCGCATTTGAGGGGACCGTGCGGCTGGATGGCCATTTTACGGGCAGCATAGAAAGCCAAGGGGGTGTGATGATCGTAGGGGAAAAGGCGGTCATTAGTGCTGATATTTCAGTCCACACTGCCAAGGTG
Source organism: Desulfobacterales bacterium (assembly GCA_013375395.1). Lineage (GTDB taxonomy): Bacteria > Desulfobacterota > Desulfobacteria > Desulfobacterales. The sequence continues at coordinate 18,665 of JABXJW010000016.1, forward strand.
AGCGGCAAGGTGAGCGGCAATATTCGAGCCACAAACCGCATTGAGTTGCACCCACCAGCCCGCGTGTTCGGAGACCTCGGCGCCCCAGTGGTGGTTATTGATGCCGGGGTGGTTTTTCACGGCAATTGCAGCATGAAACCTGAAGATATTGCAAATTCCAAGACCATCAGTTTGGTTGAATGGCAGTCATGATGGTTTCGCAAAAAGTCCGACATAACTTCACAAAAAGAAAAAAAGAAAAAAACCTTTGACAAAATGCCCATATTGGTGATATAGACGTGCTGCTTTTCAGGAGGGGACGTTTATAATCCGTTTTATGATTTTAGGTCCTTCCTTATTCTCTTAAAACCCACAAGATTGAAGATTGGGTGTATTAAACCCATAAGCTTGGAGACTGGGAGTGTGTCATGATCAGTGTTGATTTTCCTATCCTGTTCGTGCAGATGGCGAACTTCATTTTCCTCATCTTCGTCCTGAATGCAATCCTTTATAAACCTATCCGCAAGATATTGATCGAGAGAAAGAAAAAGATCCAAGGGCTTGAAGAGTCTATTGATGGCGCCCAACGGAATGCTGCCGAAAGCGAGCAGACCTTTCAGACAAAGATCGGCGAGGCCAAGACAAAGGGCTTTCAGGAGAAAGATGCCCTGAAACAGGCCGGCCAGGAAGAGGAAAAACGACTCATCGACGAAATCAATCAGAAGGCGCAGGCAGATCTGGAGGCTGTGCGCGCTCAGATTGCCAAAGACGCCGCCGATGCAGCCCAGAGATTGAAAGGAGAAATAGAAGCATTCTCTGCGGCGATTGCCGAAAAGATATTGGGGAGGGCTGTGTAATGAAGATGTTTGCCAGGATGGGAAATGCGCGTTATGTCGTCATCCTTTTAGTTGTTGTTTCGGTCCTCCTTAGCTTTGGATCGGTTTGGGCCTCCTCTGGGGGCGGTGGGCACGGAGGTGGGATGGACAAGGGCAAAGACTTGATCTGGCGGATCATGAACTTTGCAGTGCTGATTGGAGCATTGATTTTCCTTTTAAGAAAACCGCTTGCCCATGGCCTTGAATCCAGGCGCCAAGGGGTCAAGGACCAGTTGGATGACCTGGCGAGACAGAAGCAGGAGGCGGAGAAACGGCTTGCCGAATACAAGGACAAACTTGCCCTCCTGGACAAGGAAGTGCAAAGAATTACGGCTGAATACATCCAGGAGGGTGAGGCGGCAAAGGCGAGAATCATTGAGGAAGCAAAGGCCGCAGGTGAAAAACTCCAGGAGCAGGCCAAGAAGAACATTGAGCATGAATTTCAGAGGGCCAAACAGCAATTAAAGACAGACATGGCCGAGCAGGCCGTGGCCATGGCAGAAGGATTGATCAAAAAGAATATCAAGGACAAAGATCAAGAACGAATTATTGATGAATATTTGACAAAGGTGGTGGTAGCTCAGTGATAAGCCCAAGGATCGCCAGACGGTATGCCAAGGCCCTGTTGGCCATTGGCAAGGAAGACGGCCAAGCAGAGACGTACAAAGAAGAGCTGGGAGGTTTTGTAAGGCTCCTCGAACAACAAGAGGAACTGGAGCAAGCTATCCACAATCCATTGTATGATGCTGAAAGTCGGAAAAAGGTTCTACAAGCGGTTGTAGAGCGCTTGGCGCCCTCCAAGGTGATGTCCTCCTTCCTTTTCGTGTTATTCGACAAGGGCAGGAGCCAGTACTTGAAGGACATATACGTCTTTTATGAGAAGCTGACCGACGAACTCGCCAACATTGTCCGCGCCGATCTTGTGTCAGCCGTGGAGCTGCCTGAAGAAAGCATCGAAAAAATCAAGGCCGCCATGTCTAAGAAGACGGGAAAAGCGGTGAAGATGGAAGTCCGTGTCGACCCGGCCTTGATAGGCGGTGCGGTGACCAAGATTGGTGATTTGGTCTTGGATGGAAGCGTTAGAACTCAACTTATGAGTTTGAAAGAATCTTTGCAAAGGAGTGAGAATATCTGATGGAAATTAGAGCCGAAGAGATCAGCGACATCATTAAGGGTCAGATCAAGGACTACGACAAGAAGGTTGATGTTAGCGAAACAGGAACCATCTTGTCGGTGGGCGACGGTATTGCCAGGGTCTACGGCGTGGAAAAGGCCATGTCCATGGAGCTTCTCGAGTTTCCTCATGGAATCATGGGCCTTGTCCTTAATCTGGAAGAAGACAACGTGGGCGTGGCAATCATGGGTGAAGACATCGAACTCCAGGAAGGAGACACCTGTAAGCGTACCGGCACGATCGCCGAGGTGCCCGTAGGCGATGCAATGCTTGGTCGCGTGGTGGACTCCCTTGGGGCTCCCCTGGACGGCAAAGGGCCTATTGATTCCAAGGAGTCTCGCCGTGTGGAGCTGATTGCTCCGGGTGTTATTGCAAGGCAATCGGTTAACGAGCCCATGTACACCGGCCTCAAGGCCATTGACGCCATGACCCCAGTTGGCCGGGGCCAGCGTGAGCTTATCATTGGTGACCGCCAGATCGGAAAGACCGCAGTTGGTGTTGACGCCATTATCAACCAGAAGGGCCAGGATGTGAAATGTATCTACGTTGCCTGTGGTCAGAAGAAATCAACGGTGGCCCAGGTTGTGGACACTTTGGAAAAGCACGGGGCCATGGAGTACACAACGGTCATTTCGGCCTGCGCCAGTGACCCTGCCACTCTCCAGTATATTGGTCCTTATTCCGGAACCGCTATGGGGGAATACTATCGCGACAAAGGCCAGCACGCCTTGATTATATACGACGACCTTTCAAAGCAGGCAGCAGCCTATCGTCAGATCTCGCTACTCTTGAGACGTCCTCCGGGGCGTGAGGCCTATCCCGGTGACATCTTTTTCAACCACTCCAGACTCCTGGAACGCTCTGCCAAGCTAAATGACGAGCTTGGCGCTGGTTCGCTAACTGCGCTTCCTATTATCGAGACACAGGCAGGTGACGTTTCTGCATATATTCCAACCAACGTTATTTCCATCACAGACGGCCAGATATACCTGGAGCCGGCTCTTTTCTTTTCCGGTGTCCGCCCGGCCATTAACGTGGGGCTTTCGGTTTCACGCGTGGGCGGCGCTGCTCAGGTAAAGGCGATGAAGCAGGTGGCCGGTTCTTTGCGACTCGACTTGGCTCAATTTCGTGAGCTAGAGGCCTTTGCCGCGTTCGGAAGCGATTTGGATAAGGCTACACAGCAGCAGCTGACACGCGGGACTCGTCTGGTCGAGGTCCTGAAACAACCCCAGTATGCCCCGCTTACCCTGGAAAAGCAGGTTACCATCCTGTATGCAGGCACAAAGGGTTATCTTGATCAGTACCCCGTTGAGGTCTTGGGCAAATACGAGGCCGGGCTATACCCATTTATTGAGAGCAAGTATCCTCAGATCTTTAGCGAGCTTGCCGAAAAGAAGCAGATTAGCGATGGCCTGGACAAGACCATGGCAAAGGCTTTGTCTGATTACGATGAGGAATTCAAGGACACGATCAAATAGTTGATCCTGTGCCGTACTTGCGTATAGGGGTAAGATATGCCGACACTCAAAGAAGTAGAATTAAAGATTAAAGCGGTCAAAAAGACGCAAAAAATCACCAAGGCCATGAATATGGTGGCTGCCTCGAAGCTGAATCGAGCCCAGGAGAAAATGCAAGCCTTCAGGCCTTACGCAAACAAATTTGCCGAGGTGCTGGGCAGCCTGGCCGAACGGGCAGGGGGAGATGAGGAAAACGCCCCTGCGTTGCTTGTGCCTCGGGCGGAAGTCAAGACCGTTGACGTGGTCCTCATGACTTCTGATCGTGGGTTGTGCGGGAGTTTCAATTCCAACCTGCTGGTCAAGTGTGAGAGATTCCTCAAGGAAAAAGCGGACGAGGGCATCGAGGCGCGCCTCATCTGCATGGGCAAAAAGGGCCGGGATTACTTCCGCCGGAGAAAGGCCAACATCGTCGGTGAGTATCTAGGTGTTGTAGGCGCACGCTTTGGGTTCAACGTGGCCATTAACGCTGGAAGAATCCTCATAGATGACTTCCTTGAAGGTCAGGCCGATGAAGTTCACATGGTTTTTTCCGAGTTCATTTCCATGGCTAGGCAGGCTCCAACGATCCAACAGCTTCTGCCCATCACCAGCGTTGAGAAAGCTGATAAAGAGGCCTTGGAGAAAGAGGATACAGGCTACATAGCAGAACATATTTGCGAGCCTTCGGTAGAGGAACTCATGGCCGAGATGCTTCCCAAGCAGGTCTATGTTCAGATCTATAAAGGGCTACTCGAGACTTCAACGAGTGAGCACGCAGCACGCATGGCAGCCATGGACAATGCCACGACCAACTGTAAGGAAATGGTCGAAAACCTTACCCTGGCCTACAACAAGGCACGCCAGGCGGCTATTACGGCCGATCTTATGGATATCGTGGGTGGTGCAGAGGCTCTAAAAGGGTAATCGGATATAATAGAATTATTGATATACAATATGTATTGGGGAGGTCGATAGGATGGCAGAACAAGTTGTAAACATGGGGACAATTACCCAGGTTATCGGCAATGTGGTCGACGTGGAGTTTTCCGAAGGGCAGCTTCCCTTGATCTACACGGCTTTGCTCATCTCCAATCCGGGGATCAGTGACGAGGAGGATAACCTGGTTGTGGAAGTGGCCCAGCATCTCGGGGACCGTGTGGTACGAACCATCGCCATGGACTCCACGGACGGTCTTGTCCGGGGTATGCCCGTAAAGAACACGGGCAAGGATATCCAGATGCCTGTGGGTGAAGGCGGTCTGGGACGGGTGCTGAACGTTGTGGGACGGCCTGTGGACGGTCTTGGCCCCGTAAAATCGGAGAAGACACTTCCGATTCACCGCCCGGCCCCGCTGTTTACCGAACAGGATACCAGCGTTAACGTCCTCGAGAGTGGCATTAAGGTTATGGACTTGCTGGTTCCATTTCCCAGAGGTGGGAAAATGGGCATGTTTGGTGGCGCTGGTGTGGGCAAAACGGTTATCATGATGGAGATGGTCAACAACATCGCCAAGCAACACGGTGGTATCTCCGTGTTTGCCGGTGTGGGCGAGCGCACCCGTGAGGGAAACGACCTTTATCATGAAATGAAGGATTCCGGGGTTCTCCCAAGGGCTGCCTTGATCTACGGCCAGATGACAGAACCCCCCGGAGCCCGTGCCCGAGTGGCCCTGTCGGCACTAACTGCGGCAGAATATTTCAGGGATGAGGAAGGCAGAGATGTGTTGATGTTCATCGATAATATCTTCCGATTTACCCAGGCCGGCGCTGAGGTTTCCGCTCTCCTGGGACGTATGCCCTCTGCTGTTGGGTATCAGCCAACGCTGGCGGTTGACCTGGGCGAACTGCAAGAGCGAATTACATCGACTACCAAGGGTTCTATCACTGCTGTGCAGTGCGTCTATGTGCCGGCAGACGACTTGACTGACCCGGCCCCTGCGACCACATTTGCCCACCTTGACGGTACCGTGGTGCTTTCCAGGCAGATCGTGGAGTTGGGCATCTATCCTGCAGTGGATCCCCTCGATTCGGTGTCTCGAATCCTGGATCCGAATGTTCTTGGAGAGGAACACTATACAACAGCCCGTACAGTGCAGGTGATTCTTCAGAAGTACAAGGATTTACAAGATATTATTGCCATTCTTGGAATGGATGAGCTTTCAGATGAGGATAAACTCACCGTGGGACGAGCCCGGAGGATCCAAAGATTTCTCTCCCAGCCTTTCCATGTGGCTGAGTCCTTTACGGGTTCCCCAGGCAAGTATTGCAAGGTGGAAGACACGGTCAGGGGCTTTAAGGAGATCTGTGAAGGAAAACACGACGAGATCCCAGAGCAGGCCTTCTACATGGTAGGCGGCATTGAAGAGGTACATGCCAAGGCCGAGAAGTTGGCAGCCGTTGAATAGCACCATAAAATCGCTCCGCGATTTTATAAAACGCGGCTACGCCGCTTAAGAAAGCAAATTCCTATTAAGGATTGGGTGGAATTATGGCAGGCAATATCATGTTAGAGGTTGTGACCCCCGACAAATCGTTGGTTAGCGAAGAGGCACAGATTGTGGTCGCTCCCGGGGAATACGGAGAATTCGGCGTATTGATCGGCCACACCTCGTTTTTGACGACTCTAAAGATAGGGATGCTCAGGTTCAAAGATTCCGGTGGTGGTGAACGGCTTGTATTTGTCAACGGGGGCTTTGCAGAGGTTTTGCCAAACAAGGTTACAATCCTGGCCGAGTCTGCCGAGCGACGCAAGGATATAGACGTTGAACGGGCCAAAGTTGCTTTGAAGCGAGCCGAAGAACGCCTGGCCGAAGCCGGAAGAAAAGAAAACATTGATGCCAGGCGCGCGCAGGCGGCCGTGCAGCGTGCAATAGCCAGGCTGAAAATCGCAGGGACCAGAAGAGCCGCCTAATCAGGTTCTTGCGCAACGCAACGCGTATAACAGGGGCAGGTCAATTGACTTGCCCCTGTTTTTTTGTTAAAATAGAAAAAATTTTGTCCCAATTGGAATAGTGGAATGTTGGAATAATGGGCACGAAGTGTGATGTTTTGGCGCAGGCTTCACTCCGTGTCAAGCCGTCAGGCGCAACCTGCGCGCTATATTGGGTTTAGAAGGTGTTTTGCTCTTGTCCGTATATTTTACATCATTCCATCATTCCATTATTCCTTGATCGAACTTGCAACAGGATAAATAATTATCTATACTTTCAATGACTTGTAGAATTTCCGAGACATAATTATATATGGAAGATGTAGCTGCCATCATATTGGCTGCGGGACAAGGCACCCGCATGAAATCGGACCAGGCAAAGGTTCTCCATGAGATAGCCGGGGCGCCCATGATCCGCTATGTCGTTGAGGCCGCGCTGGCTGTTGTCGATACTATTGTGGTGGTTATTGGTCATCAGGCCGAGGCTGTACGAAAGGGCCTGGCGCCCTACCCATTACTACGTTTCGCAGTTCAAAAAGAGCAGCTTGGCACGGGACATGCGGTCATGACCGCCATACCGGAGGTTCCGGAAAGCATTAAGGATGTCGCCATCTTGTGCGGGGACACGCCGTTCATCAGGCCGCAAACCATTCGCACCTTGATAGATCATCACAAAGCCGGCAAGGGGTATTTGACCCTTGTAGCTACAAGGCTTGAAGAGCCTTTGGGATATGGAAGGATTGTTTCCGGCGCCAACGGGGATGTAGTCCGCATTGTTGAAGAGTCAGATGCCAGCCCCTCACAGAAGCAGATTACAACGGTTAACACTGGAACCTATTGTATGAACATCGATTTTTTGAAAAGGTCCTTGCCGGGCTTGAATAACGACAACGCCAAGGGTGAATTCTATTTGACGGATGTGGTGGAGAGGGCCTACCTAAAGGGCTGTCCAGCCTCCCTTGTTAGGGTTCGTGATACTGTGGAGGTGCTCGGTGTCAACACCAGTGAAGAGTTGGCCAAGGCCGAGACATTCGTTCAACAAAGGATCAGAGGCGGCAGCCGAAAATTTTCTTGACTTTTGTCCGCGGGCTTGTTTATAGTGTATTAACTTTATTAATAAAAAATCCGAGGCGATTTTCTGGAGTTCATCGTGGACGAAGACACAACTGCCCAGCAATTCAAAAAGGTCGAAGAGAGAGTAGAGAAATTGGTCGACATGTGTCGTGAGCTTCAACGTGCCAAGACAGAGTTGGAAGTAAAGATAAGGGACCTTGAAGAGGCCCTCAAGACAAAGAATGGTATTGAGCAGCGCTGCCAAGAGGAAAAATCGATGATTCGGTCAAAAATAGATAACCTGCTAAGCAGACTGGATCAGGCCCTAGACTCAACGTAGGAGTTGCGGAAAATAGCTATTTTGGAGAAAGTCCCGGGAGATTCCAAAACAAGTCTGAACTTTTGTGGACCGAATAATTAAAATAAAACTCTTCGATCAGGCTTATACGTTCAAAGCAAACGCTCAAGTTTTCCACGCTGAGAAGATCGCAAATTATGTGGTCGAACAAGTAGAAAAAGCCGGGGCATCGGCTGCGGCACACAGCAAACTGGATACAGTCATCTTGGCGGCCTTGAATATTGCCAGTGACTATTTTGAGATGAAGCGTTGCCGGGAGAAACTTTTTGAGGACATAGATCAACGTTGCAAAGTCTTGGTTGAGTATATTGATGCTAATGCATGACAAAGAGCAATGCGGGCGAGGCCCCTGCCGTGCTCGTGATCGGTAGATGTTTCTCTGAGCCAACATATATGAAACGGGAACCTTCTCTTGCTTTGGTGTGCATGTTCCGCTTCTTGCGGAAACGCCTAAAGAAGCAACAAGGTGCCCACCTGTGCAAACAGGTTCTAGAGAGCCTGCTGACACGACACCGTGGTGGGGGTAACCCCCCTTTTATATAAATAGTAAGTTTATATAATTAAGGAACAAGGCGTTAACGAAGTAAGGCCACTGATGCTTAGACATAATTGGGAGCAAACAATGGTCTGTGTCTCTCCAATCAACGGTTCCCTTCGGAGCGACATACAAGAAGCCATGATTATTAGCTATATTGCCAATTCCTTGCACATGGTCAGACTACAAGTGAGGAAGGCATCTCAACCGAATCGATAAGCTTTTGATCACTGAGGCGGCCTCCATCCAGATCATGTCGCATACGGTCTTGCCGTTACGTTTCGCTTCCACCCGTATCTCGCCCGTTAATCTTTTGTAATTTCACCTAGTTCGATAATAGATTCGAGACCTTTGCAAAAGTTCAGTTTTGTTCAAGGTCAAGGAAGATGAAGATTTTGACCGCAGGAATACTCTGAGTATTTTGAGGATCAAAATCTGAGTCTGACGCAGAGATTGGGCAAAAGGGGACATCTTGCAAAGGTCTCGATTCATCCCATTAGAGGGGGAATCCACATGGAGATCATTTCGGTTGTATTTCTGAGCATCATAGTCTTTGCTGCAGGTTTCCTGCTTGCGTTCTGGGTTCGCAGCAAACTCACCGCAGGTAAAATCAGGGCAGCGGAAGATGAAGCTCACAACATCGTTGAGAAGGCTGAGAAAGAAGCTAAGACCGTCCTGAAAGAGGCCAAGCTCCATGCAAAAGATAAACTCTATCAGATGAAGCTTGAGTTTGAAAACGAGACGAAGGAGATACGCACCGAACTCAAAAGCCGGGAAAAACGCCTCACGCAAAAGGAAGAAAACATTGATCGGAAGTTAGAACAGTTAGAGCATCGTGACGCGAGGGCTGTCAAGAAGGAACGCGAGCTGATACAAAAGGAAGAATCGGTTCAGGATCAGGAAGCCAAGTATCAAGCCTTGATAGAGAAACAGAAGCTGCTACTGGAAAGGATCTCCGGCTTCACAGCGGACGAAGCCAAGGATCTATTGATCAAGGCCATGGAGAGTGAGGCGCGCTATGAAGCAGCAAAACTTATTAAGCGCATTGAAAACGAAAGCCGGGAACAGGCGGATCGAAAAGCCAAAAAGATTATCGCCAGTGCCATCCAGCGCTATTCAGGCGATTATGTTGCGGAAAAGACTGTTTCAGTTGTAAATCTGCCGAGTGACGATATGAAGGGCCGTATCATCGGTCGGGAAGGGCGCAACATAAGAGCGCTTGAAGCTGCCACAGGAGTTGACCTGATTATAGATGACACCCCGGAGGCGGTGATTCTGTCAGGATTTAATCCTGTCAGACGTGAGGTGGCCCGCCTTTCTCTGGAGCGGCTGATCAATGATGGCCGCATCCATCCTGCCAGAATCGAAGAAACAGTGAAAAGGGTCTCCCAAGAGATGGACGTGGAGATACGCGAGACCGGCGAACAAGCTGCTTTTGACCTGGGAGTTCATGGGATTCACCTTGAATTAATTCAACATCTCGGCAGACTAAAATTTCGGACAAGCTATGGGCAGAATGTGTTGAGCCATTCTCTAGAAGTCGGGTTTTTGTGTGGAATCATGGCTGCTGAGTTGGGGCTAAATGTCAAGCAAGCAAAGAGGGTAGGGCTCCTGCACGACATCGGAAAGGCTGTAGACCATGAAGTTGAAGGACCTCATGCCCTAATCGGGGCAAAGTTGGCCAAGAAGTATGGAGAGCCGCCGCGTGTCGTGCATGCGATTTCCGCTCACCACGAAGATACGCCGCCCACATCGGTTCTCGCAGTCCTATTGCAGGCAGCAGATACTCTTTCGGGGGCACGTCCTGGTGCACGAAGAGAGACGCTGGAGAGCTACGTAAAGCGTCTGGAGGAGTTGGAAAGGATCGCAGAGTCCTTTACAGGCGTCAGCAAATCGTATGCGATTCAAGCGGGACGGGAGTTGCGAATCATCGCGGAAAGTGAAACGGTTTCGGATGCTGAGGCTGTTCTGCTGAGTCGCGACGTTGCCAAAAGGATTGAAGAATCCTTGTCATATCCTGGTCAGATCAAAGTAACGGTGATTCGAGAAACCAGGGCGGTCGAGTTTGCCAAATGATAATCTATTTGTAACTACTCAGGTTCAAAGTTCCAGGGTTCACGGTTCAAGGTTGGAGAGCGATGAATCTGGAAAGGCCAATCCGTTGGAAAAGGTTTTTGATGTATTAAGGAAGCGTGGTTTTGTTGAACAGACTACTGGCGACGAGACCATCAATCGCCTGTTGAAACATCCGATAACCTGCTACATCGGTTTTGATCCCACAGCTTCCAGTTTTCATGTGGGAAGCCTAATTCCAATTATGGCATTGGCCCACATGCAACGACACGGGCACCGACCTATTATACTTGTTGGAGGCGGCACCGCTTTGGTAGGGGACCCAAGCGGAAAGACTGAAATGCGGCAGATGTTGACGCCGCACCAGGTAAATCATAATGCCAAGGCCATGAAAAAGCAACTGGCTAAGTTTGTGAACTTCGAAAATGGCGAAGCAGCACTATTGAATAACGCAAGCTGGCTTAAGCAACTAAAATACATTCCTTTTTTGAGGGATTACGGGCGTCACTTTAGTGTCAACCGAATGCTGGCCACCGAGTCTTGTCGGCTACGGCTTGAAACCGGTCTCAGTTTCATTGAATTCAACTATTCCTTATTGCAAGCCTATGATTTCCTCTACCTGTACAGAACTGAGAATTGTGTCCTACAGATGGGAGGATCTGATCAATGGGGAAACATTGTGGCAGGTATTGACCTCATCAGGCGCGTGGAGCAGGGCACAGCCCATGGCCTTATTTTTCCCCTGATAACAACCAGTTCCGGCGACAAAATGGGCAAGACAGCACACGGTGCTGTTTGGCTGGATCAAGGACTAACCTCGCCTTATGATTACTATCAATTCTGGATCAATACCGCTGATGCCGATGTGATACGATTCTTGTGTCTTTTCACATTCTTGCCGCTGGCTGAGATTGAAGGGTTACGCAGTTTGGAAGGATCCGATGTAAATGCTGCCAAGACGGTCTTGGCTTTTGAGACCACCAAGCTCGTCCATGGGCGCCGTGAGGCTGAGGAGGCCCTTAAGGCATCCTACGACTTGTTCGGGAGTCGGATCATCGATCCACAGATGCTCCCTTCCAGTACAATACCCAGAGACACAGGCTCAATTGAACTGGAATCTATCCCTTCAACCATCATTGACCCGGCGCGTTTGCGAAAAGGCATTCCGGCATTCAAATTGTTTGAAGAGGTGTCCCTGTGCTCAAGCCGTGGTGGGGCGAGGCGACTCATCCAACAGGGTGGGGGATATGTAAATGATAGACGAATCGAGGCCATTGATACGATGATTAGTGATAAGGACTTGAATAAAGGCGAGATTTTGCTCAGGGCCGGGAAGAAGCGATACCACAGGATCAGGATTGATGCCGATCTTTAGTTACAGGAGAAAAAAATTAAAAAACTTGTTGACAAAGATGAATAATGGATATATTCTTTGCTTAGAACATTGACGAGGGTTAGAAACGGGGCTTGACAAGCCGAAAGAAGGTGGTGTAGCAGTGTTCACCTGGTTTGCCAAGCTTTTTGATCTTTGAAAACTGAATAGCGAGCCTGTGATGAGTCGGGTTTTCCGACGAATTTTGGAACCAGTTCAATTGGAGAGTTTGATCCTGGCTCAGAATGAACGCTGGCGGCGTGCCTAACACATGCAAGTCGTACGAGAAATCTTCCGCTTGCGGAAGAGAGTAAAGTGGCGAACGGGTGAGTAAGGCGTGGGTAATCTAGCTCTGAATTAAGGATAACCCGCCGAAAGGCGGGCTAATACTGAATAATATCTTGCAACCAAGGTTGTCAAGATCAAAGGTGGCCTCTACGCGTAAGCTGCCGTTTGGAGATGAGCCCGCGTGCCATTAGCTTGTTGGTGGGGTAATGGCCTACCAAGGCGACAATGGTTAGCTGGTCTGAGAGGATGATCAGCCACACTGGAACTGAGACACGGTCCAGACTCCTACGGGAGGCAGCAGTGAGGAATCTTGCGCAATGGGGGAAACCCTGACGCAGCGACGCCGCGTGAGTGAAGAAGGCCTTCGGGTCGTAAAGCTCTGTCAAGTGGGAATAAAGTCCCGCGGTTAATAGCCAGGGGATCTGAAGGTACCACTAAAGGAAGCGCCGGCTAACTCCGTGCCAGCAGCCGCGGTAATACGGAGGGTGCGAGCGTTATTCGGATTTATTGGGCGTAAAGAGCGTGTAGGCGGTTGGGCTAGTCAGATGTGAAATCCTTCTGCTCAACGGAAGAAGTACGTCTGAAACTACCCAACTTGAGTACGAGAGAGGAAAGTGGAATTCCCAGTGTAGAGGTGAAATTCGTAGATATTGGGAGGAACACCTGTGGCGAAGG
>JABXJW010000552.1 GCA_013375395.1 Desulfobacterales bacterium
GCTGCGGCGTCCTGAGCGCAGTCGAAGGATCAGCTCTGTGCAACCGACTGGTCCGCCCAGGCGGTTGCCAGGCCTGTCCCGCCATAGCTTTTATGCGACGGCGGATGTTGTGAGGGCTGGGGGAGAAAAACCCCGGCTGCCCGATTCTCCGGCAGGAGCTAAGCTGCCACTGGCGTCAGGGTAAAAACGCTGGCCAGTCGACTAGCTGCCTTTAGGTCCCCTCTGCGCAACGCTTCACGCACGTCATCAAGTTTTTGTGAATCATCAAGGGAGAGATAAGGCGACCATCCCTCATCTGTGTCGATCAGCTCGATATCGACTTGAGCCACATAATTTCCTTCATGAATAAGTTTTTTGTGGCGCCTCTTTCTCATGATTTTCTCCTCATGAAATCTGTTGTCCATACATCCGGATCCGGCCTGTAGGCAGTCACCAAAACAGCAGGTGACGAAGCACCCCTGGGAATTCCCCACACTACGTGGATCGGGTTGCCCTGAGCATCTTTCTGTAACACCAGAACGCATGGTCCCTTTGGATACTCGGGATAATCTTCGACGACTATGGCATTAGCGACACCAGCCATGATCTCCCTCACGAAGATATCATCATCTGCCAATTCATCATAGCCATGGTCTGACACCTTAATATCTTTACGTTGTATCAGATCAAGAATCAGCTCAAATGTCTTGCTCATGTGAGAATATTAACTCCTCAAAAAAACATTCGTTCCGGGAGAATGGTCTGCTCTTGACCCTTGCTCACCCTATCAGCCACCCTATCCACACGCCTCTCAAGGGTCGAATCTGTCAGCATCTGTTTCTTCATTCTTTAGATGATGCCGCTTACAAAGCTATACTTTTCCATCTATCAAGAATGCTGCCTATTGGGGACCCTGGTGAAATATTGACCGGCCTGCTCCCCGCAAGCCCCGTCCGGAAGGGCGGGGTCGAGGGGAGCTATAGTGAAATGTTTGTCTTCCT
>JABXJW010000553.1 GCA_013375395.1 Desulfobacterales bacterium
ATCACGCCGCCAAGCAACTGTGGTGCTAAATAGAACGCCGTATCTAGTAGCCAAGCCGGTTCCGGATTCCACATAGTTGCGACGGCAAGCCCGCTAAAGACAGTTGTGACGTCGAAGAGTGCCCAGAACAGAAAAGCAAAGACCATTCCTCTGCCTGTTGCTTTCGAGCTTTCTGTCAAGCTCACTCTCTGCCACACCATTGGATCGATAAGGAATATGCTTCCCATAAGGAACCACAATGCTGTAGCTGGGTTTTTGAGCAAGTTAAAGAATCCTGAGAGGTCACCGAACCAAGGAATGAACATCTCTGCCGGAAGAGTTGTCTTTATTGTCTCCCACCCACCTGCCAGTCCCATTAATGCTATCGAACTGATCCCAAGGGTCCCTATCCCAACAAAGAATAGTATACCCGAGAGGGAGTAGCCGGCCCACCCTTTGTAGCAGGTAAATAGAATTAAGCCAACCCCAAATATCACTGTGAATAGTTCTAATGGTAGTGTGTAGTCTGTGAGTAGTTGCCCTATCCATCCTAGAGTGTACATAACGTCCATTGGCATGAGGTATAAGAAGCAAGCCACTGCTGCCAGTATCTCAGCTGTCCTTCCGTATTTTAGGAATCTGTCGGGAAGAGTGATATGTGGTCCTGTTGCTCTAATAACGCCTGCCAGGAAAATCATTAAGATGTATCCTGGATACCATGATAGTGCATATAGCCACCACTGGGACAGCCCATCAGACCCCATTAAGTCTACCTGATAGACTGTGCCCAAGACGGTATAGAACGCCGGAATCATAGTAAGAGCAAAGGCAGGGGCGGTCATCGCTCTAGCCTCAGAGAAAATTTTGTGTTCGCCAGTAAGAGAGATTGTCACTGCTAGTATAGCTAGCACGAGAATTACGATGCCGTAAACTACGAAGCTCATTTTTCCTTCCTTCCTTTTTCTTCTTGTCTGTCCGCTTCTCCCCAGTCGTCGGCTC
>JABXJW010000554.1 GCA_013375395.1 Desulfobacterales bacterium
GAAATGTCAGCTGGGATTGGGCATGAGATCAACAATGTGGTTTGTGGCATCAAGTTTGGCATTGATAGGGTCGTTCAACAATTGCGAATGAAGGGCTTTAGTGATCCCGATATAGACGACCGCCTAACAAAAACCAAGGAATATGTAGAGCATTTAACAGTCATTGTAGGGCGCCTCAGAGATTTTGCCAGACCTGGTCATGTGGAATGGGTCGATATCTATAAGATAGTGGGTGCTTCCATTGAGATGGCGAAGGACGGGTTTAAGCACCTTTTGACTAAAATAGAGATTATCAAGGAGATGGATGAAGGTATTCCCAAGCTTGTGGGTAATCATGTCTATTTCGAAGAGATATTTCTCAATCTCATTCATAATTCCTGTCAGGCTATGCAAGGGATGAAAGGTAAAATCATAGTCAAAGGGAGGTCAGATAATAATTGGGTATATATAGTCGTTCAAGATACAGGCCCTGGCATACCTAAAGAGAATTTAAGGAAAGTCTTTAGGGCCTTTTACACGACTAAAAGCGATGGCATGGGCATGGGGCTTTATATAATCGACAATATCATCAGGACCTTTGGGGGTAGGTTAGAGTTAGAAAGTGAATTAGACAGAGAAACTACCTTCACTGTAGTACTCCCGATAATGGGCTCAAAAAACTGCTGAAACTGGGGCCAGTAAGCGTTAAGCGGTTAGGCGTTAAGCGGACGTTAAGCGGGACGTCCCTCTTTCCCCTCTCGATCAAATGCTCTTCGGCGCCGACCTTCCAGCTTGCTCTCTTCATCAACTTCAGGAAGTGCCCCCAAGGAAACACAAGGAAACAGCGGCATGGGGTCGGGCCAAGCTAAATCATTTAAATGGTTATATTAAATTGAAAAATATGGCCTGATTTAAAAACTTGGGGTCGGGATAGAAATGCGGCGCGCGCAACCTTAGGTGAAAGCTTGGCTGTTTCGGCGTTTCCGCTTTCCGTGCCC
>JABXJW010000555.1 GCA_013375395.1 Desulfobacterales bacterium
ATTGGGTAGCTTAAATTCTTCGGGATAAGCTGCGGCTCTATTCTCCCAATGCCGCCAGAGCACATCATTCGATGTGACTTGGCGGGACTGGGAGAATAAATTAAGCAGAAAGGGGAATCGCCATGTTGACAATTGGCTCGGACCCGGAATTTGGCCTTATAGATGAAGATGGATACCAAGTGTTGGCCCACAATGTTCTCCCCAATAGCACGACCGATGAGATCGGGGTGGACGGACACTCCGACATCGGGGAACTTCGTCCCAAATATGCAAATTCACCGCGTGGGCATTTGGAGAACATCGCCGCCCTAATGATGAAAGTGGAGGAAATGGTTCCATCCCACATCAAAATTGTGGCCGGCAGCATGGTCGGCAACGACCCCATAGGTGGGCATATCCATTTTGGCAACCTTGGGAGAAATTTCGCAAGGGGCTTGGCACTCCGTGCATTGGATTGCTATCTTGCCCTGCCAGTTGCGCTGATAGAGATTGAGTCGTCGGCGCGAGAGAGACACCAAGATGGTTATGGCGGCCTTGGCTCTGTAGATGACGCCGCCTGCCGCAGCCAACCATGGGGATTTGAATATCGGACACTCCCAAGCTGGCTACTTGGGTGGGGCGTAGCTCTCTCAATATTAAGTATCGGCTATGCAGTGGTGGATGCCGTTAAGAGAAACTCGTGCCCGACCATACCAAGCAAAATCCCGGACCCAAAAGATTTCCATAATTGCAACAAGGAGGCCATGCATCCATTCCTTTCTAAAATTAGACAGGGATGGAGGGAGTTGCCATTATATCCAGAATTCCGATTGGAAATGGCATATTTGAATCACCTCCTAGTGCATAAAATGGATTGGTTAGAGGGCGTGGACATTAGGGACAAATGGTGGATGAATAGAAGGCCCAGCGCCAAGGGTTTTAAGATTATTGGCAATCCGAATGATGCGAATTGCATTAAAATCGCCAGACTTATCGAA
>JABXJW010000556.1 GCA_013375395.1 Desulfobacterales bacterium
CCTATGGAGACCACAGACTTTTCCTCTATCGTAAAACAGTGGAAAGATTATAAGTGTGAAATACTCTGGGGTAATGCCCCCGCCCCCTTCGTTGGCACACTGCTGAGACAATGCGCCACACTGGGCTTTAAGCCCAAGATGATTACCATTGGCAGAGCACCACTCTTCTATGAAGATGTAAATGCGTGGGGTGGTGACATACCGCTCGGTATCGGTGTAGAGATATGGTGGGATCCTTCATTTGGTGATTCGCCAGGTATTGGTGGGACAACCCCACAATCGCTCGCCAAACGATGGACTAAAGATACAGGCAAACAATTAAACCGCAATATCGGAACAGGCTATAGCATAATCCAGGTCCTCATTGACGCTATCGAACGCGCTGGCTCACTGGACGGGGAAAAGGTCAATGCTGCCCTGGCGGAAACTGATTTAAAAACAGTACGTCATCGTGTCAAGTTTGAAGGAGATAGCCACTTTAGCCGGGGACCGATCGTGTTTGGCCAGTGGCAGAAGGTTGACAAACCGTGGGTATGGGAATGCCCAGTCGTCTTCTCCAAACATAAGTTCATAAAGGCAACGGCTGACCCGTTATTCCCCATCCCGTAAGAATAAGGGAGGATGGAAGGATGAGGCTCTTGTTCCCGGCGCGCGCTGCGCGCGCCGGGAACGCGGAGTTGATGCAATTGAAAAAGTAACCAGATTGTGAACGCGAGCTTAGTTGAGGTGGAAGGGGTGATGTCTAGCTAGTTGACTTAGTATCATAATATGATACTAAGTCTTACAGATAAAGACAATTTCTGCATGTCCGATATGTGGTATGGTGTCCGCAAGGCAATCTACCAAAACAAAATATCTTATTGGAGGAGCGTGTGGGAAAATGAAAAAAGAACTGACAGCAGCGGAGAAAGCCAAACCCTATGCGAAGTACTTTTATCAGCCCATGGCCCCTGCCCCCAAGGAAACCATGGATAT
>JABXJW010000557.1 GCA_013375395.1 Desulfobacterales bacterium
TCTAATAGGCTTATCATGGATTCCATTCTCCTGCAATTAGAATAATTATTGACAGCGATTATCGCTTCCGATATGTTATACTAACCTCTGTATTTTGCCTCAATACTCCTAGTAACTTTTCCAGTAGAGCTCCCTTTCTAATATCTTTTGTATAGCTGGCCCTGCCACTTGCCCATTACGGCTGAGGCACCACACGGGAGGGGGAGAGAAGAAGTTAGCCAAGGTGAAAAGAAAAGCCCTCAGCAGCATACCTCAGTTTCACCCGGCAGGACCAGCTTTCCCTGCTTCTTTTTTCACTGTCGCTCCATAGCGCCCGACACCACCCCTCAACCTCGGGTCCAGTATATCTCTCAGTGCATCACCAAACATATTTACGCCAAAGACAACGATACTCAGGGCAAGGCCAGGCCATACAACCATCCATGGAGCTTGAAACATATAGGCGCGCCCACTACCACTAAGCATACCTCCCCAGCTCGGAGTCGGAGGGGGTATACCAAAGCCGAGAAAGCTTAGGGCAGCTTCAGTTAGAATCGCGTTCGCTACTCGGACGGTAAACAGGATAATTGTGGGTGCCATAATATTGGGCAGGATGTGTCGGGTAAGTATTCTGGTGGTAGAACAGCCAATAGCGTTTGCTGCCTCCACGTACACGTTCTCTTTAATGCCGATAACAGCGCCTCTTACTATCCTAGAACCGATGATGCCCCAGCTTACCCCCAAAACAACGATTACCTGCCATATACCCGGCCCGATGATGGACATTATGATTATTAAAAGGATTATTTGAGGAACACCCATCCAGATGTCAACGAGCCGCTGCACTGCCAGATCAAACTTACCGCCGATGTACCCGCACAGTATACCTATAATTGAAGAGTTAATCGTAGCTAGAATAGCGGCAGATAAACCTACAATCATTGAGATGCGAGCCCCATAGATAATATTAGAGAGCATGTCTCGCCCCAGATA
>JABXJW010000558.1 GCA_013375395.1 Desulfobacterales bacterium
TGCAGTGGCGCCATTCTGGGCTACGTGGTGTCAAGCTATCTGCTATCCGGAGGGTTAGCTGGCTTAATTCTTCCTTTCTAGGTTCAAACTCACATGTTCTAAAACCTTGAAACCAAAAGATATTTCTAAAATGCCACAGTTAAACCGAGGAAGTAAAGGAAAAAATTTTAACCGCTATTTTCTGAGGGCGTCCCCACATTTCTTCCTTCTTTATTTAATTAGAGGTGGCGACGAAAACTAAAAAAGGGCAGATTAAACAGGTGGTTGAAAGAAGATGGATTACCAAGAATATGCCACAAATTATAAATCTTGAGACAATTATTAACGTAGTGACGAGATGAGCTAAAGTTGTTGAAAACGACTGAAGCTTCAACTCGAATAAAAACTTTAGAATAAGTGAAAAAATTGAAAGCAATTAACAAAACTACTACAATAGCTTTGGTTCTAACATTAACATTTGCTGCCATCTTTATTGCTTTACCAGTTAGCGGTCAGACTGTGGGCAATATAAAAAGCTACTCTTTCATTGGTGCTACGCCTAACCCTGTAGGAGTCGACCAAGAGGTGCTGCTCCATTTCGGCATTACCGAACCACTACAAAATGTTGGGCAATCATGGAAAGATTTAACAGTTACGATTGAAAGACCGGACGGCGAAATTGACACCGTGGGTCCAGCCAATACCGATGCAACAGGGGGTACAGGCCGCATTTACGTGCCTAGACAGGTCGGTACATACCTTCTTCAGACACACTTCCCTGCACAATGGTTCAACTTCAGCGCCGGCTTCCCTCCAGCACAGTATAACCTGTATTTTGAAGCCAGCGACAGCCCGATTTTGGAGCTCGTCGTGCAGGCGGACCCAATACCATACTATCCGGGGGTTTCGCTTCCAAATGAATACTGGACTCGTCCAATAGACGCACAGGCTAGAGAATGGTCGAGAATTGCAGGAAATTGGCTGG
>JABXJW010000559.1 GCA_013375395.1 Desulfobacterales bacterium
AATCTATTTATCGCATGCTATCGCGTGAGCCAGTGACTGCCAATGAGGTTGCGAAGAAGCTTGAGATATCTCATAAGACGGCTTTGAGGGCTCTGATGCATTTGGCCCTCACGAAGGACGATGTATATTACAAAAATTCAGGGAGGATTCACCTTTTCTGGAAAAGCACAGTCTTGAAGGCGGGGATCAATAATGAGTGATAAACCTTTCACCGGTGTGTACAAGGCGGATCTTCAGCATGCTGGCACAGCTATTTCGGAAACCATCACTATTCTGTCTGAATATCTAAAATATCGAGATTGGGAACGATTGCGAGTTTCCGCTTTGGAGGAAAATTTGTTAAAAAAGCGGTCCTCTGTGACTATGTCCAATATTCTTCGAGCTGTGAGACACAGGTTTTTCGTAGATCGTTCTCCTTTGCCTTCGGCAGATTTGGTTGCCCTAGCGGTGGTAGCAGATATACCAAAGACGTCGAAGACGCAGATTCTCTATCCCTATATCTGCAAGGCTGATGCCTTAGTTGAACAAGCAGTTTTGAGACTAGTGAAGCCACGTCTCCAAGGGTCTTTTTCTTCTGATTTAACAAAAGAGGATGTAGTTAATTTCCTCCGTGAAGAGAGCTCTTCTCACCCCGAGTTACGGTCATGGGCGGAATCTCTTACTAAGAGATGGGCGCGTGGTTTTCTCGCTCTTCTTCGGAATTTTGGTATTATGACGCCTGCTCCCAAGAATAAGCTATTGACACCGAGGGTTAGAGTTGAGACCTTTACTTTCTTTCTTCTGGGTCTCTTGGATTCTGGACTATCCGTTTCAGAAACTCTTGCAAATAGCTTGTGGCAACTATACATGATGTCTGAGCGAGAGAAGGAGAATCTTTTGGTTGAGGCCGCTGCTAAGGGCTGGCTTCATTATGCTCGAGCAGCCAGCATCTTGGAAGTTAAGCCTCGTTATGCATCATT
>JABXJW010000161.1 GCA_013375395.1 Desulfobacterales bacterium
GTCAGCACATCATCTTTTATCCCTTTAAGCGCATCGCCGCGTTGGAACTTTTTCGGGATCTGGACAGCTTCTTTTATGCGCTCGGCAGCCACGGCTTCTATCTGCTCGGACAACCCTTGGTCCACTTGATCGGAAGGCACAGGGCGCTTTGCCACGCCAACGGCGTCTCGGAGTTTGTCCTGGATGTCTATTATAGGCTGCATTGCCTCATGGCCGAAAAAGATTGCCTCCAGCATATCTTCTTCTTTTACAAACCGGCCGCCTCCTTCTACCATGACCACGGCGTCTTTGCTTCCTGCGACAATCAGGTTGATGTCGCTTTCTTGAAGTTCCTCCCGGGTCGGATTGGCCTTGAACTGCCCGTTTATGCGCCCCACTCGCACGCAAGCGATTGGTCCGGCAAAAGGGATCTCTGATACGTTTAGGGCTGCCGAGGCGCCGACGACGGCCAGGACATCAGGGTCGCTTTCATTGTCCACTGAAAGCACCGTAGCGATAACCTGTGTCTCATACCTGTAGTTTTTCGGAAACAGTGGCCTTACAGGCCGATCTATGATCCGAGCCGTCAGAGTCTCCTTCTCGGTTGGTCTTCCGATCTCTCTGCGAAAATAGTTTCCGGGAATTCTGCCTGCCGCGTATCCTTTCTCCTGATATTCGACGGTCAGCGGTACAAAATCGATTCCTTCACGGATTTCATCCGTAGTAACGGCTGTGACCAAAAGCACGGTCTCCCCGTAACGCACCAAGGCTGCCCCGCTGGCCTGCTTGGCAACCTTTCCTGTTTCTATGGTGAGTACTTTACCACCCACCTCACCTTTGAAAGATACTTCCATTATTATTCTCCTCAATATTTGTCTGTCGCGAATCGATATTCGTTGCCGTTCCACCATCCGGTTTAGTGCAGGATGCACTTCGGGTTCGATTCGCGAGATTACTTTCGGATAGCAAGGGCCTGAATAACGGATCGATAGCGATTAATGTCCTTGCCCTTCAGATAGTTCAACAGCCGCCTTCGTTGGCCTACCAGTTTTAACAAGCCTCTTCTGGAGTGATGATCCTTCTTGTGGACCTTGAAATGATCATTCAGATAACTGATGCGATGGGTCAGGAGGGCGATCTGGACCTCAGGCGACCCGGTGTCTCTTTCGTGCAGTTTAAACCGATCAATCAACCCCTTTTTTTCCTCTACTGCTAAAGCCACTTTTAAGACCTCCTATTCTTGTTATTCGCAAACACACATGCATACGGGTACACTCCGTTTTCCCGCCTTGCACTCAAAACCGCAAGCAGATTGCCTTTTGTATCGGTTACCTTGACCCACAAAGATGTTGTCTCATCCGGCGATCCCAATTCCTCTTGGGTCAACGGTTGCCCGTATCGTATCTTTCCTGCCAGTGCATCGGTGGCAATAACCTGCGGGATACCCTTCAAGGCGTCGTTCATGGGTGTTATACAGCTTGAGATTTTTCCCGCTTCCGCAAGCCTTTCCAGGGCATCCAAGGACCGGGCTCGCTCCAGACTGAACCCGCCGCTTTCTGTTCGACACAGCTGCACCAGGTGGGCGCCGCATCCCAGGGCGTCTCCGATATCGGAACACAACGTGCGGACATAGGTCCCCTGGCTGCAACTAACCTCAAAGCGCACATGTGGAAGCTTGATGTCGAGCACTTCAATACCGTAAATAAAAATGCGTCTGGGTGGTTTCCGTAAAAAGGTCCCGCTCCGAGCCAGCTTATAAAGAGGCACGCCCTGGTGTTTAAGGGCGGAAAAGGCCGGAGGGGTTTGCTCCGTGACTTTCAGGAAACGGCGGAAGACAGCGTGTATCTGTTGATCGTCAAGCGCTACATTCTGTTCCCCTGAAATAATCCGGCCTGTGAGATCCTGCGTATCGGTTCGGATGCCGAGCCGCATAACAGCTTCGTATCGCTTTTTCCCGTACATCAAAAACCGGGCAAGTCGTGTGGCTTGATTGATACAGCAGACCAACACGCCGGTAGCAAAAGGGTCGAGGGCGCCGGTGTGGCCCACCTTCTTTGCCCTTAAGATTTTTTTTACGCGCGCTACCACCCGGGCAGACGTAATTTCTGCCGGTTTGTCTACAACCACAACTCCGTTCATTGTGTTTGCCGTGTTTGGCCGCCAACTATATTCAAGAAGGCTCGCCGGCTGTTGAATTAGTTCCATTGCGCATTGTTTTTAGGGTCTTGTCCAGATCTGCGGCTCGATCAAACGATTCGTCGTAAATAAAGTTGAGTTCCGGCATGTATTTGAGCTCCAGGCGATGGCTCAATTCGCGTTTCAGATAGCCGGAAGCGCTCTTAAAGCCTGCCAGGACGCTCGGCTTCCGTTCCCGGCCTTCTGCGACGCTGAAATAAACCCGTGCCGAACGCAGGTCGTTGGTTAGGATCACACGGGTGATTGTTACCAGATTTAAGCGGGGGTCTTTGATCTTTGTCAAAAGGAGTTCCGACAGTTCCTTTTGAACCAGACCTCCTACTCTGTCAGCTCGCCAAATACGCATCACAAATTAATGATCTCTATGTCTGAATCAATAATTTCAGCCGTCTGTATGGTTTCAACAAGATTCAGCGCCTTGTCCAACTTTGAGTTGATCAGCCGCCGATCATTGCCCACAAACGCCACTCCTATCTCTGCGCGCTGGTGGATGTTGTTGGCCCCTACTTCAGCCACTGAGGCATTGAAGCTGTTTTGGAGACGGCTTATAATACCCTTTACTACCTTGCGCTTGCCCTTTAAGGATGTATTGCCTGGGAGCCTCAGGATTATTGTGCCAATTCCAACAACCATTTGGTAAGTGCCTAAAGTGAGCTAGAGTGCCTAAAATGCCTAAAGTTAAACGACGCACAAAAATCATAAGTCAATCAGGTTCATTCCTTAACTTTAGCTCACTTTAGACACTTCAGGCACTTTAGCTCACTTTTCTAGTTACTCAAGTACCGGTTTGATTTCTTCCATTTGGTAGCATTCGACGACGTCGTTCGCCTTCAAATCATTATAGTTTTCAATGCCGACTCCGCATTCGTATCCGCTTTGCACTTCTTTGACGTCATCCTTAAATCGACGCAGAGACCCTATCTTTCCATTATAGACAACTACCCCTTCACGAAGAAGCCGGACCGATTGACCACGTTCAATTTTTCCTTCGGTTACATGGCAACCCGCAACGACTCCCACCTTCGGGATACTAAATGTTTGTCTGACTTCCGCCCGGCCGATGATACGCTCTTCATAGGTAGATTCCATCAGGCCTACAATGGCGCTCTTGATGTCATTTACAACATTGTAAATCACATCGTAGAATCGGATGTCCACATTTTCCTTGTTCGAAAGCTCCCTCACCTTGGGATTAGGCCGGACATTGAAACCTACGATTATGGCATTTGAAACCGTGGCCAGCATGATATCCGAGTCGGTGATGGCCCCGGTGGCGGAATGCACGATGTTAACCTTGACTTCGGTGGATGGGATCTTTTGTACGGCTTCCGCCAATGCCTCAATAGAGCCCTGAACGTCTGCACGTATAATCAAGTTCAGGTCTTTGACAAGGCCGTCTTTCATCTGTTCATAATACTTTTCCAGAGTCAACCTGCTGCTCTTTACCAACTCACGGATACGCTGTTTTTGGGCACGATGCAAGCTGACTTGCTTTGACAGCTTTTCGTCATCCAAGACAACGAACTCATCACCGGCCATGGGAACGCCCGAAAGTCCCTGAATTTCAATCGGCATGGAAGGCCCGGCCTCGTCCACGCGATTGCCCCGATCATCGATCAAGGCTCGGATTTTTCCATGATGCAGACCGCAAACGATTGCGTTGCCTGCATGCAAAGTCCCCCCTTGAACCAGTACCGTGGCCACCGGGCCCCTCCCGGGGTCTATCTTGGCCTCGATGACATGTCCCATTGCAAGTTTGTCCGGATTGGCCTTCAGTTCAAGGACATCGGCCTGAAGAAGTATCATTTCCAGAAGCTCTTCAATGCCTGTCTTTTGCTTGGCGGAAACGTTTACAAAGATAATATCTCCGCCCCATCCTTCAGGGGTGAGGCCGTGCTCGGCCAGTTCCCGTTTCACTCGTTCGGGATCTGCTTCCGGCTTGTCGATCTTGTTTACGGCCACGAGAATAGGGACACCGGCTGCCTTGGAATGATTAATAGCTTCAATGGTCTGGGGCATGACCCCGTCGTCGGCAGCCACAACGAGCACCACCAGGTCGGTTATTTCCGCACCCCTGGCCCGCATTGCAGTAAATGCTTCGTGGCCCGGAGTGTCGAGGAATACCACCTGCCGATTTTCCACAGTAACATAATAGGCGCCGATATGCTGGGTGATGCCTCCCGCCTCACCCCCGATCACGTTCGTTTGGCGGATGGCATCAAGGAGAGATGTCTTGCCATGGTCCACATGCCCCATAATAGTTACTACAGGGGGCCTTGGCTTCAATTTATCCGGGTCATCCTTTTCAAATCGGATAATATCCTCTTCCTCAAAAGCGGCCTTTTCGACTTCATAGTTGAACTCGCCGGCAACCAAGGCCGCTGCCTCAAAATCAATGGCTTGATTTAGTGATGCCATGACTCCCATGGCCATCAATTGCTTGATCACTTCGCCGGCCTTTATTCCCATACGTTTGGCCAGATCCGATACCATGATGGCATCATCGATCTTGATGCGACGCTTGATGGCCTTAGGCGTAGTGAGCACGGGCTTTTCGCCCTTGATGGCCACCCTGCCCTTTCGAAGTTTTCGGTCTTTGCGGCCGCCGAAGATTTTCCCTCCATAAAGGTCGGATTTTTCCCAAACCTCCTTCTTTCGAAAAGTTATCTTTTTCTTGAGAAAGCGCCTGTCTTCTTCAAGTAGCTGCTCCGGCTGCCTCTGGCCCTTTTTGTTTGGTTTCCCCGTGGCAGGAGGCCGCGGCCATTTGTCTTTTCGGGCTTGTTCTACGGGTCTTAAAGGTTTTACTTTTTCTTTGGCCGGCCCGGCCAAACTCGTTTCGGGGGCTGCCTCTGCGCCGGCAGGTACGGCGGGTTTTGCTCCAGGCAGTTTAATGATCTTTGCCGGTTTCTCCTTTTTTGCCTTTTTTGCCTTTGGCTTGAGCTTTTTCTTGGCTTTGGCTTTCTTTGCCGGTTCCTTTTCCTCATGCTTGGCTTCGGCGCCCTTAGATTCAGGGAGGGGCTCTTTGAGCCGCTTCTCCTCAACCATGGCTTCCGCCTCTTTGGGCTCGACCAGTTTGACTACCTTCTCTTTGGAAACCTTTTTAGACACAGGTGGTGTGGCCTGAACCGGTTCAACCTCGGTCTTCACAGAGATGTCTTTTTGCTTGACTTTGGCCGTGATCTCACCCTCCACCGTGGCTGTGACTTCTTGTGCTTTCCCCGGCTTCTTGACTATCTTTTTGCGCCTCCTGATGACGGTTTCTTTGACTCGTTTTTCAACCAGAACCTCTGATTTGCCTCCGAAAAAGACCCCTTTTACCCGTGATACCGTCTCTTCGTCCATGACACTCATGTGACTCTTGACGGGGATATTCATCTCCCTTAACCTTTCCAGGATCACTTTGTTCGTCATATTAACCTGCTTGGCAAGTTCATATACTCGGATCTTCGCCATTCATTCCCCCAAGTAAAACGTCATTAAGTTTCAGCAATCTCAATCAAATCCAATACTTGCAATATTGATGCGTTCGTAGAACCCTCTTCAATATTCCATCATTATCCGCCTGGGATATATGAGCGGATCGAACTAGTCGGTGGTTTGATCAGAACTCCGCGCTTCGTCTGAAGCTTCCTCGGAGCTGTCTTCCCTTACGGACACATCGGATATCTCTTCATCTTCTTGACTATTCTTGTCTTCCTCCATCTTCTCAAGGGCCTGCCGAGCCGACTCCAACAGAGCTTGCGCCTTTGTCTTGCTGATCCCCTTGATCCGAACGAGTTCCTCAATACCGGCATTTGCAAGCTCTTCGGCCGAATACAAGCCATGTTCATAAAGGGCGTCTGCCGTGCTGACCCCTATCCCGTCAATCTGCAACAAAGATTCATAGCCGGCCCGCATGGCATGGCCGTACTTGGTTTCACTGGTGACATCGATGTTCCAGCCTGTCAACTTGGAAGCAAGACGCACGTTTTGGCCTCGCTTGCCGATAGCAACTGATAGATATTCATCCGGGACGATCACCTCCATGGATCGGCTGGCCTCGTCAATAACAACCCGGGAGATTTCGGCCGGCGCCAGGGCATTGCAGACAAACTTTGCCGTATCGCCGTGCCAGGGTATAATATCGATCTTTTCACCTTTCAGTTCCTGCACCACACTTTGAACCCGGCTTCCTTTCATGCCGACACAGGCTCCCACAGGATCAATGTCTGAATCACTCGATGCTACGGCGATCTTTGCGCGGCTGCCGGGTTCCCGGGCGGCAGCCATGATGTTTACGATGCCTTCGCTAATCTCCGGCACCTCGGTCTTAAACAGAGATATCAGGAACTGCGGATTGGTTCGGGACAATATGACCTGAGGGCCACGGCTTTCGCGCAGCACATCCAATATATAAGCCCGAATCCTGTCGCCCCGGCGATACGATTCCCTGGGGACCTGTTCCTGTGTCGGAACAATTGCTTCGGTTCGCCCCAGATTGACAATAAGGTCGCCTCGGTCTATTCTCTGCACGATTCCGTTAATGGTCTCTCCCTTTCTATCAATAAAACTTTCGTACACCACATCCCGCTCAGCATCCTTCATCTTTTGGATAATGACCTGCTTGGCTGACTGGGCGGCGATTCTTCCAAAGGTCGTTATGTCCACCTTGGTGCCCAGGCTGTCTCCCAGATCACATCCCGGATCGAGCTTCCGCCCATCTTCCGCGCTTATTTCGAGATCGGGCTCGGCGACATTTTCTACCACGTCTTTGAATTGAAAAACCTCAATCTCGCCGGTTTCTTCATTATAACGGACTTCGATATCAACCTTGGTCCCAAATTTCTTTCTGGCCGCAGACTTCAGCGCCTCTTCGAGGGTCTTGATCAGGATTTCCCTGTCAATGCCCCGATCACGACTGACCTGTTCAATCACTCTTTTCACGTCTGACATTAACATTTTCAACACCTTTCAATAATCGAGGCGAGCCTCTGCAATAGACTCGTAAGGAATACTGACGATCTGCTGTTCGACCAGAAGCCGGACTACACCGTCTGAAAAACCGCTCAGTGTGCCCTTGAAATCACTTTTTCCTTCTACAGGCCGGCTGGTCTTGATGAGCGCTTGCCGACCTTGAAAGTGGATAAAATGCTTCGGTTTCCTCAATGGCCGAGTGAGGCCGGGCGAGGAGATCTCCAGGTGATACGGCCCCTGGAAGTCCGTCTTTGCGTTCAGGATGTCTCCTAGTTGATTGCTGATATCGGCGCAATCCTTCAAGGTGACGCCTCCGTCTTTGTCAATGATGAGGCGAAGCGTCCATCCGTTACGCTCTCTTCGATATTCCACATCGATCAACGTTATCGCTTCGAACTTCAAAAGCGTTTCAGCTAAGAGCTCCACATCGGCGATAAATTTTTGGGTTTGCTCGTCCATAATTTAGTTATACGTGAATCGCTGTTCGAAAACCGTTTTGTGTTGTTCCATTACACATGGATTTAAACAAAAAAAACGGGCCCTTGCCCGTTTCCCGAATCGCAGCAACATCTCAGTAACTTTTTGTTGATTCTTCTTGAGAAAAAAACCAAAGGCGAAAGTTAACCGAAAGCTCCACTGATCGAAGCAGGTGCCTCGCGGCCCGAGCGCACAAAGCATCGCCTCAAAGAGGGAAAAAGGGCAATTACTTTATCATAAAGATGGAGCGGGCAACGGGGCTCGAACCCGCGACACCAAGCTTGGGAAGCTTGTACTCTACCAGCTGAGCTATGCCCGCTTCAGCTTCGGTGCTAATTTACAACCATTTTCCCCCATTGTCAAACATTTTTCATGGAGCCGCCACTTTGCGGGCCTGCCGCCGGGCCAAAGCCCGATTCAGGGCCGGGTTATCACAAACTAATCCAAACCGGAAATCCCGAAAAATCGGTTTTCAAAAGTGGCTTGACTATGGTATGAAGCAACTCAAAATTGACTATCAAGAATTGGCAGGGGACCACGGGCGTAAGCCCGTGGGTATCTACTGCGAATCACGAATAATCAAACTTGACGGCTTCGTAAAAAGTCCAAATTAGACGGCAAAGTAAAAAGCGCCAAATTCAAGGCGCGCAAATCCTGAGGAATGAGGCGTA
>JABXJW010000560.1 GCA_013375395.1 Desulfobacterales bacterium
AGGAGCCGCTTGCCCATCTGAATCAGGCTGATAACCTGCTCCCTGGTGAAGATGGTGCGGGTAATGTCCTCATCCCTGACCTTGCGCATGGAGAGCTTGGGAAAGTCCCATTTCTGGATCTGGGCAAGTAGCTTAATCGGTCTGAGGTGGGTGTTGATGGAGTTCTGGGTAAAGCCCTGCTCTCTCTCCCAGGCCAGGAATTTCATCAGGTCCTGCCGGTCATACTTCTTTTTGGTGCCGCAGACCTTCTCAAACCTTTCTGTCCAGGTCCGCCAGTGCTGGGCGGTGTCTACCTCCTTACCTCGGCCGATGAGGTCGTTATAAATCATCTCAGCCAGTTCTCCCATGGTGCACCTCCTTCCCACCCAAGTATAGCAAGGTTTTTTAGGTATGAAAAGCGTTCATAGTGAGAACGCTGTTATTTAACGGTAAGTTAAATTATCAGGGAGTGGCACCTTCCGCCGGCTGCCGTTTTTTGACAAATTTGTAAATCTTGCCCGCGGATCCCGGGCGGTGCTATACTCAGGGGGGGAGCTATGCACGGTGGAGGATTGCCGGGATTCTCGTCAAATGGGTCACCCCCCCTGGGGGGTGGTGCTAAACCCAGCCCCCAGATGCTCCCCCGGTGTTAAGTCTTTTTTATCGCCGGGCCCCGGAATCCGTTAATTTTATTTGACACTTTCCGCGGGAAATCTTAAATTATATTTTAACCCCGGGCTGCCCAAATAGTAACTGGGAGTTACTATTTCCTGGTGGCCCGCTGGATCCCCGCCGGCTGCCGACCGCCCTATGTATGTATGTATGTATGTATCTACCTATCTACCTATGCCGGCAGCGGCAGCCGCCTAGCGGGACCCGAGCTGCAGCGCCCTAATGTGTTGTCAATTGTCAACACATCCGCGGCGCCACCCCGGAGTGTCCGAAACTGCCTCAAAATGATGCAAAGTGA
>JABXJW010000162.1 GCA_013375395.1 Desulfobacterales bacterium
CGTCGGTACGTCGCACAAGCGATCCCGCAGATTGACGCCGAGATTGCGGAAAAGGGCCATTTCTGGATGGAAACTAGCTAAGCACTCAAAAACAGCAGCAAAAATCCTGGGGTTGCGTCCTGCAACCCCCACAAATTCCTTGACTTTTGCACACATATCATATATGGGCAGCTCACCGAAGAAATTTGACATGGGCCGCCGGACACGGGGGCCATGGCAACTTGTGTATCTTTGACCGGCTCCTTCTCCGCCCGCGAATGGGTGCTTAGGGGCAGAACGCTTCGCTTTTGGGGAAATGCCGTTGCACCAAGAAATGGGATTTAATTGCGAAACTCTCCCCTTTAGTTCCCCTCCCTCGACTGGATGGGTTAGGGAAGGGTGTTGTCATTCGACTGAAGGAGGAACGGATCATGAACATTGCAGTTTTGAGTTGCAAGAATATCAAGGACGAAACGTGCTTTGGGTGCCATCGCTGTCTAATGGGTTTCGATAAAAAGGAAGGAGAATTTGAAAGATACAAGGATAAAGATGCCAAACTCAGGGCACTACTGCATTGCGGTGGATGTCCCGGCACATCTCCGGTGCTTCGGTTGGTCAACCTGAAGACCTGGATGGCGCCAATGGGGGAAAGCATTGATGCCGTGCATATAGGCACCTGTCTGCTCGACAACTGCCCTCATAAGGACACTATTATCCAAAAAGTCAAGGCCAAGGCCGGCGTCGATGTGGTTGAAGGGTCCCATCCCTATCGGCCCGACAAAGTATTCGGCGCCTGAGCCGAATGGCCTCATTGAAAAGCATGGAATGTGGCTTAGCATAATGTCTTACAATGAAAATTTACTCTTTTCCAAGTTGTTACCATTACTCCTTTTTTTGAGCGGCGAAGCCCTCAAGGGCGTAGGCCTCTCCGAGCTGTAGGCCTACGGGCCGGAGGCCGCGTCACATAGAATCGCGAAGCGATTTCATAACTGGAGACCTGCCATGCAAGAATACACCATTCACCCACTGGTAGTCGGGGCAAATGAAACAGACCAGGGGATCATGACCTATCTTCGCGACTATGGCAAAAGGATCTGGATTCCCGTTTATGTCTTTTACGTGAAGGGTGGCGACAAGAATATCCTTGTGGACACCGGGCTGGAACAGTTTGTGGTACCCGATGACCTGGGAAAGACCTACGGTTTTGATATCCTCGAATTTGATGACGCCCTTGCAACTGCCGGCCTCAAGCCCGAAGACATAGATGTGATCATTCACACCCACCTTCACAACGACCATTGCGAAAACGATTATAAATGCCCCAATGCCAAGGTGTACGTTCAAAAGGCGGAAATGGACTTCTTCAGAAACCCCCACCCTGTTGACCACAGATATTACCCGGATGTATTGGACGAAGCCGATGTAGTCGAAGTCGAAGGTGATGCAAACATCCTTGACGGCATCAACGTGATCCTTAGCCCGGGGCACACTGCCGGCGGCCAGTCCGTGGCCATAAATACATCAAAAGGAAAGGCGATTATCACAGGGTTCTGCTGCAACGACAAAAACTTTCCTGCCACCGGGCCCGCCATTGCACCGGGGGTGCACATCGATGTCATGGAGGCTTACGACAGTGCTCAAAAAATCAAGGAGATGGCCGATATCCTGATCCCGCTTCACGATCTTTCAATTGGGAAAATGAAGGCCATCCCCTAAGGATACCCATGACCTTGAAGCCCGTACCGGCAATCTCTCTGTGCTCTTTGAGCGAGGCAATAATGGCCCCGTATAGGTGGCCCCTCTCCTCGATCTTATTGTATCTTTTTGCCTGAGCCAAGACCATCTCAGGCTCGATCTGAGTGTCAGGATGACCGTTGTCAGAATGAATCCTGGTGATCACACCTGATTGTCACAAGAACGGTTTTTTTCAGATGAATATCCGGGCTGATCAGCGCCGTCGTTTGATCAGATCGACAAAGGCTTCAAGGCGGGTTTGCACGGCGCCTGTAGAGGTGTGTTCATCAAAGGGGAGGGTGAGCACCGGGATTTTGAAATCGCTTGACACGCGGCTCAGGATCGTCTGGGCCACCAGTTCCGGCATGCAGGTGAAGGGCATCAGATGGACGATGCCGTCGAAGCCCTTTCGAGCGAAGTGCACAGACTTTCCAACGGTTTTTACGCTTTCGCCGCCACTGGGGTCGCGCAGGTAAGGTTGCGCCTGGCGCAATGCCCACCTGAACTGGTTGCGCCTGAAGGGTTTGAAGCGGAAGCGGTCATTGAGCCAGTCACTGAGCCATACGGAACGATGGATTTCCACGCCCATCTCTCCGAGCCGTGCCTCCACATTCATGTTAGCGTAGTTTTCAAGCACCATAAAAATCTCACCAACGATCGCCACGCGCACCACAGGTCGACGCCGGTCGATAGCAACAGCGTCGAATTGCCGGCGCACACGGCGCTTGGCTTGCCACAGGTCTCGGAAGCGACGCGTTTTTTCAATAATCCTCAAGCTGCGCCGGAGAACCCTGTCGGTTGACCGCCTTTCAAGCTCTCTTGGTCTGAGCCTGTGGGCACGCTGAATGGCCTGGTCCACGAGGGCCAGACGATGGAGGATAAAGAAAAAAACCTTGTACGAGTCCCACTTGGATTTCAGGTCGGCGATCATTTTGATGGTAGCCAGCATGTCGCGCAGGCTGTCCGGGTCGTCTGCCCGGCCCATCCTGAACCGGTAGCCCAGGTCCCTGAGAATTTGCTCCTGGACCACGCTGTAGTATCCAAAACGACAGGGGCCGAATCCTCCGGGCATAATGATGTCGGTTGCGCCTTGATTAAGGGCCTGGATCATGTTGCCCAGATTGAGCTTGAAAGGCAGGCATGCACACTCGGGCGAATAGCGTGTTCCAAGCATCAGCGCCTCTTTGTCGGGACGTGGCGGCGTGGTTATCTTTACGCCAAGGTTTTCCAAAACCTGCTTGTAGCCGAGGTGGAGGTGACCCATGTGGGGAATGGTCAGGTGCATCTGCCGGGATTCGGGTTGCTTTACAATGTATGCCGTTCCTGACGGCTCAGCGTTCTTGTCCCGCCGGACTCTTGTGCCCGGAAACCCATTCTTTCTCCTTTGTTCCATCATGTCCAGGAACGCCTCAACACGGGTGTTCAAACCGGTGTCTGCGGTGTGCTCGTCCAGGACCAGGTTGAGGATTGGCTTGTTCGAATGCTTGCTGACGTAATGCTCCACAAGCACGCTGGTAAAAGAGTCCTGGCCGCAGCCGAAGCTGGAAACGTTTATGATTCCGTCCACATCAGGGCGTTCCATGTAAAACATGGCAGCCGCGACCAGATCCCTTCCAAGCTGCCAGTACACTTTCTTGGGGAGCCGCAGGCTCTGCTTTTCTTTGGCCTCCGGAGACACTTGTTCAGGGGTCACGAAATGCACCCGGTGGCGCTTGAGCAGGTCCAGGAGCCCGTGACTGAGAGCGTTGTCAAAAGTGATATAGGGACGACCGATGAGTGCAACCCGGTATTCGGCCTCTATCGCGGGTTGATTCCGGTTCTGGTTGAAGCCATTGTCCCAGGGCCTTATGGCCTCTTCTAATGAGGAAGTGAGCATCCGTCGGCTGAACTCGGCCTGGGCTTCGGCAGCGGCCGACCACGCGTTGTTCAATTGTGTAGAGTTGTTCGTGAAGTGACGTCCGACCCAAGAGCATGCTTCGGAAAACCCCAGGGGTTTTGGGGGCTTGGCGTTAATCTTTGGGTCCAACAACCCTGGCAGGCTGGGGAAGACGTTGCGAACCATGTCTGTCAGGCCCAAGACCTTGGGACACATGAAGGCATCCGGACTCACACTGGTCACCCTTGGCAGCAAGAGCCAATCTACCTGATCTTTCAGCCGGCGCACATGCTCCAGGAACACCTTTACGGGGAGGCAAAGGTCGCTGCGGGTGAGGCTTTGGGCGGTTTCCAGGTGTGCCCGGTCGGTGGGCTGCGAGACCAGGACCTTCACTCCCAACTCCGAGAGGAAAGTCGCCCAAAGGGGCTGATAGTGAAAATAGAGCAGGCCGCGTGGTATCCCTACCACCGGGCCATTTGGTGGGGAGCTTGATCCGGAATCGTTATGCCCGTTGGAATCGAGCCCTTTGTGGGCATGAAGCTGGGCTGATGTCATCGACGCCTCTTTACAAATCTATATCGGCCTTATTTAAGAGGGATAAGCTGTTCTTTCTTTACGCTCACTTGGATGCGAGTTTTACACGAATTAAAAGTTGACCGCCGTTTCAGCCGCCACCCTTTCAAAAGGCTAAATTCTTACTAACAATCTGGGTCCTTGCAACACGGTCGCTTCAACCAATTTGTTTCATGCGGATTTCCTTATGTCAGAAGGCGCCTTGTTATTGCTTTGGCAACAGAGCGTCAACGCAGGGCTACGGTGGTCTTGCTTACCCCCGGAAGCAAGAGGCGGTCCCTGCTTATGGAGGCCAGTTTCTCCCCCAGGCCGCCAAAAATCAAAGCCGCAAGGCGCGCTCCCTTTGCAGCCGGCCGTGTCCATCCGCACACAGTTGTGCGAATCTGTCGAAATCCCAATTGATCAAGCATGTTATAAATGGTTTGCGGGCAAAAGTCAAACAGATGTGAGGGTGCCTGATAGAGTTTCAGTTGCTGCGCCCAAGGCTTCAGTATCGTGACAATTGGGGTTGTATGGGGCCAGCGCAGCAGCAGCACGCCGCCCGGACGCAGGAGCCGAAAGGCTTCTCTGAGGACAGCCACCGGGTCCGGCAGGTGCTCGATCACGTAAAAGAGAGTAATGGCATCATAGCAGGCATCAGGCCAGTCAGGCCGGGGCAGGGGCCGGCTTGAAACCTTCAACCCCAGGACATTTCCGGCGTATCCGCGGCCCGTGGCAGAGATTTCCACCCCTTCCACCTTCCAACCGCAACGGGCCATTTGCTCCAGGAAGAATCCGTACCCGCACCCTACATCCAACAACCGTCCCGGAGCCCGGCTGCTGCGCTGGATGAGCAAGGCGCTCTTTGCAAAGACCTGAGCCGCAAGGCGCCGCCACGCCTCCACTGCCTCCGGGTCCGCAGGCAGGTAGTCCTGGTAATGTTCATGCAGAAAGGCGGCGGCCGGTTGGGGGCTGAGAAAGACGAGTCCGCAGTGAGAGCAGCGAACATATTGCCATTTACCCTCGCAGATGACGGGCCGGAACTGGCGCCCACCGCAAAGAAGACAGCCGCTCACAGGCCGGCTTCCTCCTGCATCTGATTTGGCGCGGCAGGTGTTGGCTCCGCCTCGCATGCCTGTTTCAGGTTCAAAAGAGTGTCTTCAATCAGAGCATCATGCCTACTCTCCACCCTCTTAAGGACCCAGAAGGTATGGTACAGGAAGTTTGCAATATTATAAACAATCGCATGGCTCACCCTGGTGCCGGTTCCTTCCTGCCGGAGTTCCCAAATCTCGTAGCCGTCTCGAAAGATGCCGTCAAGGAATTGCAGCACCAGACGGCGGTCGGCTTGCTTTGCCACCACTTGCGTGTTCCATCGGAGACTGATCCTGTAACGCGTTTGGGTGCGAATAACGGTGCCGATCCTGTAAGGTTCGGGGCTCACCTTGGTCATTTGAATACGGTCGGAAGGAAGCAAGGCCGGGAACCGGTCGAAATCAGTGAGAAGAGCAAAGATACGGGAAGGCGGGGCCTGGATAAAAATGTCGTGTTCGTTGACGCTGCCCTGATATTCGAGAAATTGCAATCGTTCGGGCACAGGTGCAGTGGCGCAACCCACCAAGGTGACGGCCACAAGGCAGGCGGCCCACCGTCGCAACCTGACAAAGGCGATCTTGAAATGTTTTACTATATTTTTTTCGTGGATCAACGTAGCCTTACTTTGTCCTGGAAAACCTCGTCCCCTGGGCGTGAACTCCTTACCTGTCCAAACCGCAGCTTTGTTGACAACGGAAAGGTTTTCTACTATCAAAAAGCGGGCTTGAAGTCTACCAAGATTACCCGAAAACCAGTGCAACGTTAAAGTCAGCCTTAACATAACGTTTTACAATGAGAATTACTCTTTTCCAAAATTCCTTCTACCCCCTGGCCCAGACCGGGTTTTTCTTTCGTAGGCATTGTCCAACCTCTGTCGCGCCAGGGCGGGCCCCTTTCCAAAGGGGGGTACTTCAAAGTCCCCCTTTATTAAAGGGGATTTAGGGGGATTTTTGCCGCTTTGATTTTAAACTTTGACGGAGCCCTGATCGGGAAGCTTCTAGTGGTGGCTAATGAAAGCCTTTTTTTACTGGATTTTGTACCCGCTCACACGTCCTTTTTTCCTGATTTTGCTGATCTTGGACACCTTTTTTTTGGCATGTGTTATCATTTTCATTTCGCCGTTTGATCAAAAAGGGGTCCTTCTTCATCATGTGGGTAAGTTCTGGTCCAGGCTGCACATCCTTCTTTCCGGGGCCAGGGTGCAAGTCAACGGCCTGGAAAAGATACAAAAGGGACAAGCCTATGTGCTTATGTCCAACCATCAAAGTCTGTTCGATGTCTGGGTAGTAATCGCTTATCTCCCCCTGCAAATAAGATGGATAATTAAAGCCGAAATTCGAAAAATGCCGATTTTCGGATATGCCCTCAAACGTATGGGGCACATTTATGTGGAAAAAGACTGGAAAAGAAAGAAAATGGACTACATCACAACAAAAGCACTGGAAAAAATCAAAGAGGGAACCTCGATTTTTATTTTTCCGGAAGGAACCAGGAGCAAAGACGGCAACCTTCTGCCCTTTAAGAAAGGAGGAGCTCTCATTGCAATAAGGACGGGCGCCCCCGTCCTTCCGATAACGATAAACGGAAGCCGGTTTGTGCTCCCCAAAGATACAATGCAACTGATGCCCGGCAAGATACAGATTGTTATCGGCGATGCCATTGATGTGCACGAATATACCACTGAAGACAGGACCTTGCTTACCGACAAGGTCAAAAATTCCATCGAACAGAATCTGGATGTCACATATGGCTCGATTCCGTAGCAGTTCGTTGGTAGACAGTTACTTATGAGAACTTTTTCTACTCGACATTGGCTTGGGCACAATGATGTCTTTTCTTTCGTTCCGAGTCTCCAGGGCTGGGGGGATTTTGTGCAATTGGCTTGAAAATCCCCCTAAATCCCCCTTTGACAAAGGGGGACTTAACGGTGCCATTTTCATAAAGACAATGGCATTGGGTCCAGATTGATCTGACAAGCTGTAAGCGCCCTCCCGGGGGGCGAAGCAAATCCACGTCCTCTGGGCGTGGATTCTTTACATTTGGTCATGCGTCCTCATAAACTGGACAAACCATTCATATATCAACAAACCATGAAGGCGGTACAGAGGCTGCCTGCGCCCGTGTGTTATGCAGTGGCGCGTCTTGTTGCCGCCTTGGCCTTCGTGTTCTCTCGGCGGGACAGACGTCGCGTGTTGCATAACCTGAAGGTCATTTTTGACGGCTGCAAACTACCGGCCGGCCGACGCCTGCTGCTGTGGCGCTTTTTCCAGAACTACGGCATCTACATGGTCGATTTCTTTCGCCTGCTCGGTATGAGCCCGAAGGAGAGCAAGGCATTTGTACGATTGTATGAACGGCGCCATTTGGACGAGGCCCTGGCCAAAGGACGAGGCCTGGTGTTGCTGACCGCTCATCTGGGTCACTGGGAGGTTGGAGGTCTCGGACTGCGAGCAATGGGCTATCCGGTAAATATTGTTGCCATCAAACACAACACCGGCTTCACAAACACCCTTGTCAACCGGCTGCGCCATCGTCACGGCATACGAGTCATTGAAGTGGATGAGTCAACGTACGGCAGCGTTGAACTGGTCAAGGCCCTGAATCGCAACGAGGTGGTGGCCGTATTGGGGGATCGGGCCTTTTCCGATCGGTGCGAGACTACGACACTGTTCAACCGCCAGGTGCGGCTTCCGGTTGGACCGCTGATACTGGCTATGGCCACCCGTGCGCCGGTGGTCCCAGCCTTCGCAATCATGGAGGCGCCGGGACTGTACCGCGGCATCGCCGAGCCGGCGCTCGACCTGCGTTACGGTCCGGATCGCGAACAAGCGCTCCGCCATAATCTGCGACAGGTGGCCGCAGTCTTTGAACGATACATCCGCCGCTATCCGGACCAGTGGTACCACGTTGAGCCAATCTGAACCCTATGGACGGCAAAGTAAAAAGCTCCAGATGCAAGGCGCGCGAGTCTTGAGGAATGAGGCGTACTTAAGGTACGTCGCAATGACGAGAGACGAAGCGCAACGCAGCAGGTGG
>JABXJW010000561.1 GCA_013375395.1 Desulfobacterales bacterium
GGTTGATGTTTTTGCGACTCTTGTTTACCACTGTTCTTCTTGGCTCAACCATAATAGTTCAATTCAAGGATCGCGAATCCCTCATCAGCCCCCCCCTCCTGGTGCTTTATGGCTTGATTGCAACCGCCTACGCCCTCACCTTTGCCTATGTTTTGATCTTCAAACGATTCAGGGCAACGCTCGCCTTTGCCTATGTCCAAATTGGCGCCGACACCCTGTTTGTAACCTTGCTCATCTACGTTACGGGCGGCATTGCCAGTATTTTCTCCTTCCTTTATCTGGTGGTTATTATTTACGCCAGTATTCTTCTTTACAAAAAAGGAAGCCTCATAATGGCAACCTTGTGCAGCATTCAGTATGGGGCCTTGATAGATCTTCAGTACTATGGCGTTTTAGAGTCGTTTTATGCCCAAGCCGGCACGGGCGTTGAAACACATGAGGCATCGTACGTCGTTTACAAGATCATTATGACCATGGTGGCCTGCTTCTTGGTCGCATTTTTGAGCAGCCACCTTGCGCAGCAGACCCTTAGAACCGAGAAAAAACTCAAGGCCAAACAAAAGGACCTCAAGCAGTTGGAGGCATTTAATGCGAATATTGTACACAGTATGGACAGCGGACTCCTGACATTGAATTCCGAGGGCATGATTAGTTCGTTTAACCGGGCGGCCGAGGAGATAACCGGATTTAAGCGAGAGGATCTCCTGGACAAACCACTGGCAAGCTTGTTCCCGGAGGACGTTCATCGTATAGTCGCATCCGGCGACTCCCCTGAAAACAGACCATACCGTCGCGATGTAGAGTTCAAGAAAATGGATGGAACCGTTGGCTACTTGGGTTTTTCCGTGTCTTCATTGAGGGAGCCTGATGGAAAAACCATAGGCCAGCTGCTTATTTTTCAAGATCTGACGGCTCTCAAGGTCATGGAAGCACATGTAAAGAGGGTG
>JABXJW010000562.1 GCA_013375395.1 Desulfobacterales bacterium
GGCCTGTACATGGAGAGAAAAGCTGCCAGAGAAGGGGCAAAAGAGCCGTTTACGGATGCCCCGGGCTGCTACCAGGTGGCGTTCAAAGCGATATGGAGCTAAAACCGATCAGTCACAATCAAGAGAGACGCGAACATCCTGAATGTCCCACATAGCACCGGTCAACGGGTCAACTATAACTATGCCGATCAAGCCTCCGAAAAAGAGATTGCCGACAATATACCAGCCGGTTTCGAGTCCTTGCTCCATAGGAAAAGTCGTTTGTCTGCAACCTTCTTTGGAGAAGGTGATCTTATAATCCCCTGCCTTAAACCAGCCACGGCCTCTTTTTAGACTGACAGTTGCTGGAGTGACACCTTCGGAGGTGACATAACCGCGAGCATTCTCGATAGTAAAATCGGCTCCGGTGGGAACGCTGGAAATAAATACTCTCTTATCAGAGCCACAAACGATAGAGGCACAGCCGGACAGAAGAACGGCAAAACACAGCGATAGGCATAATAAGATTCTCATAGTAAAAACCCCCAGAAATTTGTTGGATTGTTCGATTCACTCTCAGGATATCGGCAAGAAGCCCAGAGAACTTGAGGATAATCGGAAAGAACATGTCTCTTTACCATAGGCGGATATACTGCAGGATCGACGTCGATCGAAGTGAGTGACATTGCGTTCTCGAGCCAGAAACAGCCTTTTTGTACCAGGCTAGAAATGTCGCTTTTGCCGGAGTCACGATAGGAAAAGGGTGGCCGCCATCGACCTGGTAAACGAAAGCGTGTAAACAAGTAACAACGATAAGGCGATGGCGGCCGAACGACAGGAACAAAATAAGATGGTGCAAGCAGGTCAACGCTACAGATACAAGTCTATAAACGCCGATTCCTGCTCGCACCGATACTACGGCCGTCTTAGCACGGTGACGCCCAGGATGATCCGGAAACGTCATTGTA
>JABXJW010000163.1 GCA_013375395.1 Desulfobacterales bacterium
GAGATAATTCTCTTCATTGGTGCATTTGGCAGAAGAGACGGCGGCAAACTGGTCTCCCTTGTAGTGGACCAGGGTGCTGGCTACATACTTGATCGCCTGGTCCCAATTGACTGCAACGAACTTTCCTTCCCGCTTGACAAGAGGCGCTTTCAGGTGCTTGTCGGAATGGCCTGTTTCATCAATGCCGTGAGCTATCCGCTCAAGCGGATCGTATGCCCGAACAAGGGGGGAAGACAGTCGATCAGGGCTATGAATGAATTTATGACCGAAGCGCCCTCGAACACAAAGCTCTCCAAGGTTCACAGGGTTTTCGGTGTCTCCTTTGGCCTCTACCACCTTGTCTCCGCGCACGCCCAGGTGGAGCCCGCAGCCTACACCACAGTATGAACACGTGGTCTTCACCTGCCGGGTGGGATATTCGATTTTCTTGGGAATCAGGGCGGCCACAGGACAACGCTCAACGCATTCCCCGCAAGACACACATGCCGATTCCTTGAAAGGCTTGTCGCCAAATGTGCTGACCTTGAGATCGTAACCTCGGTTTGCCATGTCAATGGCATCAACACCAACGATTTCGCGGCATGTGCGAATGCATACGCCGCACTGAATGCACTTGTTTGGATTGAAGTCAAAGAAGGGATTGCTCCCGTCAACAGGAAGGTCCTTGGCTACGCGGTCCAGGCGATTGAGCCGCTTCTCATCATAACCTATGCGGTTTACCAGTTCCTGAAGCCGGCATGTACCGCTCTTTGGACACAGAAGACAGTTGAAGTCATGATCGCTGAGCAGTAGTTCAAGTGTCACACGGCGCACTGCTTCAACTTCCCGGTCATCTGTAATGACCGCCATGCCGTCTGCGACCGGAGTGCGGCAGGCCGGATGAAGCTTTTTCTTCCTTTTGATCTTGACAAGACATATCCGGCATGTCCCGTCCGGGCTGAGCCCCGGGCAATAACACAATGTCGGGATATAGATTCCCGCATTTCCAGCCGCTTCAAGGATGGTCGTCCCTTTCGCAGCAATCACCTTCACGCCGTTTATGGTTAAGGAGATGTGGTTAGTCATTGATTAGTAGTCACTGGTCACTGGTCAGCAGTCACTGGTCAGTAGTCACTGGTCACTGGTCGTTAGTCAGAAGACAGTAGACAGTAGTCGCTGGTCATCCGTCATCTGTCCTCTGCCATCTGTCATTGATCCCCAACCCCTCCTGCAATACATTCCACGGCGTCGAACTTGGAAGGGCATATCTCCATACAACTGCCGCACTTGATGCACTTGCTCTGATCGATTTCGTGGACCTGCCATTTGCCGCCGATTATGGCCTCGACCGGACAGGCCTTCAGACACTTCAAGCATGCCTTGCACTTGTGTTCCTTGATACGGTATGTGATAAGCGCCCTGCACACGAGCGCCCGACAGCGTTTGTCGTGGATGTGTTCCTCATACTCTTCTCGAAAATACTTGATCG
Source organism: Desulfobacterales bacterium (assembly GCA_013375395.1). Taxonomy (GTDB): domain Bacteria; phylum Desulfobacterota; class Desulfobacteria; order Desulfobacterales. The sequence goes on from JABXJW010000163.1 coordinate 1,469, forward strand.
TGGAAATCACCGGATTCGGAACGGTCTGACCCAGGCCGCATATGGAGCCTGCCTTCACCGCCCCGGCCAACTCCAGCAGGACCTCGATATCATCGGCCCTGCCTTCTCCCTTCGTAATGTCCATGAGTATTTCAAACATCTGCCTGGTGCCGAGCTTGCACAGTGTGCACTGGCCGCAGGATTCGTTTTGGGCAAAATCGAGAAAATAGCGGGCCATATTCACCATGCAGGTATTCTCATCCATGACAAGCATACCGCCGGAGCCCATGATGGAGCCCACACGGGCCAATGAGTCGTAGTCGACAGGAAGATCCAAGAGATGCTCAGGGATACACCCCCCGGAAGGGCCGCCGGTCTGCACGGCCTTGAACTTTCTGTCTCCCCTGATACCGCCGCCGATATCGAATATGATCTCCCGCAAGGTTGTTCCCATGGGAACTTCCACAAGGCCGGTGTTTTTTACATTTCCGGACAAGGCAAAGACCTTTGTTCCTTTGCTTTTTTCCGTGCCTATACTGTTGAACCAGCTTGCACCTTGAAGGATAATGGCCGGCACGCAGGCAAAGGTTTCCACATTGTTCAGCACGGTAGGCATGCCCCACAGCCCCACGATGCTCGTGTTAGGGCGGGGCAACGGCTTTGGAAAGCCCCTCTTTCCTTCAATCGATAAGACCAGGGCTGTTGATTCTCCGCAGACAAAGGCCCCTGCGCCTTTGACGATCTCAATCTCAAAGTCAAAGCCGCTGCCCATAATATTTCGGCCCAGGAGCCCCAGGTCGGTTGCCTGGGCAATGGCTGTGGCCAGGTGCCGGACAGCAAGCGGATATTCTGCGCGCACGTATATGATCCCCTTTTGTGCTCCTACCGCATAGCCTGCAACCATCATCCCTTCGAGCACGCTGTGGGGGTCGCCTTCCATCACGCTGCGGTCCATGAAAGCCCCCGGATCCCCCTCGTCGCCGTTGCAAATGATATATTTTTCCTCACCGGGGGCATTGCGTGAAGACTCCCACTTGCGCCCGGCGGGAAACCCTGCGCCACCACGGCCACGAAGGCCGGACTCCTTCACGCAATCAATGACTTCCTCCGGGCTCCATTTGGAAAGGACTTTGGCTACAGCCTCGTAGCCGTCCATCTTGATATAGTCTCCTATGTTGGCAGGATCTATCTTGCCGCAATTTCTAAGAACAATCTTTAGCTGTTTTTTGTAGAAGGGGATATCTTCTTCATTGACAACACCCTTTGCTGTTTGAGGATCTTCGCATAGGAGCCTTTCTACGAGTCCGCCGTTAAAGAGGGTTTTTTCCACAATCTCCGGTACATCTTCTGCGGAAACACGCCGGTAGAAGATATTCCGGGGCCTTATGGTGACAATGGGGCCCATCTCACAAAACCCCTGGCATCCGGTCCTTCTTACAATAATGTTTTTTTCTTCTTCCTGGGCCTTGATCTCTTTCAGGAATGCCTCGTAGATCGTCCGGCTGCCTGAGACTCCGCAGCCGGGCACACTGCAAATAGTCACACAGGTTGCATCAGGACCTTCTTTAGCAATGATGGACTCTTTGAAGCGTTCCAGGTCCTTGAAGCTCTTTATTCGCCTCAAGGTGTGTTTTCCGTCAGGTGTCATCGTTGATGCTTTCGCAGTAAAATTTAGTCCGTTAGTCGTGAAGTTCGTTTTGTTCCGGCAGAAAATTTTGAAAGACAATCACGAAAACACGAAAGTGAAAAGAATGAAATTCGAGACTGCTTTTTTTCGTGTTTTCGTACTTTCGTGTTTTCGTGATTCATTTGTTCTTTTTAGTTTCGGCCCGTCCGCCATCGGCTACGCCTCAGGCGAATGCCGGGCGGGCTTGTCCGGGTTAATGTACTACGTTTCAGATTTTTCAGCACATTCGTCGTTTTCAGAGAGAATATTGACCAGCTTTCCAGGCGTCATTTTGGCATGGACGTCATCGTCTATCATGATGACAGGTGCATTTGCACAAGAGCCGACGCATGCAACCCGCTCAAGACTGTATTTGTAATCCTCAGTAGTCTGGCCGGTCTTGATTCCAAGGCGATGTTGAGCTGTTTCAAGTACGTCGCGGGCGCCGCGCACATGGCAGGCAGTCCCCTGGCAAACCCTCACAAGTTGATCTCCACGGCGCGTCAGATAGAAGTGTGCATAAAACGTTGCAACGCTGAAGACCTGACTTGGGGGGATTTTCAGAAATCGGGCGACCTCGCTCAAAGCATCCTCAGGCAAATACCCGAACTCCTCCTGGATCCTCTGAAAAATGGAAATCAGTGCGCCCTTTTTCCCTTCAAAAACTGAAAGGATCTTCTTCAACCGTGCTTCAAGCATATTACCTTTTACCTTTGGCCCTGAAGAAACTCCTCTGCCAAACGGACATCGTCACGGCTTCCGATAAAGACCGGAATCCTCTGGTGCAGATGCTGGGGCTGAACATCAAGGATTCTTTCAAGGCCCGTGCTGGCCGCCCCTCCTGCCTGTTCGACCACAAAGGCCAGGGGTGCAGCCTCGCACATCAACATCAGCTTTCCGTGCGGTTTCAGGGGGTCCTTGGAATCAGTAGGGTACATGTGAATGCCGCCCCTTAGCAAGTTTCTGTGAAAATCTGCTACAAAAGAGCCTGTATAGCGCAACGTGTAAGGCCGGCCCGTCTTGATATCCGGTGTCTTAAAGTATTCAACCAGGTTCTGGACATTTTCATCCCAGAAGTAGTAGTTTCCCTCGTTTACGCAGTAAGTTTTTCCCTTCTCCGGTATGCGAATGTCTTCGTGCGAGAGAAGAAACTCGCCTATCCTGGGTTCGAGCGTAAACCCGTGAACACCGCTACCGGTCGTATAAACCATCATTGTGCTTGAGCCATAAATGAAATAGCCTGCGGCAATCTGTTTGTCGCCCGGCTGCAGGATATTTCCCATGTAGCTCATGTCCTGCCCGGAATCTTGTTTCTTGAGGATCGAAAAAACCGTACCGACGTCAAGGTGCACGTCAATATTGGTTATTCCGCCGAGGGGATCGAAGACCAGGACGTAATCGCCTTTTGAATACCTGGGCGGAATAGGTATCAGATCGGTATTCTGTTTCGAGGCCATGCACCACAGATGACCGACATGACTAACCCGATTGATGATAGTGGTGTTGGCAAATTCCACCAACCTCTGAAAGTGTTCTTCGTCCACACCCTCGCTTCCCACAAACCCCAGGTCCTCGGTCAGATTTGCCTTGTTTACCTTCTGGGCAATGACCTTTGCGGCCACTATCAGCTCTGCAAGCAATGCCGTAAACGCACCGGTCGCCTCAGGACGCTCTTTTTGCTTGGCTAAGATGTGCTCGGTAACTGTTATCCCTTTGGCCATTTCATTCTGCTCCTTTTTCAATAGTCAATAGTCATTGGTCACCGGTCATTGGTTACTGGCGACCGTACATTACTATTAACATCCAAGCCTCCAGTTGTCAATTGCACCATAACCAGGATGAACGGGAGAAGCTCAAAGCCAAGGCTGAAAGCTCAAAGATAATAACACCTTAAGCTCTTAGCTTTTCTTGGTTTTCAGCTTTGCCTGCCCCGTTAAATCTTTCTTATTTAACCGGGGAGCCTTCAGCTTTCATAAGACACCTCATCTGCCGGAAAAATACGAATTTCAGAGTTAAACTACTAATGGCCAGTGACTACCGGACAATGACCAATGACTATTGACTATTGACTATTGACCAGCGACAATCTTTATCCCCCCAAGAAATTCTCTATCTCTGTCATGTCCACGCGGCCGCTATCGATTCCAAGGCCCTCCTTGTCCATACCCATACAGAGCCCCAACAGTTGGGGATATAAGATGGACGGTATATGATGGTTTGCACGTCGCTCGGATTTGTTCATCTTTTGGGCGGTGTCGAATTGAAGCTGACAAAACGGGCATGCGGTGGCCAGGTATTCGGCACCCGCTCTTTTTGCATCCGCCAGCTTCTTCTCGGCAAGGTCTAATGAGAGATCATCATTTGTCCCCGACAACGGGCCGCCGCAACATTCAAGCTGCGCCTGCCACTTGACGCTCTCAGCCCCTGTGACTTCCACCAGTTGATCGAACAGGGAAGGGGCCACGGGGTCATCGAATTGGACGACGCTGCTTGGACGCAATGCGTGACATCCGTAATGGGCGGCAATCTTGAGATTCTCATAATGCCTGGTTATCTTTTCTCCTATGGCATCAACGCCTACCTCCTTGTAAAGGACGGTGAGAAGATGCATGATCTGAATCTCTGCTTCGTATTTGAGGCCTTCTTTTGCAAGGATCGCATTAATTTCTTTTCGCAAGGAAGCATTTTCCATCATGACATAGTCTGCCATGCGCATGGTGCCGTAGCCGCACTTGCACAGGCTCAGCATGTTCAGCCCATGACTTTCAGCCAGGGCCAGATTTCTGGCTGCTGAGAGCACAAATGCCTTAAAATCGATGTTCCTCAGCGGATACCCGCAACAGTTAAATTCCGGGATGTCGACCAGCTCTACTCCGAGTTCCCGCAACACCCTCCTTGAGGATATTTCATATTCCTTGAGACGGGCAGGGACCGTGCAGCCGAGAAACAGTGCAAATTTCATAGCTGAATACCTTACAGTTGAAAGTGCCTATTATAAGTGATCTAAAGTGACTAAAGTGTCTAAAGTGAGCTAAAGTTAATGTGCACGCCTTCGGCGTGGTCAGCTTTGAAAACAGACTGCGCTGAAAGCGCATCCTTAACTTTAGGCACTTTAGCTCACTTTAGACACTTTAGCTCACTCTAGTTTTAGCCGTCTAGCTCGCTTTCCTCAAATGCCTAATGGCATGATTTTTCAATTCATAGAGCACATCAGTAACCCGGACCCCCTGTGGGCAATGTTCCTGACACAGGTAGCAGGTTGTGCAGTCCCACAGCATAGCCGGGCTTATCGCCAGATCTCTGCGCCCCAGTGCAAGAGCGTGCATGATCTGGTGCGGCAACAAATCGACTGCCTCTTTCGGGTTGGCGTAGTTGGCAACCACGGGACACACGCTGGTGCAATTCCGGCAGTCGAAGCAGACCGCAAAAGTTGCGGCCTGTGCCGAGCCGGTTAGTTCATTGAGGAATACTTTATCAACAGGTGTCAGGGATAATGTCTGAGCCTTTATCTCGGCCAAATCGTAGTTAGCGGAAATGGCCTCCCTGGCCCAGATCTCGGGTTTCGGGTAGCCGAGTTCAGCCAGAGATCTTTTCAGGTTCAACCACAAATCTTGAAGGTTGATATGGATCGGGCATACTTCCGTGCAGCGCCGGCAATCTGTGCATATATGGCTTCCTTCTTGAATTATCTCAAGGGCCTGTTTGCTCAGGAGCTTGCCGGAAACAACGGCTTTGAGTGCAGCCAGCTTTTCAGAGGGAAGGATATTCGGATTGGGGATTTCTTCAAAGGCCACGGCCACGGAGCACCGTATGGTACAATCTCCACAGTGGGTGCAGGCATCCAGTTCAATGGCCTGTTTGGTGGCAATATTGGCCGGATCTGATTTTCCCTCCTCGATAACAGCATTAACCAAGAAGTGTACAGGTGTGGCAAAGATATGAAAGAACTTGCTGAACGGAAGAAAGGCCAGGCCAAAAAAGCAGGCCAAAAAGTGGAGATACCACAACAGGCTGTGAGTGTTTGCCCGATCCAGTAGTAATGCCGCAGGCCCGAGCGCCTTGGCCGTGCCATAGCCCATAAATGCCCACTGGGGCCGGGAATGGCAGCTCGCGCAGCTCATCTCATGCACCTGTTTGCCCACATTGATGGTCGTGGCACCAAAAGGCCCTGTTAGCCCAGTGGAAACCACACCGAATTTGTGGACCCAGAAAGCTTCAAGTGATCTGAGTTCGTCTGTTTCTGCCGGGCCGGCGTATTCTTCGACCATCTGCTGATATTTCGAATACGATATGATCTTTGCCCCCTCCAAAAGAACCCCGGAGATCATGATGAGCGCCAGGATGCTGATGGCGTAATAATCTACACCAGTCGTTTTAGGGCGGGGCGCTTTTGAGCCGAGCCTTCGGTAAAGTACAAGCGCCAGTCCAAAAATCACGACTGCGCCAAAGAAATCTCTTAGGAACATAAAGGGATTGAGCGTGGAATAGTAGTCATCAAACAGCACGGAAGTAATGAGTTTGTCGAGTCCGTGCATGAGAAGCAGAAGCATGAAACCGCCGTATATGCATATGTGGGCCAGCCATCGGAGGAAATCCTTTTTCATCAAGTATCTTTGAAATAGCACATCCTGTGCAAATACCTTCAGTAATATGCCGGCCTTGGCGCTGAATAACGTAGACAGAACGCCTTTTGCTGCTGAAGAAAGTCTTGTTGATGGGGCAATTGCGGCTCCGTCGGGGCTAATGTTATATCGGAACCAGTTTGAAATGCGATAGACCAGGCCGATTACGAAAACGGCAAGGGATGTGTACAGAGCAATCGTGAAAAACACACGCGTGTTTCCTTTAGTCGTAGAAGAAGTGTCTAAAGTGAACTGAAGTAAATGCCTAAAGTGAGCTAAAGTGAGCTAAAGTGCCTAAAGTTAAAGGAACGGAACCAACCTAAGAAACACCTTATTCAACTCCTCAACTTTAGCTCACTGTAGTTCCTTAGTTGTGAAATTCGTGTTTTTTCTGGCCTCCGGCTCGGAGAGCAGAAAACTTTTTGTCATGTTCAACAAAAAGTGAGCTAAAGTGCCTAAAATGTCTAAAGTGAGCTAAAGTTAATGTGCACGCCTTCGGCGTGGT
>JABXJW010000017.1 GCA_013375395.1 Desulfobacterales bacterium
TGTATGTGACGAGATTGGATATCTTCCGCTTGGCACACAGGGCTCAAATTTGTTCTTCCAGGTCATCAGCGAAAGGCATGAAAAAAGGTCCACCATCATAACGACCAACCTGCCTTTTGCAGACTGGGGAAAAATATTTGACAGCACCACTGTGGCCACAGCGATTGCAGACCGTCTCGTTTACAACTCGGAAGTCCTTATTATGGAGGGATCAAGCTATCGAAAGAGGTCGAAGCAGAACTGATTAGAAAATAAAAAAGGGGGACTTTATGCTCCGCTGTTCAATGCAGGAGCTTTGCGGCCTTGCTTCTACGCCGAGATCCTGAAGTCTGCCCTTTGGTTCCGGTGGCCTGCTTTTAAACGGTGATTTTGGTCCTGTTTTTGGTCGGCGATTACAGGCAGGGCACTTACCATGGTATTTAGGGTACAGAGGGGACATTCTCTGAAGAAATCAAGTCACCAAGGCGGACGATATTAAGCGGGGTCCGTTGATCTGTGATTTAAAGATGCCTGCTCCTCCTGTCAAGCCGACTTATGGCACTTTCTTCTTGGGGGAAAACAGGCGGGAAAAAGTGTGTAGAGGAATAGGCGAATGGCTAAAGACGAATGATGGGGATGGGAACGGTCATGAAATTATAAGATTCCTTCCTTGACAAGCCCAAAATTGTTATCCAAGGCTAGCTTTTCGCCCTGCATTAAGACCCCAACATATGGGCATTATGAATCGGGACTTGGTTTGGAAAGCCTATAATGAAAGATCCCGTATTCCGTTTTTCCCCCCAGCATCGTATCTATCTTGCCCTGTACTTCATTTCTTTCCTGACTTTTTGCCCATCTGTTCCAGTGTTCAGCCGACTCCCAAGTGCTAATGACTAGAAACTCGTCAGGCTTATCGAGTCGCCGTAATGTTTCTCCGGAAATATAGCCAGGCTGGAGCGTAGCCCGGGTTCGGAGTTGTCTGAGAAGTGGTTCCAAGTCTTCAACCCTGTCTTCTGGAACAATTCGTCTGATTACAACTTTGACGGCCATTTTGTCCCTTAATCTCCTAAAATTCGTTAGGTTCCTATCTTTAAAGACATTCTATTTGTAACATACAGTATTCAGTATGGAAAGTAAAAAGGGAAACGATTCACCCAGAAAGGAGTGATGCCTGAATGGGCGTTGACGTTAAGGAAAAGATCAAGAATGCGGCCAATCCACAGTAACAGAGCGGTGAAAATGAGGGAAAGTAAAGAAGGCTTCAAGACTAAGATGAGAGTAAAACCCGACTCTTGCAGCACGTGTATCCAGCTTGATCAGATCAAAGTCACTGCTTCATGGCAACATGGCGAGCCACTGGGAGGCCGGGGCAACCAATATCGTCTGCGCGCCGTTTGAAATCTTTCGAAATCCTGAAGCCTCATTGACTAGCTGGACTGCTGGAACTTTCAATGCATTTTGGAATTTTATCAGTGCGGCAGAAGGCTGCACATCAGACAGTTTGGCTTCGACCAACACAACGGGCTCATGGTCATCGGCAATAAGAAAATCGACCTCCTGCTGTTCTTTGTTTTTGATGAAATGAAGTGAGTAGCTCCCGTATCCCATATCACTCCATAAAGAGACTGCTCGATACAATTCGGCGGCGACCATATTCTCGAATCTGGCTGCAGGCTCTTTTATTCGGGCGGCATCCCAGAGATAGACCCTTTGCTCTTTTTGAATCGCTCTTGCGATCCGCCGGGTCCAGGGGGTCAGGTTGAAAATCAGAAAGAATCGCTCAAAGGTCAATAACCAGCTACGAACGGTGTTGTAGGACACTCTGAGATCCCGGGACAACGCTGGAACCGAGATCGGATTTCCTATCCTGGAAGGCAGCAGATGGTAAAGCGTTTCCAACTCTCCAATCGATTTGATTCCGGTAAGATCGCGGATGTCTTCCCGAATTAATTGCTGCGAATACACATTGGACCAACGTCGGTAGGTAGTCTTTCGGCCGGACAGGTATGGTTCCGGAAATCCGCTAAGCTCTGATAGGTTTGACCAGATCTGCTGAAGTTCCTCAGCTCTCTCCATGCTGATCTGTAATGGATTCTTTCGAAATGCGTTGTGACTGATGTTGGCGTTACCAAGTTCTGCGAGGGTAAAGGGCCACAAATGAAACATAAAATATCGCCCGGCCAGCGAATCACCGCCTTTTTGATAGATATCGAGTCGCCCGCTTCCTGTGACCAGAAACTGATACCCCTCATGGAATTGATCGTAGATGCCCTTGAGATAATTCTTCCAATCCTTGAACTTGTGAATCTCATCGAGCACCACCAGTGGAATGGAAGCGTCTCTGCGCTCGACTTCTTCGAAAAATCCGGGATTTTCAATGAACCGGGCACGCTGTTCGGGGATATCCCAATTGAAATAGACATGATTGGTAAAGGGCCGAGCGATCTGTTGCGATAGCGTGGTCTTTCCTGCCTGGCGGGGCCCTGCCATAAAAATCATTCGTTTTTCAGCGGCAAGATCACTCCACACACTCATGTAAAGCTGTCGGGGAACCATAATGGCAATATTTCATAAAACTGAAACATCGTCAAGACTATTTTTCAGTTCCATAAAACATCGTCAAGGAATAAAGCTCCCCGCCGCAAGCCGGCGGGGTATCAAAGGAAACACCCCTTTTATACCGCCTCACCCTAACCCTCTCCCGCCAGGGGGTGAGGGAACTGAGCGGCAACCCCGCCGCAAGCAGCGGGGTATTGAAAAATACTAATAAATGCCGACTTTGAGCATTAAAAGTAACAGCAGTTGGGCGGGATGTCCCGCATCACCGATCCTTACACTAACATGTAGGATGTTTGACCTGACTCAAAAAGGTATCCCCCTTTAACGGCTGACAGGTGCACGGCTGTTTGGGCAACAGTTTGTGGAAGATTGACCGTCCTGAAAATTTGAACTGCAAAAGCGAGCGCATTCCCCGTCCCGATTTATCGGGACTGGGGGGTTAGTGAGCGAATCTAAAAATGGTAAACTTCTTTTTTTCTGGATTTTTTTGTGAACTTTCAGTAAATGTGTTCAGTAAGTTGGCACAAATCGCGCCCAAAGGCGGAGCGACGGATAATCTCCGGTCCCAGCGCACGATTTTTTCCCCTGCAAGCGACAGAGATTGCTTTGCCTTGTTCGGACGATAGTCGATAGCGCGCTTGCCTGCGGTCAAATCAAAGAGAGGGCGAGAGCTTCCAACGATTCATCATGTCGCAACTGTTGCAGAAAGAAGGCTAAGCATGGGTGGGAAAAAGATCAAACGGCGGCAGAAAAAGAATGGCGAAAAAGCGCTGCTCAAGCCGACAAGGGGTGCGAAAACCATTGACCTTCATCAAGCAAAAGAGGGAGAAAAAGTCGAAGAATCAAGCCTTGAACCGCAAAAGCGAGCGCCGGCCCCGCAGGTTGCTTCGGGGTTAGCGAGCGAATCTAAAAATGGCCCACTTCCTTACGGTCGAAGATTCCCCGTCCGCCTCAGGCGGACTGCAGGGGATCTTCAAATCCTTGAGACCGGCCATGACCTCTTGTCGGAGGCCGGCGACCTGCCACACTCATACGACGAAACCAGAGTCGTTTTGCTTCCTGTGGAGCCGTACTTGATCCATGCTTACTGGGAAGTTACCTTTGACGAACTCGAGAAGGCGAAGCATCGGCTCGGTGACGGCCATAAGCGCTCACAGAGCGTCTTGAGATTCTATGACATCACCAACATCGTTTTTGACGGCACTAATGCCCATAGCTCTTTTGACGTGCATATCGATCTTCAAGCTAGAAACTGGTACGTACGCCTCTGGAGCCCGGAGAAATCATACTTCGTCGAACTGGGGTTTAAAGCCGAAGACGGCCGATTCTTCCCATCAGCTCGATCAAACATTGCCCATACACCTCGTGTCCGGCCTGCACCTAGAGTGGATGAACGTTATATGCACGTTGCAGGAGACTACGACCTGCTTGAAATCGTCCCAATGCCAATTGGCAGGAAGCCTTCATATGACCTAATGCCGCCTCCGACATACGGATCGGGACATGGCGGCTCTGTTGGGCAGTCTTCGAAGGAGAAAGCGCGACCAAGTGAAGTTAAAACAGCCCAACCAATTGATTCGGCAAGAATCTTACGCAGGAGACTCGCCGAACTTTCCAGGTTCCGAATGGGCGCAAAGCCGCCTTTTAGGCCGGAAGTACCGTCGACTCAAGACGTTAACGTTCAATATCGAAAAGAACGTGACCTCGATCTTACGGAAATGAGCGAGAGAAGGTTCACCCTTGGCGTATCGTCGAAACAAAATCGGTCGTCTCGGCACAATTGTGAGCGGAGCGAACTAGTGTCCATCCAGAAATGAGATAGTTTTCGCAAGGTCAAGGAAGACGAAGATTTTAACCGCAGGAATACATTGAGTATTTTGAGGATTAAGATTTGAGTCTGACGCAGAGATTGCGAAAAATGGCCATTTATGGATGGACACGAACTAAGTTTCCACTCGGTCACTTGATAACGGGGTCTGAAAATGGAAAAGGGTTACCTGGCGATCGTGCTTCACGCGCATCTTCCCTACGTGAGGCACCCGGAGTACGTTGATTCGCTCGAAGAGAATTGGTTTTATGAAGCGATTACCGATACGTACATCCCTCTGCTTTCTATACTGGAGGAAGTCTTAGAAGACGGGGTTGATTTTCGTCTAACCCTGTCAATCACACCCACTCTTGCCTCAATGCTTCTTGATCCGTTTTTGCAGTCCCGGTATCTGAATAGACTTGAACGTCTGATAGAGCTGGCTGAAAAAGAGATCAAACGAACCAGATCGCAACCCGAGTTTAATGCCCTGGCTCTGATGTACCATGAACGTTTTCTCCAGGTGCGCAACGCATTCTGCAATCGTTATGATCGGAACCTGGTTCAGGCCTTCAAACGCTTGCAGGAGCTTGGAAAGGTGGAGATCATCGCCAGCGCCGCCACTCACGGTTACCTTCCGTTGCTTTCCGTCAATGCATCGTCTGTTCGAGCACAGATTCGAGTCGGAATCGAGCATTATGAACAAGTATTCGGCCGAAAGCCTAAAGGCTTCTGGTTGCCGGAGTGTGGTTACTATCCTGGAGTTGACGAGTTACTCAAGGAGCATGGCATTCGTTATACTATCTTAGAGACTCACGGGATAACCCGCGCTGAGCCGAGGCCGAAATATGGTGTCTATGCCCCGGTCTATTGCCCATCAGGGGTAGCCGCTTTTGGGCGCGACCCGGAATCGTCCAAACAGGTTTGGAGCTCAACAGAAGGCTATCCGGGGGATTACGATTACCGGGAATTCTATCGTGACATCGCCTACGACCTCGATCTTGAATATGTCAAGCCCTATATTCATCGAGACGGCATTCGACTTGACACCGGCTTCAAGTATTACCGCGTCACCGGCAAGAACGATCATAAAGAAGTCTACGTTCCCGAATGGGCAGAGAGAAAAGCCGAGCTCCACGCGGCAAATTTCGTGTTTAACAGGGAAAAACAGACTGAATATCTGGCTTCGGTCATGGATCGCAAGCCGATCATTGTGGCGCCTTACGATGCAGAACTTTTCGGCCACTGGTGGTTTGAAGGACCGAACTGGCTTGATTACTTGATTCGTAAAATTGCCTACGAGCAAAAAACAATCCGGCTTACTACGCTTTCCGAATATCTGGAGGAGTATCCGGCAAATCAGGTTTCAACACCTTCTACTTCAAGTTGGGGATACAACGGTTTCCACGAAACCTGGCTCAATGGGGGCAACGACTGGATCTATCGCCACTTGCACCAAGGGGCACTGTCTATGGAAAGGCTGGCAACGAATCATCCTCGGGCTAAGGGCCTGATGATGAGGGCGCTTAAGCAAGCGGCAAGGGAGCTGCTGCTGGCACAGGCGAGCGACTGGGCCTTCATGGGCAACTGGAGTACCATGGAAGAGTATGCGATCAGAAGGACGAAGACCCACCTCTTGCGACTGAGCAGGCTCAAGAGAGAAATTGAAGGGCGGATGATAGATGAGAACCGGCTCTCAAAGCTCGAAAGCCAGAACAATATCTTCCCTCAGATTGATTACCGCTCATTTTGTTGAAGCAGATCCCCTTTCCGATCCATTTTTTTACCCGAATTTCGCAAGGATTGAGTGGAAATGGAATTCAAATGGTTCTTGCAAGGGGCGGGCTTGTGGATATTGTAAGGTCAATGATAATATGGAGAAAGCACCTCATCTCCAATCGTATCCCAGGTGAAAGCGTCTTCGACGGCGATTCTTCCGTTGTGCCCCATCCATCGGGCCCATTCGAAGTTCGTAAAAAGCGTTCCCAGGCCCCAGGCGATAGATTCCGGATTTGGATATATTTTTAGCCCATTCACCTCGTGCCACACATACTCATCAGGGCCTCCGTTCTTTGTGGCGACCACGGGCTTGCCGGCGCTCCAAGCCTCGAGGACAACAATGCCGAAAGGTTCGTTGCGGCTCGGCACGCAGACGACATCGCACGCTTTATAAAGGTCGATCAATTCCCAACCCGTTTTGAATCCGACAAATCGTGTCGCATGCGACACACCAAGCTCATGTGTTCGCCATTCCACGTCAGATCGCATCTCCCCGTCGCCGGCGAATACGAATTTGGCATTGGGGTAAAATTTGAGGATGTATGGGATAGCTTCGATTAGAAGATCTGGGCCTTTTTGATAAACCATGCGGCCACAAAAAAGGACCATCGGGTCCATATAATCGATTCCGTACCGCCTTTTGACTTCCATTGGAGAAAGCCAGCCATCGAAATTGTGTAGATTGACGCCGTTGTAAACGACGGAAACCTTCCAATCCGGGACTTCGTACATCCACATGATCTCATTCCGAAGGGCTTGAGAGACCGATATTATTCTGTCTGCCCAGTAAGTCCCGTCTCGTTCCAGCTCGCGGGTGCGAGCGGAGCGGCCACCCCAAAAATTGTTTCCACAGCGGCCATATTCGGTTGAGTGAATCGTCAAGATCGTTTTGCGACCGCGGCCTTGTTTGATCCACATCATAGCATTTGCCGCCAGCCAATCGTGCGCATGGATTACGTCAAAGGGACCGATGAAGTCCTCGGTCTGAAACACGTGGTGCACAAACGACCTGCACATGTCGTTGATCTCTTCTATGAAATCGTGATGCAACTGAAAAGAACAGCGGTGATAATGAACCCCGTCAATCAGGTCGTAGTGTTGCTGGCCGTGTGCCATCCGGGTGAAGACATGCACCTCATGTCCTTTCCGTTCAAGCGCAGCCGCCAGCTCACTTACGTGGACACCTGCTCCGCCGACGGGGATCGAATGAAGTGACTCCCAGCACAACATCGCTATACGCATGATTGGCCTCCGTATCGTACAATGACCGACCTTCTCCCCGCCAATGCGAAGTGCTGCTCCGCCGCAGGACCCCAGTCATTTTGGGCGAGGGCAAGTTATCCAATAATGTCTATCTTACTTACCGGGTGCGTAAGCGCGCGAGGTGAACCCCAGCATTTCAGGGGGGAAAGGGTTCACCTGTCTTTTGATTGGAAACAAAGTGCCAAAAAACAAGCGAGATTCAAGCCAAAGTCCCTGGTTTTCCATTGAAATTCATTGACCCAAAGTTTTCATCGAAAAAAGTCTGGCCTTGTAACGCAAAAAAGACTCAAACGCGACAGCGTATTGCAGGTTGAAGAAGTTTTTTTGCAGCAAAAGTAAGAACTAGAAGGTCAGGGATTCAACATCAGAAGTTCATATTTAGAGCGAGAGCTTTAAACTTTATAAGATACTGCCGCACCTTAGTCAAGAGGTCCATAGAGAGAGGGATTCATTTTCGTAGGTCAAATTCCTGGCAGGCGGGATATTTTCCTGGCACGGGTTTTCCCCGTTGGTGATCACACAGCACGGACTGCCGGGCGGCCATCGCCCGGTTGGCGGGGTTGCATGAAGCTCCCCGCCGCAAGCGGGCGGGGTATCATAAGGAAACACCCTTTTTATACCCCCTCACCCTAACCCTCTCCGCCAGGGGAGAGGGCACTGAGCGGCAACCCCGCCGCAAGCAGCGGGGTATTGAAAAACACCGATAAAATCAGAGAAGCAAAATCACGGCCAATAACGAAAGTAGGCATCTGTCTTTACGGCTCATCAAAAGGAACCAGGGGGATCTCTATTGGCTGATCAGCTCGAGTCTTGCCACACATTCTATGTGATAGGTGTGCGGAAACATATCCACGGGCCGGACTTCCACGACATGATAGTCGTCTTTTAGCGTTGCAAGGTCTCTGGCCAGCGTGACAGGATTACAGGAGACATAGACAATCCTGTCCGGAGAAAGGGCGCGAACCGCCTTGACCACATCCGGATGCATGCCGGCCCGCGGCGGGTCCACGATCATCACGCCAGGCCTTTCTTTGATCTGTCTAAGGCCGGCTTTGATGTCTCCGCATATGAACTGGCAATTGTTTACCCGGTTTTTTTTGCAGTTTCTTTGTGCATCCATTACGGCGCCTTTCGAAATTTCAATTCCTACAATCTTTCCTGCAACATCGGAGAGAAATATGGGGATAGTGCCCGTTCCGCTGTAAAGGTCTACCACTGTATCCTGCCCTGTAAGCTGCGCGTAATCCTTCACGACCTCATACAGGCGATGTGCGCCGGCGGTGTTGGTTTGAAAAAAGGAATTGGCCGAGATCTCAAATTCAAACCTTCCAATCTTATCCTTGATGTACGGCTCGCCTGCGAGGAGTCTTTCCCACTGCCCAACGGCTATGGATGCGCGCCTCGTGTTTACGTTGTTGATAATCGAGGTAATATCTTGATATTGCTCGCCTAACAGGTCTGCCAGAGGCTGGAGCCGGCTCTGTTGCCATTCGGAGGTAATGACGTTGACCATCCAGGTATCATAACTTGCAGAATGCCGAAGCATCAAGAAGCGCCAAAACCCTTCATGGGACTTCAGCCCGTAGGGTGCTACGCCGCTTTCTTTCACATAGCGACGCACGTCGCCAAGGATCTTGTTGCCCAAGTCTGCCTGGAGCAAGCACGCATTGATGTCGAGAACCTTCTCGAAGGTTCCTGGCACATGCAGTCCGAGGGCAAAGTCCCTGGAGATATCGCCTCTGGAGAGTTCTTCGGGCAAGAGCCATCTTCTGTCGGAAAAGGAAAACTCCATCTTATTGCGATATTCAAATCTCTTGTCGGAAGGTATGACAGGATGAACCCGGACGTCATTGAGTTGGCCGATGTGCTCCAGGGGTTCGAGCACATGTTCCCTCTTGAACAAAAGCTGCTTTTCATAATCGAGAAACTGCCACGAACACCCGCCGCAGAAACCGCTGTAAGGACACAGTGGCTTCACCCTGAAAGGGGACGGCGTGATCAAATCGACAATACGTGCTTCGGCATGAGTTTTTTTCTTCTTGAAAACCTTGACTCGTACCTCGTCGCCAGGAACAGCCTTTTCTACAAAGACAGCAAAGCCGTTCACCCTGGCAAGGCCGCGGCCTCCAAAGATCAACTTGTCGATCTTTAATTCCAGAATCTGCCCTTTTTTCACAGTCATTGCGGGGTCTGCGTATGAGACTTGGGGGCTCTGCCCCGATTGTGGGGTATTGGAGTTATGGATTATGGCACAAATCGATTGGCATCAAATGTTCTATGGTTCAAATTCCGTCTAATCATGACGGCTTCGTAAAAAGTCCAACTTCTGTGTTGCGCTGCATCCCCTGCCCCGTTAAATTCTCGCTATGCGAGACGGCGGAGCCGATTTAACAGGGTAAATCACTGCGGCGTACCATAAGTACGCCTCATTCCTCAGGATTGCGCCTGACGGCTTAAAAAGAGGTGCGCGCCTTGAATTTGGTCCGCCTTCGGCGGATTACTTTGCCGTCTAATTTGGACTTTTTACGAGACCATCAGTCTTGCCTCGGTCAATAATTACAAGATCCCCTGAGATATCTTCTGTCGGACCACGCCGCTTGAAAATCGAAAATTCCCATGCTATAAAGTATATAGTCATATTCCCACCATCTGAAAAACCCAGTCTGTCTGAGGATGCCTTGTCAATGCCAACGACAACTAGTATTATGGTCAATACCCGATAGTGGAATTGACAACGAAGAAGGTCGTCATTGCAGGAGGGAGAAATGGAAATTCACGAACTCGTTATCGAGATGAAATTACTCGAACGTCGATTGACCCTTTATGAAGAAAAATATGGGATTTTGAGCGAAGATTTCTACGCCGCTATTATGGCAGGCAAGTTGAAACGCTATGACGACTATGACGAAAGCCGTGCTGACTTCAGCCGGTGGAAGGGGATTTACGAAACATGGTTACGGCGTAAGGATGCGTACACCAACCAGATTCATAAACGCGACCTCGCTGAAACTTTGCGTGTTCAGCCTGCCTATTAGCCATGGCCGAGAATCCACTCAAGTCGATTGCCAGTTACAGCCGCTTTGTTACGATGTAGAATGGTGATCATAGTGTTCGATATCAAGGGCTCGCCCTAAAGGTCCGATCATGGCACGGCCATTGAGAATAGCTAATCCTGGTGCATCTTATCTGTTCGACTTTACCCATTTCAGCCCAAGGCAGTTTTGGATAGATTTAGCCTAGGCTCATAAGGCATCATAGGGCAAGTATGCTCGATCCGCAGTGAGAGGTGGCATTTATGGTGAAGGAAGTTAGCTTTGCAGTAATGTTGGCACCAGAGGATAGATACCGTCACCACCACGTGCGATTCAAGAGAGATGTTCTCAGTTTTGTTGTACAATATGAGACCAAGGTGGAAGAAATGTGGCTCCCTGTGGTAAGATATGACACATGGCACGGCTTTGCCCATCGGGATCTCTTAGATAAAAAGGGCGAAAAACAAAAGACGCCTGTTTTTGCTAAAGATTACAACGAGGCGTTAACATTTGCTGAATATGATATCAGATCCAACTGGAGAATATACAAACAACGCTTTTTGAGAGGAGTGTGACATGGAGACACAGAAAAACGAGTTCTTTACGAGGAATTCTGAACTGAGCACAGAGTTTAGTAAATATGTTTTGGAACATCCCGAGATGGACGACCTTCTCACGGAAGAAGCGGTAGTTGTGTTTCTACCGGAATTTGATGCAGAATTAACGGATTTCAACTTGAAAATGGCCAAGGAGATCGAAAGTGAAGGCGGTAGGGTGCTTTATGTGAAGGTCAAACAGATGGCTCCAAAGATTGCCTCCAGGTTGGTGGGGGTTGAAGTCGGGGGAAGAGATGGGATTACCCCTTGACTTGGGCAGAGCTTGAGAACTTGGGGTCACCCGTTAAAGGACTTGTCAAGAAAAAAACACCTCACCTGTCGAAAAAATGCCCTCATTTTTCCCATTGGCGCCAACGCCTGCACCAGTACGATGTCATTTTATGCCCGCTCCGCGCCCGTTACTTTGGAAAACCACAGGGGGCACGTCTACACTCTTGACAAAAAGAGAGATGAGGCCAAGATAATTGCAGGGAAAGTCCTTCACACACAACATCAAAAAACTTAAGGAAATTTAGTGATTTTAGTGCATTGAAGCCCCGTGGCTCGAACAAAATGGACGTGTAGGAAATAGCCTTCTGATGTAGAAATCCAGAATCGACAGCAGGTTAGACCCACCTTTTCAAATCTCCGTGGTCCTTGCTGTAGGAATCTCCCTTCATTTTTGTCTTTCGCCCCCGTACGATGGCACCCACCTATGGGGCAGGCAGAGCGCACGGAGGCACAGAGTTTTTATTGTAATTGCGCAGTTTAAATCAGTAATGGACCCGCCATAAAGACGATCTGCTCGTCCTCATCTATTGATAGAAGAAACCACAGGCACATCGCACAAAGGTGCGCCAGGAAAAATCTTGAAGTTGATACCGGCAAGATTCTTTTTTGGTTCAAGGACATTTTTTTTACTCCTTTCGATAGGAGCTTTGCTGGTAGGCTCAGATCCTTGCTGGGCACTGGAGGCAGATCAAATTTTAGTGCTGGCGAACAGAAATGACTCTGGCAGCCTCGATCTTGCAAAATACTATATGAAAAAAAGGGGTATACCTGTTGATAATCTAGTTAGACTGTGGGTCACGGATAAGGAAGAAATCAGTCGTACGGAATACGAAAGAAATGTAGCCATTCCGGTTCGGCGACATCTCAAGGACAATGATCCTTTCATGTTCATCCGATGTCTGGTTATCATGTATGGTATTCCCCTTAGAGTGGCTCCACCGGAGATGAATGCAGAGGAGCGAGGGGAGGTTGAGAAGATAAAGAAGAGGCGAGTAGCTCTCAGTAAGAAGTTGAGAAGCTCGGAGGTTACCGAAGAGGAGCAAAAGAGAAAAATCACCAGGGAATTGGAGGATATCAAGAAGCGTGTTTCTGTTTTGAAGAAAGGTGATCAGGCATCTTCCCTCGATTCAGAGATTGCCTTGGTCCTGGAAGAACATTATTCTTTGTCGCGCTGGATTCCTAATCCGTACTTCCTTGGTTATCGAGGAAAGCAAATCAAAAACCTCCCAGAGGATGTCTTTTTGGTCTCTCGGCTGGATGGGCCGTCAGAACAAACTGTGCGTCGAGTCATTGATGATAGCATGGTTGCAGAAAAAAACGGGCTTCAAGGTACGGCCTACTTTGACGCCCGTTGGGCTGACCCAGGCAAAAAAGAGACGTCCGCCTACCGTTTTTACGACCAGTCCCTCCAACGGGCCGCAAACCTTGTCAAAAAAAACGGGCTTATGCCTATAGTGCTGGATGACCGGCAGGCGCTTTTCCAGCGCGGCGACTGTCCTGATGCAGCCCTGTACTGCGGATGGTACAGCCTTGCTAACTATGTAGATGCCTTTGAGTGGCAGCCCGGTGCCGTAGGTTATCACATCGCAAGCAGTGAGTGCGTAACCCTTAAGAGGAAAAACAGTCGCACCTGGTGCAAGATGATGCTCGAAAAAGGGGTTGCAGCCACCATTGGTCCGGTGGGGGAGCCATATGTTCGGGCGTTTCCTGTACCGGAGATTTTTTTTGGACTCCTGATTCAAGGCAGGCTGAGCTTAGCCGAGTGTTATGCAGCATCTAATCCGTTCTTGTCGTGGAAAATGGTCCTAATAGGAGATCCCTTGTATTGCCCGTTCAAGAATAGCGGAAGCAAGAAGACTACACACAAACCTCCCACTGAAAAAAACCATCGTGGTCAGAAAAAACCACCGGGGTCTCAACATTTGACAAGATCATACGGCAAGCCGCCCATGAGATGACACGCGGTTATCACTGATCACCGGGAAAGCTTGGGGTCATTAATCTTTCCTCTTGACAAATGATCCGGTTTTGCGAAAGAGACAGCGCAAGACACAGAAGACTTACCCATTTCACCTCAAGGGACTTTTGGGTAAATTTTCGCTGTAGGCTCTACGAGCCGGAAGCCGGCCTGGAAGCTCTCCGAGCGTAGGCTATACGAGAAGGCGTGACCGCTTCGCGATAAAATGAGATGGGTATCAACGTCACGGAATCAAACACAATGACAAGACACAACATTTTGCAGAACGGAAAGAACAGAGAGCTTCACTTCTCAACAACACCTAAAAAATGTTTGACCTTATCGTATGGTTTCACTGTACTATCACCGTATTCTTCTATAAAGTTATGGGTGCGCTTTCGTACTTTGCGGCTTTTCGCCTTGAGAAGAGACGTGACTAGTTTTTCATAAAAACGAGGCCTTTGCAAAATGTTCAATTTTGCCCAAGGTCAAGGACAATTCCGCAGGACAGCGGAATTGGACAGCTGTCAGGCTGCCCGTAAGGGCGAGGGGCATGGATGCCCCGAGTCAACACGAAGATTTTGACCGCAGGAATACTTAGAGTATTTTTAGGATCAAAATCTGAGTCTGACGCAGAGATTGGGCAAAAGAGGATGTTTTGCAATGGTCTCGAATGGAGGTTCACATGAGTATTTTCTACAACCACTTTTGGCGAGTGTTTGTTTTGCTGCTTTCAGTGTGCGTGCTTTTCTCATGTGGGAGTGATCCGGCTGAAACCAGGGCCAAGCACATGAAGCGTGGGAATGCGTATTTTGAAAAACGGGAATTCAAGAAAGCCGTCATAGAATACAAGAACGCAGTTCAGGCGGAGCCGAAATTCGCCCGCGGCCACTACCAGCTTGCCCTTGCTTACATGAAGACCGCCCAGCCAAGAGAGGCTTTTGCCGAGCTTTCCAGAACAGTCGATCTCGCCCCGGACAACCTGGATGCCCAGCTCAAATTGGGCCAATTCTATCTCCTTGCCAAAAAAAATGAAGAGGCCGGCAAAAAGGCCGCTTTTATTCTGGAAAAAGAACCGGAAAACATCGATGCCTTGTTCTTGCAGATGGGTGCGCTACTGCAAGAAGGCAAGTCGCAGGAAGCCACCGAGATACTTGAAAAAGTAACGGCCATAGATAAAAAGAACATCAGGGCCTACATTTCATTGGCGCGCATTGCCGGCAGTCAAAAACAGTACGCCGAGGCAAAGGAATATCTTGCAAAAGCAGTGGAAGCCAATCCGGACGATGCCGCTCCCAGATTGGAGCTTGCACGCTTTTACGAACAGCGAGGCAAGTACGAGGAGGCAGAAAGTCAAATCAAGGAGGCGATTGCCGGGAACCGGGAAAACATAGCGCTTCTCGGCCAACTGGGAAGCTTTTACGTGCGGCGCGACGACCTTAAAGCAGCCGAGAGGAGCTACCTGAAAGTAGCTGAACTTGCTCCTGAAAAGCTTGTTCCGAAGATGACCCTGAGCGCCTTCTATGCTTCTCAAGAAGATTGGGAGCAAGCATTAGCATGGTTGAATAAGGCCCGGGAGCTTCAACCTGAAAACCTTGAGATCGAAAATGCCATTGCCCATCTCTACATGGATATGGGTAAGCCGGAGGAGACCGAAAAGCTCATTGACAAAGTTCTCGACAAGGACAAACACAACGTTGGCGGCCGCTTGATGAAAGCCCGTCTCCTCCTTGGCAAAAACAGGCTAAAAGATGCAGCCGAGATCCTTGAGGCCATCATCAAGGACCATCCCCGACATGCAGGCGCCCACTACTACCTGGGCCTTGCGTATCTGGCCGAAAAGGACCGGACAAAAGCCAAGGGGGCATTGCTGAAAGCAATGGAGTACGGCCCCGGCAACCTGAAAGCGCGAATATTTATTTCAGAAATCTACCTGGCCGAAAGAGCGGCCGACCTCGCCCTGGAGCAGTTGAACGCGGTCCTTGACCGGCAACCTGAAAACTATCGGGCTCATCTTCTAACCGGCAACGCCTTCCTTCTGAAGCGGGACACAGAAAAGGCCCGACAGGCCTATACCAAAGCAGCCGATATCGATCCGGACAAACCGGATGCATATTACCGGTTAGCCACACTCGACCGGCTCATGCGCCGCCATGATGCTGCCATGGCCAACCTGGACAAGGTCCTGGCTCTGAAAGCCGATCACGTGCCGGCCTTGGCTGCAAAGGTATCCGTGTATATGGCCCAAAAACAGCCGGCTGGAGCGCTCTCATTTCTGGACGTAAGGCTCAGGCAGCATGACAAAAACGTCCGGTTGTCGGCCGTGCTCCAACAAATGCGCGGCAGCGTGCTGCTTTTGCAGAAGGACTACGAGCAAAGTGAGGCCGCCTTCAAGAAAGCGCTGGACCTTAATCCGGACCTGGTTGCGCCTTATCTTTCCCTGGCCAATCTTTATATGGCAAACAAAAAAACCGCCAAGGCCATCGGCCAGTACAGTGAGATCCTCGAAAAACGGCCCAAGTTCATCCAGGCCCATATGGCCCTCGGCGCCATTTACGATGCCGGGGGAAACAAGTCGGGGGCCCGCAAGATGTATGAGAAGGCATTGGAGATTAATCCGGACTTTGCGCCCGCTGCCAACAATCTGGCATGGTTGCTCCTTGAGCAAGCCGAAGACACCGATCGCGCCTTTGACCTGGCCAAAAAGGCAAAAGCCCGATTGCCCGACGACCCGCGGGTTGGCGACACGCTTGGTCTTGCCTTTATGGCCAAGGGTCTGTACCACAGCGCCATTACTGAATTGACTGATGCGGCACAAAAGATGCCGCAGAACCCTACCGTCCACTATCACCTGGGTCTGGCCCACTCAAAGAACGGTGAAAAAGACCGGGCATTGGAAGCGCTGCGCAAGGCCCTTAATATGAAGGCTGACTTCCCCGAACGCGAAGCAGCCATGAAACTGGTAAGGGAAATCGAAGCAAAAGGCTAGGGATCGGGGATCCGCTATAAAGACAATCACGAAAACACGAAAGGACGAAAGCACGAAAGAGATTAGTAATGGGTAAACTACATTACAAACAAATCAAGCCAGTTACAGAGACAGAAAAAGAAAAGTATCAGTTTGAAGATTTGAGCAAGAAGATAATTGGCGCAGCAATTGCGGTCCATAGGGAGCTCGGACCGGGCTTCTTGGAAAGCATTTATGAAGAGGCATTAAAAGTTGAATTCTCTGAACATGAACTTCATTTTGATTGTCAAAAAGAGATAAAGATAGAATATCTTGGGGTAGAAGTTGGTGTGCACCGGCTTGACCTACTTGTCGAAAACAAGATTATCTTAGAATTGAAGGCGGTAGCAGAGTTGTCGGATATTCATTTTGCTCAAATTCGATCCTATCTTAAGGCTACTGGGCTTAAGGTAGGGTTATTGCTAAATTTTGCAAAGCCCACTTTGGAGGTAAGAAGAGTTGTCAACTGACCCTGCTCAAATAGCTCAAATAGCTTTTGTACTTAAAGACAAGTTTTCGTGTTTTCGTACTTTGCGGCTTGCGCCTTGAGAACAGTACGTATTTTAGTGATTAGTTTTCTTATCTCCTGACAAATGAGACACCTATCTTTCCGCATCCTTTTCTTGTGTATATTCTTGCCGCCGGTGCTCTATATCTTCTCCATCCAGGCCCTGGAAGCAGTGATTCAAGAAAAGTGGACGGCCGCCCTTGAAACAAGACTCATATCCGACCCAATTGCTCTTTTGGAAGGCCGCATCAGTATCCAGGACGAGGTAAGACGAAACATTGATAACTATCCGGCCACGCGGTACGCAGTGAAGTGGGGCGTTGTCTACCGCATTGTAGTCAAGACGAAGGCCGGACGTTGGCTCTACCCTCAAATGAGCCCGCAGGACTATTATTCGTTCGATTCAGGCACATTCCACAGCGAGAGAGACCCCCCCGACCCACTGGAAGCCGTCCGGCTCGCCAAGGAGAACTTGAAGGTCATGGAAGAGGGAATCATGCTTTCCGTGGCTGTTGAGATTCAAAGAAATACGTGGCTCGCCAACAGCGTTCTGCTCTTTTACATCTTTGTCTTCAGCTTCATCCTCTACCGCGCCTACCTGGCCGGCGCCAGGCAAGCCGAGCAGCTTTACCTGCGCAACCAACACGCACTCGATGCCGCCTACGGCAAATTAGACGCAGCTCAAGAACATCTGCGGGACGTTGCGGACAAAGAGAAAGCATATCAGCATGAGATCAAAGAACTTCAGAGCGAACTTGCCGTAGCCGGCAACAAGGTGCGGGCCACCGAGGATGAGGCCCTGGCCGAAATGGAAGCGCTGGAAGAAAAGCTGCACGAAAGCGTCGCCCTGCGGGAGAACATTGAAAAGGAAGTCGCCGAACTCAAGGAGGAGCTGGAGAGCCTGGAGTCAACCAAGAAAATCTCCTCCAGGAAGCAAGACAGGCAGATCAAAGCCACCACGAAGCGGTTCAGAACCCTGTACAAAAACCTTGACTTTCACTACAGGGCCGCGGAAGGCTTCGTCAACCTTCAAGGTGATTTGCAGCTCCGGGCCGAAGAGCTTATCCACAATATGAATGAAGACAGCGCCCGGTTGACCGTGAAGCGGAAGGTGTTCTCCAGGAAAGGGGCGCTTCCGGCCTTTGAATCCGAATTCGCTTACAGAGGAAGGCTTTATTGGAAACAGGGCGCTGACGGAAAAGCGCAGATTCTGGCCATCGGCACAAAGAATACCCAGACAAAGGATTTGGCGTATTTGGAAAGTTTGTAATCAGGGAAAAATTTGTAGCTGTGCGGTTAGTGGATTCGTGGTCCTAGCAATACCATCCAAATCCCCCCCTGCCCCCCTTTTTCAAAGTGGGGAAACCACGTTCGTCCAAGAAGTCCCCCTTTGTTAAAGGGGGATTTAGGGGGATTTTTCAAGTAACCGCACAGGTCCATATTTTTGCTTCACACAAAAAAGCCGCCCAGGCACGAATACCTGAGCGGCTTTTTGCTTTTTATGGCTTTATTTGTGTCAAGAGTGTAGACCCCTTTATTCCCTTGACAAGATATCATTGTATGATATATTATACGACCAAAAGTACGAATAAAAAGGAGCCAAAATGAGAACCAAAAGGAAACTAAGCGTTACCATTGACGAGGAAATCCTGAAAGCTATTGAAAATGCATCAAAAACCTATCGTATGGCCAAAAGTCAACTTACCCAGGAGGCCTTAAAACTGTGGCTAAAACAAAGAACACAGGAGCTTATGGCCAAAGGCTACACAGAAATGGCCGAAGAGGACAAAGAGTTCGCTGAACTTTCTTTCGAGGCTCAAAAGGAGATCCTATAGTGAGGCGTTTTCCGAAGCGTGGTGAAGTCTGGCTGGTTAACTGGAATCCGGCCAGAGGAAGCGAACAGGCAGGCAAGAGACCTGCTCTTGTTATCCAGAATGATATTGGCAATGAAAAGGCCTCTACGACTATTGTGGCAGCCATTTCAAGTTCTGTAAAAGACTATCCCATGAACGTGAAAATCGAACCTCCTGAAGGCGGACTAAACCTCGCCTCAATTGTCAAGACCAGCCAGATTCTCACGGTTGACAAGAAAAGGCTTGAAAAGCGGATAGGCCGGCTCAGCAAAGAAAAGGTCGAAAAAGTTAACCAGGCCATCAAACTGAGCTTGGATCTTCTCTGATTGGCTCTGCGCTCTTTGCCTTGTTAAATTTGAAAGTATTTAACTGGGGCGGCTCTGCGGTATGATGCACCACAAAAAAGCCGCCCAGGGATTCACTCCTGAGCGGTTTTTTTTATGGGTTTATCTTGGTCGTGGGTTCCTGAATAAAATCGTGAAATAAAATCGTGAAGCGATTTTATTTGAACAATTTTTTCCTCCCAAATGCTGCCATACCAACCAGTCCGGTGCCGAGAAGCAGCATGGTGGCCGGTTCAGGGACAGGAGCGTTTGTGACATCTCCGCTCATAACCATGGTGCTAGTAAAAGCAGCGCCATCTATCGTGTAAGGCGCATTAAAACTAATGTTGAAATTGCCCACGTACGGCATTGGGGTCACCCCGTCAGCCATGAGGGTTGGCAGGCCATAGAAATTCAACAAATCATCGTCCTTAAGGTCTTTGAACGCTGCGCCAGCTATGTGAAACACACCACTTTTCTGATCCACATCAGCGGATCCAAATGTTCCAGTCAACAAGGCTGTACCTGGCGCAATATCACCAGCGTCATATATCAGATTGTTGTTAAGATCGACACCACCTATTAATGTAATAGAGCTACTTGCGCCACCGCCCCAAGACCATACACCGTCAGATGCTCCAGTCGTGAAGTCTAGTGTAGCATCAAAAAGCATTAGGGATAAGTTGGCGTTCAAGAAGGTGCCGAGGCCTACCACACTGTCCACGTCAATGTCTGTTCCCACTAATGGTGCCACCCCGCCAGCGTAAGAAATGGTCCCCGCGGTCGGTGCAACAATACCAAAATCGAGCATGGACGTAGCCATCGCACTTCCAGCCATTAAAAAGATCGACAGGACTGAAAGCAATAAGATTTTTGAAAGTTTTTTCACCTTTTCTCCCCCCTTCCTGATTAGTCAAATTGTTGATTAGTTAAATAAACTGGTTGCCGGTTTCCGGATGCCGGGTGTTTCATTATGAATGAACCCAACAAACCTTTACCCCGTTAAATGGTTTACCCTATTTAACCGGGGCAACAACCCACCAAACTTCCTCGCGTTATCACCTCCCATTTTTTTTCGTTAAATACTTGGCCCCTTCATTATGAAATTCGTGATGAAATTCGTGTTTTTTCCTGCAAAACATTTTAAGAAATAATCACCAGAGAACGGGCTGAATATGGCAACGGGCTTTGTCATCGGCTTGAATATGGTGATCGTGAGCGACCATATCGACCCGTGTGTACCCATGCACTGAAATATCGAAACCGGGGATCCGGTTGATTGTTTCGGGTCATCCCTGGAACTCTTACTGTCTATAGTACAATGATTGTGCCACTATTTTTAATATGGGCCGAAAGCCGGCAAAAAAGTTTTCTAGTTCTTTCAGTTAGTTATAACGGGCATTAGGAGCAGCCTAACCTTTTTTCGAAAGGGGTATTCAAGAAGGAGAAAAGCTTTATCAAGAAGTGGCACAAGACTACATAAGATGTGGTTTTTATTTTCACACTCAACAACCACACCTAAAGCGATCTCTCGCAGAGCCCGCGGAGCCGCAGAGTTTTTGAGTCCGCTTCAGGCGGAAGTGGGAAATCTGCTCAACCGGGCATCCCGCTGTCGCGGGAAACGTTCTGTGAAAAGGGGATTTTGATGTGAAACATCGACGAAAAAACATACAACATGGCCCACGCCGGGCTTGAGTAAAGGAACGCCTTGCAAAACCAGGGGGGTCGGCAAAACCAGGGGGGTCTACACTCTTGACATAATAGCTGATAGCTCATGGCAAAGGCGGAGGACAGAGATCAGAGGACAGAAGACAGAGGTCATAGCTGATAGCTGATGGCTCATGAAGGTGGCTGGGGTAACCCCGGCTTGTCAAATATGCGCGATAGAATTCCAGAGGTTGTGAATGCCTACCCCACTGTTTTTCATGTCAGCCGCATTTCTGGTGACTATCGATTTCTTCTTTGAAGCCCGAAGCTTGGCAATACCCTTTTTCGGCCGTCTTGAATTTTGGCGATAATTGACCTTTCTTGATCTCTTCGTCAACTTCTGCTTCCATCTTCTGCCACTCTTTGGTCCAATACCAGCCCTGCTTGGAGACTTTTTCTTCGCATGTTACGGAAAATGACAACCAGTGGGGTCTCAAGACAACCAGTTGGATCGCGTCTCAACAGGCTGTTGCCCAAACCATATTCTTGTGTCCCTGCCGTGTTTTGATTAGGAGATGGTGGTTAAACCCGGCGCCTTGAAATCTTTATCAAAGCCAAGCGCCTTACCCATTTCAGCTCAAGGCCGCAGGACCGCCGCTGAAGAAAAAAACCAGAGGCGGCGCGTCTTCATTCTTGACATAATAGCTGACGGCTCACAGCAAAGGCGGAGGACAGAGCCGGGTTAAGGGCCAAATCTTTCCGGGCTGTTGCCCGAATCACGACAATCTAAATTGCAGTCATCTTTTGGTGCTTGGGTGGCCGTCATGATGGTAGTTCTGCTGCATCCAGCCAGTCCTCCAATCTTACGTTCAGGTGCAGATTTCTTTCTTTCAATTGGTGCAGAAATTCCCATAGGTTCCACTTCAGTTCCTGGCAAACTTGATCGCCTTGCCGTCATCTGTGGCAAGGACCGGCTTTCCCAGCTTGATAGCCAATAACAGTGCATCTTTTTCCCCCTGATGAAGTGATATCGGCAATGGGAATCCGGCGCTGCCAGGTCTTTTAACTTTTATCGCTCCCTTTGAAACTAGATCTGAAATCAAGGCTGCATCCGGATAGTTTCTTATTAAATTTTCTGATGCCACCTCGATTGTCACAGTTTTTGGCACAACGACCTCAAACAATTTGCAGACAATCTCGAGTAAGCTACATTTGGCCAATAATATCAGCGCACTACTGTCGGCTACCATCCGGGCCATTGCTCACGAGACCTTTTGTACACGTTTTAAATAAATCGTATACGAAAACCGGCGCCTTGTCAAGAGCTTATTCATTCCCTCCGTGAACCCCCGGTGCCAGCCCGTCAACATTTGACAGGATCAACGTGCACAGACTTTCCTCACCGCCCACTCACTACGCTGAGAATTCATCGCTTTTTTCAATGCCGTGAGATCGGCATTGAAAAGATGCAGTCCCCTGCGGGGAATGATGAAACAGTGAGTAAGTCGCCTTCCAGTGTGTCATCGAGAGATCAAGAATACCGACATAGTGGCGCACCCGTGAGACATTTGTGTATTCCAGGCTTCCATAGAAATCATCAAAAGCCCGTGGGCAAGATTACGTGTCGCCTTTTTTGCGAGCCTTGGTTTCTATGCCAAACCCAAAGTTATCAATCAAGTGCCAGGCTGTTTTTTATTGCTTGATCAACTTGTTTCATAACATCGTTTGAGAGTGTCGTTATCTTAGGGGTAGCCAGTCTCTTTTTATCTATGGTTCTTATCCGCGATAAATTGACAATTGAGTGTTTTTTCATGCCCTTGTCCTTCTTGATAGCAACGCAGATGGGGTAAGATGCCTTTTTCTTTGAGTATTCGGTGATTACAGCCACAATGGTAGTTGGTGAGTAGATATTACCAATGTCGTTTTGAATCACAAGTACGGGCCGAGTTTTCCCCGTTTCACTCCCCAAAACCGGATCGAGGTTGCCATAATAGATATCACCACGCCTAACTTGAAGGAAATTCATAGGTTGACCTCATTAGAGATTTTCGGCATCAATGTCCGCGAAATCCTTTGAAATCTCCAGATTCTCTTGTGCCAGATCCAGATAAGCTTGCTTCATCTCTTCCTCAAACATCCTTTTCTCGGTTTGTTTTATCTTTTCTTCAATGGATTCTCGAACCAAAACCGAAACCCTTTTTCCTTGCAAAGCAGAAACTTGGAAAAGTTTGCTCTTAAGTTCCGAAGAAATCTGAATATTGAGTCTGACTTTTTCAGATGGTAGATTTTGCTGCATATGTCATGCCCCCTTTTGTGGATGATTTTTTTACACCAATCTTTTTATCAATAAATAGACTCAAAGGCAAGGAAAAAGATCTGTCAAGACTTGTGAGGAGATAGAGGACGGAGATAGGCAGATACGGGACGTTGTTGACGAGTTGAATTACTTCTTCCGTAAAACCCACTTATTACTTTCTTGCAAGTAATTTGTGTTTCAACCTCATAGTTCGTAAAACAGGAAACGATAAATACGCATTCACATTATTGACAATCCGGCGCCAAAACCATCAAAAGGCCGAAATAATTGCAGGGAAATTCCTTCACGCTCAACATCAAGAAGCTGAAGGAGACCTGGCGATTCCAGTGCCTTGAACGCCTATGAGCCCAAGAAAAGAGATGTGCAGGAAACACCCTCCAAACAGAAAGATCATGTTTAAAACTGGTTAGACTCGTTTTCTTAGATTTAGCCTGGCCTTTCTGTAGGAAGTTCCTCCACGGCAGGTTCCATTATGAGGGTTGACAGATATCCCCATGTATGGTATTTATATTTTATCTTATACAAGGGGCATACAAAATATGCATACTCAAAAGGTGGCCATTACTATTCCGAAAGAATTGGTAACAATGATTGATGACATCAGTAAAAGACGGGGGCTATCCAGAAGCAAGTTTATCTCCACGCTACTGAGGGAAAAGCTCATATCGGAGAGGAACCGTCACATCAAAGAGGCTTACGACCAGGTCTTTTCAGACGAATCAATAAGAAAAGAACAGCTTAACACTGCCAGGTGCTTTGAAGGATTGGGGACTGAAGAGGGGCAAGAATGGTAATCCGGAAAGGTTCTATTTATTGGGTAGATTTTTCACCCGGGAAAGGCTCCGAACCGATGGGCAAACGCCCTGGGCTTGTTGTTCAGAATGATCTTCTGAACGACAGCAAGCTAAATACGGTTATTGTAGTGGCAATTACGTCAACTTTAAAATTTGGAGAACTGCCCGGCAATGTAATCCTGCGCAAAGGAGAAGCAAATCTTCCCAAAAGATCGGTAGCTAATATGACACAGATAAAAACTGTGGATAAGGTCAGCCTCAAAGAGAAGCTAGGGAGCCTTACGAAAGACAGGATGGCCCAAGTTTACGAAGGCATGAAACTTGTCATGGATATCCCTTAGAGGCGCGTGGGAAACGGGACACGTTTTTCAATAATTGAAGTTCCCCGCAGTGCGCCTGAGGAGGACAGGGAATCTTCGACCGTAAGGAACTGTGCCATTTGTAGATTCGCTCGCTGACCCCGCAGCCTCCGGTTCGTAAAGCCTACGGCTCGGAGAGCAAGCGACGGGGAATGCGCTCGCTTTTGCGGTTCAACAACATCCTACCCATTTCCACTCAAAGCCCCAGTTGAATACATAAGAGAAATTCAACGGGCCACAGGGTACAAGCTTTGAGCATTTGTCGGGGCGGCCTTCAGTATCATGAGTACGGAGGAGGCTCGTCGCAGGAGCTACACTCTTGGCAAAAAGGTAGGAAACCAGCTGGGGCGCGTCTACACTCTTGACATAATAGCTGATAGCTGGAAGCAATAGAAGGTGGGAAGAGCAGAAACGGAGAAGCGGAGAAGGTGAGAGGGTTAGAAAGTTGGAAGATGGTCAAAATAATTGTGACATAAGTATGGCGGGCTCCATCATGAAGGTTGACAGATATCTCCGCCCATTGTATTTACATCATTCCATGGGCATTCCATGGGGAGGCAAAGGGTTAAGCACGCAAAAGCCGTATAACCTCAATAAGTTGTAGAACTTCAGGGACGGTGAATTATCGGTTATCACTACTTGTCTTTATTTCATTTCTCGTAATCTCTTGTTCAGGAGACGCTAAAATTCGCTTTGAGAAAATTGTCTTCCGCAAAGCAATCGGGATGAAAGACTGAAAGATAATACGGAGGTCATCATGAGGTTTTTCTACAACCACTTTTGGCGGGTGTTTGTTTTGCTGCTTTCAGTGTGCGTGCTTTTCTCCTGTGGGAGTGATCCGGCTGAAACTAGGGCCAAGCACATGAAGCGTGGGAATGCGTATTTTGAAAAACGGGAATTCAAGAAAGCCGTCATAGAATACAAGAACGCAGTTCAGGCGGAGCCGAAATTCGCCCGCGGCCACTACCAGCTTGCCCTTGCTTACATGAAGACCGCCCAGCCAAGAGAGGCTTTTGCCGAGCTTTCCAGAACAGTCGATCTCGCCCCGGACAACCTGGATGCCCAGCTCAAATTGGGCCAATTCTATCTCCTTGCCAAAAAAAATGAAGAGGCCGGCAAAAAGGCCGCTTTTATTCTGGAAAAAGAACCGGAAAACATCGATGCCTTGTTCTTGCAGATGGGTGCGCTACTGCAAGAAGGCAAGTCGCAGGAAGCCACCGAGATACTTGAAAAAGTAACGGCCATAGATAAAAAGAACATCAGGGCCTACATTTCATTGGCGCGCATTGCCGGCAGTCAAAAACAGTACGCCGAGGCAAAGGAATATCTTGCAAAAGCAGTGGAAGCCAATCCGGACGATGCCGCTCCCAGATTGGAGCTTGCACGCTTTTACGAACAGCGAGGCAAGTACGAGGAGGCAGAAAGTCAAATCAAGGAGGCGATTGCCGGGAACCGGGAAAACATAGCGCTTCTCGGCCAACTGGGAAGCTTTTACGTGCGGCGCGACGACCTTAAAGCAGCCGAGAGGAGCTACCTGAAAGTAGCTGAACTTGCTCCTGAAAAGCTTGTTCCGAAGATGACCCTGAGCGCCTTCTATGCTTCTCAAGAAGATTGGGAGCAAGCATTAGCATGGTTGAATAAGGCCCGGGAGCTTCAACCTGAAAACCTTGAGATCGAAAATGCCATTGCCCATCTCTACATGGATATGGGTAAGCCGGAGGAGACCGAAAAGCTCATTGACAAAGTTCTCGACAAGGACAAACACAACGTTGGCGGCCGCTTGATGAAAGCCCGTCTCCTCCTTGGCAAAAACAGGCTAAAAGATGCAGCCGAGATCCTTGAGGCCATCATCAAGGACCATCCCCGACATGCAGGCGCCCACTACTACCTGGGCCTTGCGTATCTGGCCGAAAAGGACCGGACAAAAGCCAAGGGGGCATTGCTGAAAGCAATGGAGTACGGCCCCGGCAACCTGAAAGCGCGAATATTTATTTCAGAAATCTACCTGGCCGAAAGAGCGGCCGACCTCGCCCTGGAGCAGTTGAACGCGGTCCTTGACCGGCAACCTGAAAACTATCGGGCTCATCTTCTAACCGGCAACGCCTTCCTTCTGAAGCGGGACACAGAAAAGGCCCGACAGGCCTATACCAAAGCAGCCGATATCGATCCGGACAAACCGGATGCATATTACCGGTTAGCCACACTCGACCGGCTCATGCGCCGCCATGATGCTGCCATGGCCAACCTGGACAAGGTCCTGGCTCTGAAAGCCGATCACGTGCCGGCCTTGGCTGCAAAGGTATCCGTGTATATGGCCCAAAAACAGCCGGCTGGAGCGCTCTCATTTCTGGACGTAAGGCTCAGGCAGCATGACAAAAACGTCCGGTTGTCGGCCGTGCTCCAACAAATGCGCGGCAGCGTGCTGCTTTTGCAGAAGGACTACGAGCAAAGTGAGGCCGCCTTCAAGAAAGCGCTGGACCTTAATCCGGACCTGGTTGCGCCTTATCTTTCCCTGGCCAATCTTTATATGGCAAACAAAAAAACCGCCAAGGCCATCGGCCAGTACAGTGAGATCCTCGAAAAACGGCCCAAGTTCATCCAGGCCCATATGGCCCTCGGCGCCATTTACGATGCCGGGGGAAACAAGTCGGGGGCCCGCAAGATGTATGAGAAGGCATTGGAGATTAATCCGGACTTTGCGCCCGCTGCCAACAATCTGGCATGGTTGCTCCTTGAGCAAGCCGAAGACACCGATCGCGCCTTTGACCTGGCCAAAAAGGCAAAAGCCCGATTGCCCGACGACCCGCGGGTTGGCGACACGCTTGGTCTTGCCTTTATGGCCAAGGGTCTGTACCACAGCGCCATTACTGAATTGACTGATGCGGCACAAAAGATGCCGCAGAACCCTACCGTCCACTATCACCTGGGTCTGGCCCACTCAAAGAACGGTGAAAAAGACCGGGCACTGGAAGCGCTGCGCAAGGCCCTTAATATGAAGGCTGACTTCCCCGAGCGCGAAGCATCCCGAAAACTGGTGAAGGAGATTGAAAAAACTCATAGCTCATAGCTAAGCCATGACTATGGAACCCGAATTTACCGGTTCCCGTGAGCTATCAACGAGGCCTATGATGAAGTAAAAGGACAAAACCGCTCATCCCTTCGGGAGTGAAAAGCGCTGAGTGCCGCCCCACAAAAAAGCCGCCCGGGAATTCATGCTGAGCGGCTTTTGTGCTGTAAGACAAACCTTCTTATTTCTTGAACGGCTTCTTCCTCCCGAAGCATACCAGGCCGATGAGCCCTGTGCCGAGCAGGAGCATGGTGGCAGGTTCGGGAACGGCCGCCGGAGGGCCGCCCTCGTCAGGATCAGGACCAGCCGGATTTTCGGGCAATCCGCCTCCGGTGGCGCCGGTGTTACCACCTCCCCCTACGGGGGCAGCCCCGGCTAAGCAAAGCAGGATAACATCTTTGGCCACCTTATCATCTTCGCTCGCGCCATTATCCTGATCGTCCGGCTCGCCGTACAAGTTGTTCACTCCGTTCGCAATGGTGTCGCCGCCAAGGGCGACGCCATAAAAGCCCCACTCCGAGCCGGCTTGTGTGGAGCCTGCCACATAATAACCACTTGCGTCGGGCTCGCCGCCGCCGCCGCTTGTCTCGTGCCCGGAGGCTGCATTGCCGGCGGTTGCCACAATGTCCTCCTTTTCATATAAATCTTCATCAGCAGAGAAAATTTCGAAAAGAAAGGAGCCAAGATCCTCGCCGTTGACAGCGACTTCACGGATCGGAGAATTGTATATCACCAAGGCCGCGGCTACTACCGTCAATCCAATCCCTGCCGAGAATAACCATTTTTTCATCTACTTTCCCCCTCTGAACCGGCCGACTGCCTCCCTTCCCTGGGATCGAGATCTTTGGTGCATCCATGACAAGGCGATTCACTATACTTTTTGGCCATAATCATGGGAAGGCGGCTTGGCCGACAACTGTTTTCTACCGCTTTTCTTCCATGTTATGCTTCTAAAGTACAATCTTCGTGCCACTGTCCCATGGACCGGACCACGAATTGTCAAAATTTTAATTTGAGTTATTTCAGCAGGTTAAGAGAGGCACCAAGGGCAGCCCGACCCTCTATCCGATTTTTTACAAGAGGCGGTTCGAGGAGAAGAAAACCCTTGCCAAGAAGTGGCAATGAAATATATATATTATGGGAAATTGTTTTCCTATTTGATCTCGCGGTTAAGCCAATCCAGGTAGTCGTTGCTGCCGGAAATAATAGGCAAGGCTACTATCTCCGGTATCTCGTAAGGGTGTATTGCTTTGATTGCTTTCTCAAGTTCGTCATAAAGGCTCTTCTTGCTCTTTATGAGGCACTGCCATTCTTCGGCGGTCTCTATGCCGTCCCTCCACCGATAAGTGCTTACAATAGGTCCAACCAGCTGGACGCAGCCGGCCAATCTGTTCTCCACCAATGCCTTGGCGATCCTTTCAGCGTCTTGTCTTTTCTCGGTTGTCGTAACCACTTGGATATATTCTTCCATGGCATGCCCTCCCCGCTCTCGTAGCCCTTAGGGCTCGCTCAAGAATAACTTTGCAGAATTGGCGCTCAGATTTGGGTGAGATTTGGCCGATCCGATTGAGCAAAACCACAGGAATAGCTGGCTATTTCGCGGATTTTGCGAATGAGCATCGGTCAAAGGTAAGCTGAAGCTGAGATGCGAAAATGGGAAGTTATTTTTGAGCGAGCCCTTAGCCTCTTGCCTCAACCGGCGGCGCCTCCGACAACGATCTGGGGGATGCGGAGTGTGGGCTGGGCATCCGCCACCGGCACCCCCTGGCCGTCCTTGCCGCAAGTACCGATGCCGAATCCCAGGTCGTTTCCCACGCGATCAATCGACTTTAGCACCTGTGGGCCATTGCCGGTGAGGGTGGCGCCACGAATGGGATCGCCCATTTGGCCGTTTCTGATCAGATAGCCTTCACTCACCTCAAAGACAAAATCGCCGTTTACGGTGTTCACCTGCCCTCCGCCCATCTTTTTTACCAGAATGCCCTCGGGCGTATTTTGCAAAATTGCGGCCGGATCCTCTTCGCCCGGGGCAATAAAGGTATTGGACATGCGCACAATCGGATGGTGTTTGTAAGATTGCCGCCTGCCGTTTCCAGTCGTAGATATTCCATCGAACCTCATGGCATAAAGCCGGTCGCAAAGATAGCCTTTCAAGACCCCCTTTTCCACAAGGACCGTCCTTTGTGCCGGGACCCCTTCATCATCGTAGCCGTAAGAGCCCCGCCTTTGGGGCATGCGAGCATCATCAACCACTGTAATGACCCGGGAGGCCACGCTCTCACCGATGCGGCCGCTGTAAACAGAAAGCCCTTCAAGAGCAAGGTCCGCCTCCAGGCCATGGCCCACGGCCTCGTGGATCATGGTGCCGCCGGCATCACTTGACAAAACCACAGGCATAACGCCGCCAGGGGCTTTCCTGGCCTCCAGTGATCGCACTGACCGGCGGGCCGCGGTCTCGGCCACCCGGGCAGGGTCCACGTCATCAAAGAGTTCAAAGCCCATCAGGCCGCCTGCGGGCTCGTATCCTGTCTGAATCAGGTCCTTTTCCGCAGCCACTGCCTGCACTACAAGCAGCGTGTAGGTGCGGTCTTCCTCCACCAGCAGTCCTTCTGAATTGGCCATTACAACCTTTTGGCGCTTGTCGGCGTAAACCACCTTTACCTGCCGAACGCGGGGGTCGATGGCGCGGGCGGCTGCATTGGCTTCCCGAACAACGGCAACTTTTCCGGCCGTCTCAACGGTATCCGGTGCAATGCTTACCTGAAGGTTTGCCGGCGGCCCCAAGGGATAGTCCTTTGCAACGGGCGGCCCTGAGCCTGCTTCAACCGCATTGGCCAGATCCTGTGCAAGGGCCAGCACGTCCGCCTCGGAACAGCGGTTGCCGTAAGCATAAGAGGTCTTCAAACCGGCAATGGCCCGAAGGCCCACACCGGCATCCGTGCCGGTGATGACTTTTTCAATCTTGTTGTCATCACAGACAATGGAACAGATCTTGCTCGACTCGTAATAGATATCGGCAAAGGAGCCGCCCTTTTTGAGAACCGTTCCGAATATTTTCTCAAAGGGATAATTTGTGATCACGAGAGGTTTTGGATGGTTATCCTTTTTTGTTTGAGCGCGTTCTTGTTGGCGAGCAGTTGTTGGCCGGCGATTTTGTCCACCGCATAAATCAGATTACCGCCCTCTTGTGAGTATTTCCGGCCATAGGAAATTGGGACATCATGGGTCGGATCTGCCAGCAGCGATTCGCCGACCGGTTCGGTCTTGCGCTTACCGGAAGCCAAGAGCACCACGGTTTTCGCTTTGTAGACCAGTTCGGCGCCCATGGTAACGGCGTAACGCGGGGATTCCTTTTTAGAGGCAAAATGCCCGTCGGCCACGGCATTGGCCACGGTGTCGTCATCCAGCTTCACCAGCATCACTTTGCTGCCCTTGAAGGGGATTCCGGACTCGTGAAAGGCAACGTGGCCGCGCCCGCCCACACCGATGATCTGCAAATCGATGCCGCCTGCTTTTTTGATTTTGCGGGCGTATGCGTCCAGTATTTCCTTCCGGACCCAGGCCAGGTACCCGGAGGCGGGTTTGGCCTTGATGACTATCGATCTTCCGGCATCCCTGCCGGCCTCGCGCCAATCCGCGGGATGCGCTTTGAGTTCACGCATCAGTTGCTTCTGATCTATCAAGCAACCGTAGGGGACACTTGTTTCTATAAACTTGTTGTCAAGAAGCCCGAAGAGTTCCTTGATCATAAAATAGCTGTAGCTTTCCGGGTGCAGCGTACGTTGTTGGGCGTTTTCGCCGGGAAGCCCCACATATTCATCGAGGTTGAAACTGCGGATCCGGCTGCTGTCGAATTCACCGGCATTGGCCGCCTTGGCCAGGTGCTTGTAAAGGCCGGTGGGTGAACTTCCCGTGGCCAAGCCGAATACGAACTCCTTTTTCTTGCGCAGCGTTTGGATAATCTGCTTCTTGACGGCTTCCGCCGCCACTTCGCTCATGTGATCAAAATTTCGCGTCACGACTACTTTGATCGGCATCGCCTACCTCCAGATCCAGACAACATGAAGTAGCCAAGGATTGGTTTAAGCCTTGGAAAATAAAATCAAATCTAACTCGAACAAGTGCCTAAAGTGAACTAAAGTTGAAAG
>JABXJW010000563.1 GCA_013375395.1 Desulfobacterales bacterium
GAAAAGTGGATGACAATAAAGCAGGTTCTGATTCCCATTGACAGAAAAGTGGATGAGTTCCAGAAGTTATTTTTGTCAAACCCAATAAGCGGCCCAGCCTCAGCCTTTAAGTTTTCCCTTGAGGCCGATATGGGTAAGGAGAGAATTCCTACCTCTGAGTCAAGAAAGATGATGGGTGCCGATGTGGCTGATGCCGACGGGATTACAGGCAAGGGCATAAAGGTGGCAGTCTTGGATACCGGCACAAACGTTCTGGGGGTGCAAGGGCCGTACCTGGGTGGCAGGTCTTCAGTTGAGGGAATGCCAATCCAGGCTGATGAGAATGGCCATGGCAGTCACGTGCAAACTACGGTTAGTGGAAGACCCTTTCAATCAATACACGGATTGCTCAAAGGAGTTGCTGTTGATGCGGATGTCGCCGCCTTCAAAGTTCTTGGCTACGGAGTCGGGGCCGGCACCAATATCTCAGTGCTGAGGGGAATGATGGATGCCTTTGAGTGGAGAGCGGATATTATCTCAATGAGTTTGGGGTCTCCATACACTGAAGAGCTACCTGAGGAATTACCAGAGTGCCGTGCCATAAAGATGCTCACTGAGCAAGGTATCATCTGTGTAGTAGCCAATGGAAACGATGGGCCGGAACCAAGCACTGTTGGAGTTCCAGCCAACTCACCGGAGGCTTTAAGTGTTGGTGCAGTAGATATAAATGGTAATCTTGCTAGCTTTTCGGCTAGAGGAGCAACAGCTCAGGGCTTAATTAAGCCTGATTGTTGTGCTCCTGGGGTGAATATTCTGAGTACCTCAGCAGGTTTAATAGCAACTATGCAGTTCATGGATGGCCCGCCTCTACTGGCAGCTATTTCAGGAACATCAATGAGCACACCTCATGTTTCAGGGATTGTTGCCTTAGCTCTACAATATGCTAGAATGAAGGGGA
>JABXJW010000564.1 GCA_013375395.1 Desulfobacterales bacterium
ATAGGCATGATCCACTTCAAGGACGACGAATTTGAAGAAACTGTAGCAACCACACCTGAAGAAGTGAGGAAACTCGGAAAAGCCGGGTGGATAAAGTACGATGAAATGACAGTCAACGGAATAGCGATGCACTTCTACCGTAAGCCCAAACGGTTCCGAAAATGATAAGACTTTACGGTTCCAAATGTAGTGGTATAAACGCAGAAGTAGTGGTATAAGCTTTTATAAGAATGCTGATGAGATGTCTATGAGAAAATGCACCGCTTCCAAACGCGAGGGCGCAGATTGAATGCCCTACATTAAAAAAATAGAACTTAAAGGCTTCAAGTCTTTCGGGTCGCAAATAGTTAAAGTAACCCTAGATAAGGGCCTCACAGTCATAACTGGCCCGAACGGAAGCGGAAAAACCAACATCATGGACGCGGTTTTATTCGCTCTCGGCGAGCTAAGCTCAAGAAGGCTTCGCGCGGAAAACGCGGCTAAACTGATCTTTCACGGCTCTGAAAAGGCAGGGCTAGAAAGGGCGAAAAGGGCTAAGGTGATAATCCAATTTGACAATTCAGACGGCGCAATGCCTGTTGACACGGTCACAGTTACGGTTTCGCGGGAGGTTTACAGAAACGGCCAAAGCGTTTACAGGCTGAACGGCCGAAGAATCACGCGAACACACATACTCGAAATTCTCTCCATGGCTGCGATAAGCAGCGTGAGCCAAAACATAATCCCGCAGGGCACCATAACACGATTAACCGATGTTACCCCGATGGAACGCAGGAAAATCATCGAAGACCTGGTCGGAATCGCCCAGTATGACGCTGAAAAGGCTGATGCAGAAGAGAAACTGCGGGTAGCAGACATCTCGATCCGCACGGCCATGGGTAGAATAGACGAAGTTCAGAAGCGAGTGGACGACCTTGAGCGGGAACGCAACCAA
>JABXJW010000164.1 GCA_013375395.1 Desulfobacterales bacterium
CTGCTTTTCAGTGGGCACTATCTCCTCGCCAAGAAGGAACCGGGCCATTGGAGTGGGAAACCATCCTATTGAAGGGTAACGACCTCGGCTCAACAGGGGGACTGGTACAACGGGCATCCTACAGACTGCAGAGCCAGGAGTTACTTATTACTAGCTGGTCACCAATCCACCTGCGACGGGAACTGGATCAATACTTATGGAAGGATGGGCAGCCTCATATTAGCGTCAAGCAGCTCTGGGAATATTTGGCTACATATCCTTATCTTCCACGATTAAGAGACAATGAGGTCCTGTTGGCTACTATCAAGGCCGGAGTTGTCACTCGTGACTTCTTTGGCTATGCAACCGGAGTTAAGGAGCCGGAGGGTGCAGAAGTGCCAGAGTATATAGGGCTGACTTTTGGAAGTGTACCTCCTGGCGTCTATTATGACGAAAGCGGTGTTGTGGTAAGACCGGAGGTAGCTACTAGATGCATGGAAGAGACTTCAGTAAGGGATGAGGTTGCTGGTGAAACAGGTGTTGAGACTGGAGCTGAGGCAACTGCCCAGGGGATGGGGGTAGTCGATAAGGAAACCATAAAAGTGCCAAAACGTTTCTACGGAACTATTCACTTGAACCCGGTGAGACTGTCCAGCGACGCAGGAACAATTGGTCAAGAGGTTGTGCAGCACCTACAAGCTCTTCTGGGTGCCAATGTTAAGATTACGTTGGATATCGAAGCGAATATTCCTGATGGCGTCCCAGACCAAGTTGTTCGCATAGTATCAGAAAATGCCAAGACGCTCAAATTCGATAATTTCGGGTTTGAGGAAGAATAGGCTGTACTTTTACTGGTCAGGCTCATTGATGACCTAGCCCACATATTGACCACACCCGGTGCTGTTCCTATATATAGCCCGCTTCGGCAGAGAGTCACAATTATGTTGCACATTACGTCATTTTGTTTAGTGAGCATTGCCTTATGCGTTATTCGGGGAAAAACTCAACTAGATTTCGATATTGCAAAAATTCCTTAGTAAGTACCGCCTTGACATTCTCGTATTTAAGCGGAAGGCCAATCATACCTCGGATTACTATTACATCATCAAAACGATGTTGGTTTCCAGAAAAGAAGAAACATTCACTTGGTTTGAAGAAGTCCTTTTTTAGCCATCCGCCACGAGCTCGAGTGAAAAGGTAATCTACCCCGAAGGATCCGAAATGGTTTCTTATCATTGATGGGCCGATCCATCCTTGTTCGGTTGGCGAGATAGCATATGGGAATACCAATCCTTCTTGGCCGTAGTAATGAAAAGATTTACTTGCGATATTTGGTTCAATAAGAATCCTTTTCGTTATCTGAGCCTCCGCAATTTCGGACAGGGCTTTTCTAAAAGGTTCAAGAATCTCAACCCAAGGTCTGAATAGTGTAGAAGCATAAATATCTATCTCAACTAGCGTTAAAAAATCATTTTCTATATTACGTTTAATGAAAATACAGAAATCATTATTATCTAAGCAGAAGACCAATGTCCCTGAATGAATTTTTAAAAGTGTCAACTGAAGGGCTTCTGCCCCTAATCCTATGTAAAGGTCCCTGCCACTTCTAATTGACCAATATCCGGATGAGCGCCACAAGATCTCATTTTCTTTCAGGCCGCTATTTCTTTCACAAGATTCTATGAAATCACTAATGAAGTTTTGACTGCATGATTGTATCTTGTACTTTTCTTTACAGACCTCATAACCTTTAAAATCAAATCCGAAATAAGGATTTTGAATGATTATTGCTCCGCTTTCATCAGTTCTCAACTTAAAATAAGGACTCTTGCTTCCATCTAGCATCATAAAGAATGGTTCGTGAATATACGACATAAATCGTCCCTTCCTAAGCATAGGCGATTATAGCAGAAAAGTGATACAATATGGCATCAATGGACAGCATGTATTTACGATCGATCTGGAAATTCAACAACGAGGAAAAGGCACACGTATGCCTGGAAGAGGTTTATGCGAAGAAAGGATTCGTAGTAAGAAATCTACATCGGGACGATCGATTTCATGAATCTGGGATAGACCTGCTCTGTACGAGAAACGACATATCTATTGGCTTTGCTATAAAAAAGAAGCCTAAGCAAGAAGATATATCCCAGTTAAAAAAACTAGCTGTTTCCAATTCCTCAATAATAAAATTCTACATTTTCCTTGATAACCCCACGAGACCGTTTGAAGAAGCAATGAAATCACATGCAAATGTCCACTATCTTGATTGGGGTAAGTTACACTCCTTGCTCGTTGGGAATGGATCTATAAATTACACGCTGTTGTATTTCGCAACTCATAAATTATATGAGAATTTAAGTGGCATTTTTGAGCTGCTTTATAAGAAAAGAACGACCACGTACTATCAACATGCACCGAATACCGATGAGATAGAATATATGTGGAATATCAAAGATGATGCGGTAAAATTGAAATCGACTTTAGAGTATTTGCAGGCAGATTGGCGACCCGTGCTGATGACTCGTCTTGAGTATGATAAGAAAGAATGGACCAGTTACATAACTAAGCTTCACGCAGACTTAGATAAGATAAACACTATCGCTGGCGAGAGCCTATACAGCAGTTTCCGTACTATGTCGGATAAGTTCCCGCATCTTGCGGCTCATTATTGGCACCTCGCTAGTTACAGAACAATTTGGAAGGACTTTATAGCAGAGGCCATCACATTGGGGGAAAATTCACCCAAAGATTTGAAGGAGTTCATCAGGTATAAGTGGGTAATGCCTACCTTAGAACCCACTCGGCGTTCAAGCGAATATGGTCCATTTAATAGTGTATATAGTACGCTTTGGGCAATTATTGAAAACACCTATCACATAGCAGATGATCTTGAGTGTGGCGTAGATTGGCTTCACCATGATTTGTTCTAACAGGGTAGATTGTCAGGGTTAACCAGAGCAAAAAGACTAATTGGATTCAACATAATTATCTGATGATGGAATTAGAACTCTTCCTAACTTGATCTTCTTAAAATAGGGCAAATTCACAATGCTAGCACACAGAATTAGACATGATGCTGGGTTTCCCGTTCCAAGCCAGAGTAACAATTAGCCAACTTGTCCAGTCAGACTATATCCTTTTGGCTGGGATTACTAACCATTT
This sequence comes from Desulfobacterales bacterium, assembly GCA_013375395.1. GTDB lineage: Bacteria > Desulfobacterota > Desulfobacteria > Desulfobacterales. The sequence goes on from JABXJW010000164.1 coordinate 3,145, forward strand.
CACCCATTTCACCCCAGGCTCTTCAATGACCAAACTATGAGGCCTCACAGCAAGTACTCTTATTCCCCAGTTACCGCCTGTTCTATCTCTCGTCCTAGATGTTCGTCTTTCCTCAGTGAGCAACGGAAGTAAATCATCAGCTTTGACGGCAAATCCTTTACCAGTGTCGTTTTTGATGAAGCGAATCTGTCCAATCATCGCCAAGGCCTCTTTGCGACTCGGCCAGATGTCCCACCAATACAAATAATATTGGCCGTGGTAGCGCTTTGATACACTAACAATGGAATCAACAGGAGGATACTGGCATACCTTCTGTTGCTTCTCAACGGACGTAATTGGCAGGGATGAAGCACCACCTGCCGGGATGATCCTTACTTCTATGCCGTCTGCTATGACAGCATCAGACTGGTGCTTGAGCCACTCGTAAAAGCTTCCTGACAAGTACATAAACCGGCGTTCCGCCAGTACTAAGGATAGAAAGTACAGGTCCTGTATTACACGTTCCTTTCGAGTCAAATTGCCTTGCTCTTTGCCAGCTGGGAACCCCTTCACCATCGCGACGACTTTGTGGTCTGGTGACGCTGCATCAAATCTCTTGGATCCCTTTGTCCCCGTAAGTGTCTTCCCTAAATGCAACTCCGTCTTTGCGAAAGGGACGCCAAACTCACTTGAAAGCGCCTGTCGAACAAGTGCTTCTGCATCCATTTCCGCTTCCTCCTTATCGGTGCAGACCCAGTAACTTAGATTATAGCATTCTCTGAGAGCTTGAGTACGGCTGAACGTTCCATCGTTCTGCTACCAAGCGAGATGCGCCAAACCTTCGTTAAGCTTGGGACGTCAATAAAAGATTGAAGAATGATGTAGCCTAGGTTCTATGACAATTGTCTGGCTTGCGACCATCGTAGTCTTTGAGGTGTAGACCCTGGAAGCGTGACAGAGTTGAGTTGAGATGCGAGAGCTGGGGCCATTTGATGGTGGGGATCATCGGCTTACCGATATTGCTGATAGTGGGGCTCATAAGGTATCCCATCGATTTTGTCCGATTCCACCGGATCGATCTTACGATCTCGATACGCGTTTATCGACGGTGTCCCACAGACCCGATGGTTCGGACTATTCCCAGACGCGCCCGATCCAGCCCATGCCATCCATTTTTTTGATTTTCTTCTATAGTTGACAAGTCAATTGGCTTAGGTCGGCCCAAGTGCCGTGCGCTCTTGCGGCCACGGCTGGTTGACAAGAGCAGAAAGGTTGAATACCCGATTCCCCCCGATTTTTGGGAAATCGGCCCAAAATCAGGGGCTTGACATCAGGTACTCGATTTGATAAAGTAATTGATGAGTCAAATGATTGGTCAATCGGGAGGGAGCATGCCTGAACCTCGCCAAAGACCTATTCCGGTCACGAGCAAGGAAAGGGCCGAATTGGATCGCCGCAAGGAACTTTATGAGAGTGCAACTGGCGAACCCGGCGATTGGGGGAAAGCCTTGGGTATCCTCACGCTTGGGGGCCTTGCCGCGCTTGGTGTATATGCTTTAGTGAAAGCCGCGCAGCCGACTTCCGCAACATGGCAAGTGACTTGCCCAAATAGCGCGTGCAGAGCTACGTTTGCTGTTGCAATTAGCGGATCGCCCCCAAGATTAGCGCAGGTCGCTTGCCCCAACTGCCAGATTGAAATGGTCGTCGACTTCGGGTCTGCTCAGAAAAGACCACCTTATGACTTGAACGGGCATTCATCTTTGACTCCAGGAGCCACTATTTATCTCAATTGCCATCATTGCCACCGACAAATGGAGGTAAGAGTAGTAGATGGCGAAGGAGCCGGAGAACCTAGCTACCTTAGATGCCCTTTCTGTGGAAGCGTGGCGAGTTATGGCATCACGCAAGCTGAATTTCAGCACAACCGCAAGTAAGGGGCCTTAGCGGATGAAATAGGGCGGCGAGCGTTTGGAGCACTCACCGCCTGGACAACGAAGCGGACAAGCCTTCCGATTTCGTCTGCCCATTACACATTGTAGCAAAAAGTTGAGTGGATGGCAAGGTCACAGGGTCTTGAATCTGGTGAGCGATTGAGATGACAAAATTGAAGTTGCATATCACAGACGAGTTGATGGAGCAGATTAAAGCGGAGGCTAACCGACTCTGGCCTGGGCAGGGCATGCCAGCTGTTGCCCGACTGGTTCGAGATAGCCTGAGCCGCCTTTGGAGATACTGCCGTGGCAATAGTAGGGCTAGAGATCGAGGCAGACGCCGATCTGATTAGCAAAGTCGACGACCTTGCGCTCTCGTACTTTGGTGACGCCAGTGATGCCTCCAAGGCACGAGTACTTGAAGTTGCGTTTCAGATGCGCTGCCTATGGTCACGCCTAGTGGAAGGGGGTGAGAAGGAAGTCGATGAACCCTTGTATAGGTTAAAAGAGAGCGAGCGAACACCGCTCTGGAATGGATTCTGGAAGAACATCTGAGGAGGCAAAGATGGCTATCGCAGCAATATGGGCAAGGATTTCCACCGAGCCGCAGCAATCCCTTGCCAGCCAGGTAGCACGGGCAAAGGCAGAGTTAGAGAAGCGGGGTTATTTTATCCCGCATGAGCGCATCCTGAAGGTGGATTGGACATCGTTAGACCTCTTCCACTGCCCGCAGTTTCAGGAGCTTCGCCGATGGATATTGAGTAGGGAGATACAGGGACTTGGTATCCTGGATCGTGACCGTCTGAACGCCATTGGCCTGCAAAGGTTAATATTCCTGTCAGAGTGCAAGGAGCAAGGCGTAGAGTTGGTCATCTGCCAGGGGCCTCCCATCCTGGACGAGCCCGAAGGTCAATTGGTTGAACTGGCCTTGGCCATCGGCAAGGAAAGGCAGGTGCTGCGGGCGCAGCAGGGCTCTAGGGATGCACTTAGAGAGAGGGCTACCGTTAAAGGATTGCCGACGACTTGTCAGGCACCATACGGCTATGATTGGGATGATACCCGAACCCGACTCGTAGCAAACGGCTTCTGGGAGAATAGGGCTTTAATCGTGAGCCACTTTTTGGAGGAGCCTACCATTAAAGGCGTGCGGCGTGAGCTTCACAGCCGGGGTATCCTCAGCCCAAAGGGAAAGGATTGGTGGCCAGAGCCGACCATCTGGTTGATTCTGGCTGACACGGTGAACTATGGCGAATACAGGGCTCTACGCCGAGAGAATATCGAGCCGAAGGCTCGTCGGGGCAATACCTACGGCAAGACATCCTCAAGAAAGTCGCCCGGTATTCGCCTGCCCAATATCGTGGTGGAGAAGCCCATCATTACTAAAGCCCAGCACGAGTGGATAGTGCAACGGCTGGAGCAGAATAGGCTAAACTCCAAGCGCAACGGCCATAGGGATTACCTTCTGCGGGGCCTGATACACTATGAAGGGGATAATCTCCGCTACTACGGGCGGACAATTAGGGGTGACTCATGGTGCTACATTTATTCGCCCCGTGGTGAACGCGATGGCAATCCCAGGCCCTATCTTCCTGGCCGAAAGCTGGAGGCGCAGGTTGAGACAATGGCGAGGGAGGTCTTGACCAGCCACGAGGTGCTGGAACAGGAACTGGGTTGGCAGCAGGAGGCCATCCAGGGGACCATCACCAAACTGGAAGGCGAGCTAAGGAGGCTTGACCGCCAAGAGAACGCTAACCGTAACGCAGAGGTTGAGCTGGTTGGACTCCGGTCTCGCTACAAGGATAGGATCTCAGATGAAGCCTTTGAGCGGCAGCTTATCCAGATCGAGACCGAGAGGAAATGGATTGCCGAACAGAGAGGGAGGGTTTCAGAGGAGCTTTCCAAGTTGAGGACGAAATCCGCTTCCCTGGTGGGCCTTGAGCAGCTCCGAGAGCAGGTGGAGCAGAAATTGGAGTCAGCGGAATTTGCCGATAGGCGCTTTGTGCTGGAGGCTCTCGGCACTAGAATCATTGTGACAACGGAGGATGCCGTAGAGGTCGAATTCGCTATACCCACCAAGCCACCAAAAGATGCAATTGCATTAAGCGTACCCCTGAGCGTTTGCCCTCGATATTTAGTTGTTCCAAAACCCCCCCTTTGGCTTCGGAGTAGTCGGGCAACTTCTACCCCTAGCCTTAAATTGAGCCTCGGTCAAGCTGAGATTCTCAAGCCTTGACTGAGTCCCTACTAATATAATGAATCGGGGGGGGCAAAACGTAAGGTTTACAGCAGACTTTTTTGAGCTTGCTTGTGGTACTGGCTTAGGTACACTCGGTCTTTGGCTTTGAGTGGGAGACCACTCGCTCTCTTGTAGGCGACCTCCACAAGCCTCTTAGGACAGCCCAAGAGCCACCTACGAGCGTCTAACCAAGCGTCAAGGTCTATATTGCATCATCATCGGCTAAGGTGTCTATTAGAGCCTGTGTATTGCCCTCTCCGTCGTCTAGCTCTTGGTTCAGGCTTCCCACAGGTCTAACGGCAAGGTAGGTACACTCTCGGCAACTAAAGGGCTTATGCTCCCATTTACACCTAGCGTAGAAAGGCTTGGTAGCTACACCGCTAAAGACGCAGACTTTGACCGAGCCTCGGTTGACCGAGTGCCAATACTCCATAACCACGTAACTCGCAACCCGAATCATACTCACTGTAGTCAAGGGTTTATCTCCATTCCTTTGGGCAACCTCGGCAAGCCTGAGTATGATATCGTGCCTCAAGTCCTCACGGTCTTGAGAAGTAGCCTTGCATTGAAACCTATCGGCTACCGTGATATACTTTCCCCAGTCTAGTTGCACACTTCCCCCTTTCCGAGGGAAGGCTAGACGGCCTCAGTCAGCCTGTATCTGGCTGAGGTTCTTTTATGCCTTCCCCAGTTCAGGGCAAGCGCTCAGACTCAAGCCCGATATTTGGTTGTTAAGGTGCTGACGACCAGGGAATTGAACCCCAATCGACTTATTGCTTTGCTAGCTTCATTATTGAACAAAATGTCCTTTCGTTCATTAAAAGAATGAACCTATATTCTCATCAAAAGAAATGAGGGCGCTAATTTGCCAATGGAAAAGCAAGGGAAGCAAATTTCAGCAGATGTAGAGCTAGGGGCTTGCCTTAAGGAAAGCC
>JABXJW010000565.1 GCA_013375395.1 Desulfobacterales bacterium
CCGTGGCGCTATCCACCGCCACTTGTATTATTGCCCAGTTGGGCTCATTGCAAATTCGCCGCTCATTGTTTTTGCCATCGTCTGCCGTTTTGATAGCCATAGCTATCTCTCCTTTTTCGTTTTAATCAGGATTAGCTTGCCGGTACCGGCACATGGGCGCCTCTGATTTCCACCAGCATGGTGGTATCAGTAGTCTCACATAATTCCACCAGTTTGCCAATCCCATCAGCGCAAGCGGCATTCTTGAGTATCTGATTCAGCAGGGCATCGGGAGTCGCATTCTGCGCTGGGGCGACTAAGGTTCCGATTTGAAGGTCTGCACCCGGGGCAGCATTGATGTCAAATCTAAATACTCCTTTAGTTGCTACTACTATATCTTCGCTCTTTCCATCTGGGCTGGCGCTCATGGCCACGCCCAGAAATGCCGCCGCGAAATCCCCTTGAGTGGTAGCTTCGTCGACGTTCCATGTCAAATCGCTGGCTGGCTTGGCATCGTCGGTATCCAACCATAACAAGTCGCCGATGCAAATCACCGTGGCGCTATCCACCGCCACTCTGATAAGCCCATAATTCGGGACTTCATATTCTCGCCGCATATGGTTTTTGCTATCGTCTGCCGTTTTTATGGCCATTATTTATCCCTCCTTGTCTTGGGATTTTATGGTTGTTAAATTTGCTGTTTTCCTAATTGCCGGCGCTTTTTCACTGACTCTGCCAGCTGCTCGTCGGTAAGCTCTTTCTTCTCGTCTTCATCCTTCTCTCCGCCCATGTTCCGCACTCTGCCTTTCTCCTTGAATACTGCCTCTTCGCGGTCGGCAATTAGCACCTTGATTTGCTCCTCCGCGGTGATGGTCTTGTCACCTTCTTTCCGCTCCTCGACCGATTCCAACATCCGCCTGAAAGTCGGGGTGATGGCTTGCGGGGCTTC
>JABXJW010000165.1 GCA_013375395.1 Desulfobacterales bacterium
ATCACAATTGTTCTCGTTCTAGGACCGGACATCAAGCGCAGGTAGAAGTTACAATAAGTGATTCTAGTTGAGGCGAGAGTAAGAACTTCCACGGAGATATTTACCTCGTATATACAGCGGATATTATGCCTAACTCGATTTAATATTGCTTGGTTTATCTTGTGGCTGAACAATTCATCGTTTTGTTCAGTGGGTACTTGGGGAGCCCTGTTACTTGTGAGCAACAAAGCTATCGCTTATGGCAGTCAGTCCAAGTAATCCAGCCCAGGCCAACCAATTTCCAGTTTCAGTCCACCAGTCTAATCCTTATAACATAACAGTTATAACGTGTTATATAATGAGTGTTATATTGTTTCAAGGTCAAAAGAGGCAGGAGAGGTAGAGGATTCTGATGGCCGATAGGCCAGCCCTCATCGCCAAGTTGTAGGCGATTTTAAGACCTGTATCCTCTTGTAAATAGAATAATAAACCGAAAGAAACCTCGTAACATAACAGCGTTACGAATAGGATATGGCTGTTATACAACTGTTATTGTTAGAGCCAGAGGCAGATTCAAAGCCAGAGGCAGATTCAAAGCTAGAGGGTTAGTCTGTTCGCTTAAATAAGTCGCCTATGTGTCCCCTGATACCACCACCATATTGGGGCAACTTAATGTCAAACGCTACTTTCTTAATTGCTTCTTCTGTCTCTTTACTGCCTGCATCATAGCCGTCCTCATAGCCTTTATCGTAGCCTTGCTGGTAAGCACTGTCGGCAGTCTTCTCAGGTGGTACCACCGGTGGCATTGGTGTTGGAGGTGATGTTGGCTCAAGAAGTCCTTTTTCCCTTGCCTTCTTTAGGGTCCGAGCTAACAGATCCCCAGTGCCTTGGTCTATGAGGTGGAAGCCTCGTTTCTCTTTTGGAGTTCCTTCCTTGGAGTGGTGTAACTGATGTCCTACGATTTCATTGAAGCCTTCCAATGTTGGCGGGGCAGTAAAATCGCAGCCCTTTACTTGCCATTTCCATATCGGTTTTACCACTTTTGCCTCCTCGGTCCCCTTCAGTCCTCTGGCTCGGTCCCCTTCAGTCCTCTGGCTCAGTACTCTATCTTTCATGTTACCACTTTATCAAAATCGTAGCTATTTCAAGAGTGTACTGACAATCGCCCGCTACCAAGTCCCTTAATTTAGGTAGGGCAAATGTTTGGTCATCAAACATTTCATCCCGCTAGGCCCCAAAGAAAAAGGAAGTCGTGTTCTTATTCCCTGTTCCCTCTCCCACATTTCTCTCGGAATTAGCTACCAACTTACAAAGTAGGGAGAAAAAGGTAATATGAGAGGTAAGGTGGAAGGTAAGGCGTTAGTGGTAGAGAGGTAACATGGGAGGCAACATGGAAGCTAGGGGGTTATAGGCAATGAAGGCAACGGCTTATAGGTAACACTGTAGGGTAAACCATAGGGTAAACTCAGCGAGTCAGAGCCGTCCCAAACCATTATTTCCTGAGAAATATGTTGACCAAGCAACCACTATGCCCCATGAAATCGTCAACCTTTTACCACCATAGTGACATCAGATGAGGAATAGTGGAAAAAGTGGTAAAATAAGCGGGGAAACAGGGTGACGGAAAGGGTGCGAGACATACTTCAAGACATTGTCTCCTCCTTTCGTCTTTGTCTTATAAATCTATTAGAGCATAAATAAAACAAAAATAAGACAAATTTGCAAGACCTGTCTTGCAAATTCCCTGTTTCAGAGAAAACTCCCCTGTTTTTGGGGATAAAATGCAAGACGAAGACGTCTTCTGCACTAGGGTTTTAAGGCTGTCTCGAGAGCTGAACCCCCGCTAGTCCCCCCAGAGCTGGCTTGACTCAACGGTAAAAGGTTGGGGAGTCCCCCCTCTTGACCTTCGAAACCCCTTTAGAGGGTCGTTGTTTCGCCCCGGTATTAGATAGCCTTGCCTTATGCAGGAACATCAATTCCAGCTTTGTCTGGGACTGCTTCCTCAGCGAAAATGGCACAGTTTTAAGGCTAAAATTAATGGACACATTAGGGTTTGGACAAGAGGGCTGCCGCGTTAAGGCGTAGCTCTGGTTAAATTAACAGTGCAACTACATTCGGTGATACTTGGCTCCATAGTCGTTGCTTCTAAGTAGAAGGACAAAACTTGCACTTAGAGCCCGCTGGTAATTGTCCTTTAAACTTCTCCTCCTTGAGGCCTCGGAGTATATCCCTCTGTTTTACTTTTAGACGTTGATAGGCTTCCGTGATTCTGGCCAGCAAATTCTGTAGTTCGGCAAACAGCTTCTGGGCTTCCTGCGCTTCGATTGCGCTCCTGTCGTTGAGATATCTTTGAAGAAGCTCAGTGCCTTGTAGAAGCGACGTGCGATCTTTGCTTGGAACGCTCCTTAGGACAGCCGTTTTGTCCGTCTCGATCCCTTCCAGGTGTAGTTTAGCCCTAACCGGCGCGAGGTCTTCTCTGATCAGTTCGGCCAGTGCGCTACGGAATGTATGAGCTTCTGTCTTGTCCGCAAAGACCGAGTCAATTAGTCTCACAATAGTTCTGTACAGCTTTGCGCCAATGCTCACATATTCTCCGCCTTTCTGCTTGTATGAGGCCATCTGTTCCCAGAGTTTTATGCCCTCATAGTGTCCTGTCAACGCCTCAAATTCAGGCTCTCTTTCCAGTTCAGGTGCTAGAGTCAGGCTTTCAGAGTCTATCTGGCTATCAATTAGGGTCTCTAACGAAGGGACAACCTTCTTGGCATAAAACCAATAATCAAATTCCTTTTCGTTTGGCGGTTCGGACGGAGTAACAAAGTCCTCGGGTTCCCAGGTTACGGCCAACTGACTGGCGTACGTGTCAAGAAGTCTCAGAACGTCGGCTGTATGCTTCAGGAAACGGGGATCTGATAAATCTGCTCTCTTGAGATAGTCAGTTCTATAGTGGCGGAGAACGTCATCTTGCGTCAAGCGATCCAACCTCACCAAATCCTCCTCCTTCAAACCCCAGTAGATTGCCTCTGTAGTCACCATTTTCTTGATACTCTGGTCATCACATATGCGAGCCACGTTATGATAATCCTCCTCCCTAAGCCACCTTTCCGTATCGACCACAGTCTGGTTAGCACATCTCGTATATCCGGCCGTATCTTTCTGGTTAATAAGTATAGCCCGCAGCATTGCGATAGCTAGGCACCTCTTTGGCGAAGTCGGTAATTCCATTAGCGAAAATGCCCCATAGAATTTTCTAGAATTTTCTAGGACTAAGAACCTCTAACTGTTAGTTTACAATAGGGTCGTGGGTGAAGTCTACAAACGACCTTTCAGAATTCGCAGAGCTGCCGTCAGGGGTAAGGAGGTAACCATTCCCTCGGAGATGAGTAAACTCCAACCCGGGGATATGGTTATCGCCTTCTACGATGGGTTTGTCCTCTACGTGCCTATGGGCACGCGGGTGGATGAGGCATTGCTGAGGCGTGCGATTACGGAAATAACAAAGTCTGAGCGTAAAGATGAGTAAGTCGGGGAACACCTATCCGGTACGCCGGAGGAGGAAAGCGTCTGAGTCGGTGGAAGTGAAAGTTGACATTCGGGCCAGCAAGGGGACGGATTATCAGCACGCATTGAGACGAAAATTCTTTACGCGCCTAGTCTCAGAGTGCCGGCGTGAACTAGAGGCTGAGAATGAGGCTAAGAAATGACCACAACAATGGCACGAAATTGGATTCGCGCAACCCACCATGACCCTTTGTCCAATATGTGGCAAGCCGGACTGGCGCTTAATCTCACGGGACGGGGAAGTCGCGATATGTGAGCGCATATCGAAATTCGGGGGGTAAGGCTCTTTAATAAATTTCGGAAGGTAACAATTAGACATACTGTATGCAATTAGGAAAACCAAAATGCAATTACTACTCATCCATGTGAATCGAACAAAGCCTCCTGATGACCCGAGGTTGTTAAACGATGCCTAAACGTTTCCAGACAGACGTGCACAAAATATTTTACGACTACATCGCCGCCCGCGACGGAGCTTATTGTCTTATCGGTAGAATCGGGCATAAAAAATGTCGGGGTAAACTCCAGATTGACCACGCTGACTCGAATCCTCGGAACTGGAATTACGATAATTTACATTTACTCTGCCAGAAACATAACCTCGAAATGCGTAATAGAACCTCCGATGAACATTTAAGAAAAATTCGTGCCTATAGTGCTAAAAATGTGAGAGAGAGTGTGAGAGAGAGGGGAATTGAGTCAACCCACATCCTGAAAGCGATAGTCAACTACTCTCAGGGAAGCATCGAGATGCAGGCAAACTCAATCTGCGAGAGAATATTCATCGACTGGATATTAACCGAAATCAAGAGACTGGGGCAGTTGCTTAAGAAGGAAGCTATCAATTCAGGGGCAGCAGTAGCTGGTTGTAGCACGGTGACGGCATCGCGGTATTTGGACAAGCTCACCTGCTCAGTTGGCCCCCTCCAGGAGAGCCGGGACCAGACAGGAACCGTGATCATCAGTTTCAGAAAGAGGTGAAGGATATGGAATTGATAAGGTTATTGAACCTAAATAGCTTATTATCTGGTAACCTCATAAACCACTTACCAGCAAGGGGGGTGAACAATATTAGTCCAGTGTCCGCATTGTGGTAAATCGGTAATGGTGAGTGGTTTAGGACGCAAGCGGCTAAATATACCACTCAAAAACATTTGTGAGGCTTTGTGTGCACGCCGTAGCGTTGACGCAGCGGCTCAAGAGCTTGATTGTAGTCAGGGATATATTTTCAATGTCTTAAAAGCCAATGGGCTGAAGCTGAGGGACGTAATCAATGGGAAAAGCGCACCATAATTGAACATTTAGTTGAGTAATGAGGGTATAAATGACAATGGCAAAGGATAAAGCTAACAGGCTACCGATACCAGCAGAAGCGCCATTACACAACAAAAGTAATCAGGCGTTAGCAGTAAGGCAGTCCGAGGCATTATCTGCTGACTATGTGGCGCATCTAGATGTTAGCCAGCTAAAGCAGCTTGCTGAGGCTGCTTCGCACCACCGCAAAGGTGAGCGTGACCGGCTGCTCATCCAGCGTCTTTTTGACGGCTGCTTGCGTTATAGTGAGGCAATCTCAATCAGGCCATGCGATATTGTCCGTAATGATACTGGCTGGACGCTTAAGGTGAAGGGCAAGGGCAGCAAATTTGCGCTTATGGCTATTTCGCCTAACCTGGTGGCGCAGCTTCAGGCATATGCCTACTGCTACAAGCTGAATGAGTATGACCGTTTCTTTCCCATTACCCGGTCACAGGCTTTCAGGATAGTAATTCAAGCCTTTGACTGTGCCGGCATACCCAAGCCAAGCCGCCTGGTTGAAAAGGTGGGCGCAGTCCACATACTGCGGCACTCTGGGGCTATTGAGCGGCTAAGGCAAACAGGAAATCCGAAAGCAGTTCAAGACCAGCTACGACACAAGTCAGCCTTAATGACGATGTGTTACCTTAAGGTGTTAAGTGCGGATGAATCGCTGAGAATACAGCAAAGGGTAGAGTATCAATGGTGAGGTATAGAGGGTATAGGCTGCTTCTAAAGGGCAATGCTGAAAACAAGCCAAAAAGTATTGACATGCTAACGTTCTTGTGCTAACATGCTGTAGTAGTTCTACACTAGGAGGCAACCATGGAGCTTAAACTGTATTACAGCACGGTGATTCTACCTTTCGACGACGCTCGGAACGAAGGATATGATAATGTTGCTGCACTTCTGGAACAGATAGAAAATAAGGGCGTGGAATGCCACCGGATTGATACTAGTCAATTAACAGAGGAGCAAATCACGGAGGCCTATATTCATTCAGTTATAGGACCGACCCAGTTGAAAAAATATCGAGTGAGACAAGTATTTGGTAGTGCTCGTCATAGCGGTTGGCTTTTCGGAAGACAGGTTCCTGCTCTAGTTGTTTACACTACAAGCAGCCAAATGCCTGAAGATGTATCTCCTCACGCTATTGGAGGACGCATCGTCACCATTAATGAATACCTTGAAAATCTTATGCATAGCCTAAAATAGGAATACGCAATCGATGGCATTAAGAATAAAAGTGGAAGGGGGTCAAGAATCATGATGGAGAACACTGAGCTTTTGAGCGACGCAAATATTGATAACTTAGCGGCGCAATTGGTTGAGCTTTTAAAGGTTGAAGTGGAGTTCAGCTTTACTGTCCCGCGAACAAATCATGTAGGCACGCATGACCTAGCCAGCGTCAAGGACAAACTGAAAGAGTGGCTAAAGAAAGTGAGCGAAATAGCCAGGGAATTTGGCCCGAAAGAGTTCTCAATTCAAGGCGGGGTAGGATTCACACCTGGCCTTTATGCCTCGTTTACTTGGCCACTCTCATTAAAGGAGAGTGAAGGTGACAAGCCATGAAAACCGCAGCTATCTATTGTAGAGTAAGCACGGATAATCAGGAATCTGAAGGCACTAGCCTACAGACGCAGATTGAGGCTTGCCTTAACTATTGCGTGGATAAAGAATACCAGGTAGCCTATCGCCTCAGTGAGGCGTATTCCGGTCTAACACTTGAGCGGCCAAAGCTAAATGAGCTACGGGAGCTAATCAGAAATGAACAAATTGACGTGGTGGTGTTTTATTGTCTTGACCGCCTAAGCCGTGACCCAGTGCAAGGCGTCATACTTACTCAGGAGCTAGAAAAGCACCACGTCGCCCTTGAGGCTGTCACCGAGACGGTAGATAGCACGGAAGTTGGCAAACTGATTAACTATATCAAGGGCTTTGCCTCAAAGCTGGAAGCGGAGAAGATAAGAGAACGCACTATGCGTGGTAAGAAGGCTAGGGCAAAGGGAGGGCGAATCCCGAATGGTGGCTTTGCCAGGGCTTATGGATATGACTATATCAAGGTGGCTCATGAGAATGGCGGTAGGCGCGTTATAAATGAGAATGAGGCTAAATGGGTGTGCCAAATATATAATTGGCTGGTCAATGAAGGAGTATCTACTACTGCCATTACTCACCGTCTCAGGGCTTTGAATGTGCCCACGAAACTTGGCAAGCCCTGGATAAGACAGACGGTGTTGGGGATCCTTAAGAACCCGGCTTACACAGGCAAGACCTACGCTTTTACCACGCTAAATGGTAAGCGATTCAAGAAAGCTCAAGACGAGTGGATTGAAATTCCCGGTGTTACGCCGATCATTATTTCTCAAGAAGTATTTGAGGCTGCCCAAAAGCAATTAGAGATAAACCGCGAGAAGGCTAAGCGGAACACCAAACATGAATACTTATTACAAGGTCACGTATATTGCCGTCAGTGTGATCGTCGTTACTGGGGTTGGCTGACTACTACAAGCCATAATGGTAAACGTTATGAATGGCGGCGCTATCGCTGCTCTGGCTCGGTAAAAATGGTAGCACCAGTTAACCGGTGTCATAATAAGAGCTGGGGCGCAAGTAAGCTAGAGGAACTTGTATGGACACAGATAGAACGCGTCTTGGACAATCCGGAGTTTATCATTGCCGAGATTGAAAAGCAGCGTCAGGATGCCAATCGGCCAGGCGTGTTAGGGACTGAATTACAGCAAGTTGAGCGACACTTGAGGGGGCTAGCCGGCGAACAGGAGCAATTACTACAGTGGGCGCTTAAAGGCTTCCCGGAGGATACCGTAGTAGCTGAGAACAAGAAGATAAACGAGAAGAGGGAAAGCCTTAAGGCTCGCAAAGCAGAATTAGAGACGCAGATTAAGGCTAGCCAAGAGGCTGCCGATAACTTACCAAATCTTGACCGCTTTGTTGAGCTAATGCGGCAAAAACTGACCACACTGGACTATGAGACAAAGCGCATGGCACTTGATATGCTTGGTATCAAGGTATGGCTTGCCGGCCACAATGTGGAAATTACTGGCGCCTTGCCTATAACAGCTGATGTCATTGTGACTACACAATCAAATTGAGGCTGTCCACATTAGCCAGGGTGGTGGTAAATACCCTTTCCCATGTGGGGCTACTATTTAAGCTACGCCATAGGCTATGTTCACTGCCTAAGGTGAGCATAAACAGGGCGTTATCTTGACTATAATCAGGGGATGGAGCCAGGTCAACAATGTTACTAATCTCAGTATCAATTAGGCTAAGCTGGTTCCAGGTAATGCTGCCATCTGTGGTGCAGGA
>JABXJW010000566.1 GCA_013375395.1 Desulfobacterales bacterium
GTATGGCTGGTGGAGGAACGACTGTGAAGTATTTTTCTGCGGATGCGCCGTATTGGTCTACAGCCTTAACCTTGTAGGTTCCGGTTGCAACGGTTGGAACAATGAACGTGCATGTGAAGGCTCCTAGGAAAGTCGTGGCAGTAGTATTCACAACTGTGGTGTCAAAGTAAACGGTGACGTTGGCCTTCGCACTGAAATCTTCGCCACTTATGGTAACTTTGGCGCCGGCTGCGGCTGTCGCTGGAGTTAACGTTATTGTTGGCGCTGGTAATACCTGGAACGGTGTAGTGCGCTCCTTAGCGTCCCATATAGCCCTAAACTCGTAATCTGCGGCCGGTTCCAGTAGGGTTGGCAAAGTGTATTCTCCTGAGAAGTAGCCGTCCGCATCTGAAGTGGTTGTGAAAGCCGTTACAAACGTTGCTCCTCGTCCAAATTTCACTTCAACAGACTTGGCTGGCTCAACCCTGCCTGACACGTCAACTTTTATGCCTGGAGGCCCTTTTTCGGGCTTGACAGTTATGTAGTAGTTCACCGCTATGATGGCTGTGGGCTTGTTTCCTTTGGCATCAACCGCTGTTACAGTATAGTTCCCGTAGTCATCCTCGAGTATGGCAGGGATTATAATGCTCGCCTCAAAGGAGCCTGTGGCGTTTGTAGTTATGCCAGCGAGGGGTGTCACAACGTAAAGATAGGGGCTTACTGTTGACTCTTCGTAGTAGCTGTAATCCGCGGTAACATCCGTATCCAGGAATGGCGCAGTGTTGAATGTGACGCTTACGGCACCAGTCACATAATTTATGGTTCCAGTTCCAGCAGGGATAGCATCGCTTGTTAGCGTTCCATTTCCGTTATCAGTGAAAGTTTCGAGAGTACCAATCCCGTCTATCTCTCCCTTTATGATTACGCTGGTTGGCTCAATTG
>JABXJW010000567.1 GCA_013375395.1 Desulfobacterales bacterium
TTTCCGAACCGCCTAGAGTATGGACAAGTCGTACCGTCTGGGAACGGAAACAGTGGACGATCAGGTTAAGCGTTAAGGCGGCGACATGAGCGCAGGAAGAGGGGTTTGCTGAGGCTCCATCCACAGGCTGTAATTGAGGAGGAAAAACAAAGCAAAACCTCCTAAACTATCCGCTATAGCTTCTGTTCTCTCCCGTGCCGGAGCCTTTTCAGCCCCTTTTTCCTTTGCTTATCTCCCCAAAAAAAGGGAGGGAAAATTTTGGGTTTATTTTCGTTTTCTTAGTGTCCAATAGGCTGCTATGCCGATTACGACTGCTACTGCAACTGCTGCTATGATGGCTAAGTCTGTGGTGCTGAAGAGTGGTGCTTCTGTAGGTTCTGTTGGCTCAGGCTCTGTAGGTTCAGGTTCTATTGACTGTGCCGCTGTTGGTCCAGGTTCTGTGGGTTCGGGTTCGGTTGGTTCAGGCTCTATTGGCACTGCTGGTGATGGCGCTTCTGTTACACCTATAGCGGTTTCTGCATATGAACCATAGTAGGATTTGGATCCTTCAAAGGTGGCGATGATAGTGTATTTGCCTGGAACTGGTGGTTC
This sequence comes from Desulfobacterales bacterium, assembly GCA_013375395.1. Classification (GTDB taxonomy): domain Bacteria; phylum Desulfobacterota; class Desulfobacteria; order Desulfobacterales. The sequence goes on from JABXJW010000567.1 coordinate 592, forward strand.
CCACATTAAGCTGAACATGCCGCTTGCGTCGCTGGTGGCTCTGCCGATCTCGTAGAAGTTGTTGTTAGGATCAAGAGTCTCTAGTACTACTTCAACGCCTTCTGCGTCTTTGGGACATCCTTGCTGCATGTATATGTATTCCATCCAGTCCTCTTGGTCTTCATCAGCTATTGCTGGAGTACCCTTCGCCTCAGGGGATGGAGTCTGATCAGTTACCGTGCCTTCAATAACTACGCTGGATCCCCAACCAGTGACTTTAGGTCCTGCTGTAACTGTTGTTTCGCTTGGTCCCTTGCCGAAGCAGTATATCTGATTGTCATAGTAGTTG
>JABXJW010000568.1 GCA_013375395.1 Desulfobacterales bacterium
CCGATCTGCCTGTTAGGCGTGCACTCTTCAGATAGGATACGAATAGCCTACGGCGGTCAGCAGATCATCGCCATAGCCAACATAGCCGCCCATTTTCCGCAGAACCGCATTGGGCTTTACGAGGAAATCTCGAAGACGCTTGGGTTAAAAGGCGACGAGGCAGTGGAAGTGCAGTTGGCTCAGCTTCCCGAGTCCCTCAGACATGTGCGGGCGAAAGTGCGCGGCGAAAGACTGCGAGAGCAGGACATAGGAACCATAGTCAAAGACGTGGTGGAGAGGCACCTGAGCGAAGTTGAAATCGCCGCTTTTTTGACTGCGCTTAAAATTTATGGGCTAAGCATGGGTGAGAGCGAAGCCTTATCGAGGGCTATGGTGGAGACTGGCGAAACGCTTGACTTCGGCGAGGCGCCCATATTGGATAAACACAGCATAGGCGGCATACCCGGCGATAAGACATCGCTGCTTGTGGTGCCGATAGTGGCGGCTGCTGGGTTTAAGATTCCTAAAACGTCTTCGCGAGCGGTTACTTCTCCCGCGGGAACCGCTGACCGCGTCGAAACCCTGTGCCCAGTGAACCTGCCCATAGCTGAGATAAAGGAAGTGGTGGAGAAAACAAACGGCTGCCTCGTTTGGGGCGGAGCCTTAGAGTTGGCACCAGCTGACGACCTATTCATTCAGGTTGAGTACCCACTTGGGATTGACCCTTTGCTCTTGCCGTCGATTATGAGCAAGAAAAAAGCCATAGGCGCCACACACATTGCGATTGACATTCCAACTGGCAACGGCGCCAAAATCAAGAGCATGACAGAAGCGTACACGTTGGCTTCTGACTTTGTAGACTTGGGCAAACGTTTAGGCATGAACATCCAGTGCGCGTTGACTTTCGGAGAACAACCCATAGGCTACGCTGTCGGACCC
>JABXJW010000166.1 GCA_013375395.1 Desulfobacterales bacterium
ATTTATGGAAAACTCGAACGGGAAAGAAAAACTGTGAGGTTATAGGGATGGATTTGTCATCATATATCTTGAAAAGATTGCTTATACTAATCCCTACATTCTTTATCTCAAGCATTATCATATTCACTTTGGTTCGTGTTCTCCCAGGCGATCCGATTAGGCATATGTATAGAGCCGGAGCTATTATGGATCCAGTTGTATATGAGAAGTTGATCGCAAAATTTGGCCTTGATAAGCCGCTGCATGTTCAGTACCTGATATGGATGGGCAGATTCCTACGTGGCGACCTAGGTTTCTCTTTCGTGAACAACCAGCCCGTGGCCACACAAATAGTCATGAGGGCGAAGTTGACAGCCGAGCTCATGTTGGGTTCCCTGTTCCTGTCTCTATCGCTGGCCATTCCACTAGGTGTGGTCTCAGCTGTAAAACATAACTCGATATTTGATAACATCTTTACTATACTCTCTACTATAGGTTACTGTATGCCTAGGTTCTGGATGGGTCTGCTATTCATCTATTTTTTCGCGGTCTCACTTGGATGGTTACCAACATTCGGTGTCTCGACCCTTGGTGTCAAGTTCAATTTTTTTGAGGGGTTACTTGATCACCTCAAACATCTTGTTCTTCCCATGGTAACATGCATGTTCAACTATCTTGCGTACTACTTCCGGATGGTCAGAGCTAGCATGCTAGAGGTTCTCCATGAACAGTATCTTACAACAGCGAGGGTGAAAGGCGTAAAGGAGCAGATGGTGATCTACAAGCATGCCCTGAGGAACGCTCTCCTCCCTGTTACGACGGCCTTGGGCATGAGCATGGGCTTCATTTTAGCGGGATCCGTTGTTATCGAGACTGTTTTCGCTTGGCCCGGCCTTGGGAGCTACCTAGTGGTAACGACTATCCAGCGAGACTACGCAGGCATATTGGGAATTAGCATGTTAATTGTTACAATGGTCCTTGTCACCAACCTGATCTCGGATATAGCCATAGCACTGATAGATCCTAGGATAAAATACTGAGGGTAAATACATGAGTAGGGCCGACAGAGCGTTAGAGGTTTTTCGATGGAAAAGAATTCTTTACGATCTTAAAGAAGCTTGGAAGAGATTCAGAAAGGGGAAATCCTCAATAATGGGCCTAGTTATTGTTTCTTTCATAATAGGAATGAGCGTCTTTGCACCACTAATAGCACCACACGAACCAGATGCACTTTTTTACGGTGATGAACTGAAATCCCCCTCAGCCAAGTTCCTCATGGGAACCGACAGAATAGGACGTGACATCTTCAGCTACATAGTATGGGGAGGGAGGGTTTCCCTATTTGTCGCCGGGGGAGCTGTCCTCATAGAGACGATAATAGCTTTAATAATAGGAGGATGGGCAGGGTACTTCGGAGGCCTCTTCGACGAGATAGTTATGAGATTTACGGATGTGATAATGACTCTACCAACAATAGTGATACTTCTTGTGGCAGTATCTATGTTCAGAGTTCGTTCAATAGTACTCGTAACCACTATCATGGGGTTGTTATCTTGGCCTTGGATGACCAGGATAATCCGTACACAATTCCTTTCGCTTAAAGAAGCTCCCTTCGTGGAAGCTGCTAAATCGATGGGAGCAAGCAATATCCGTATCATATTCCGTTATATCTTTCCTAACGCGTTGTCACCGATAATTGTCATCGCAACACTTGATTCCGCCTTTTTCATATTGTACGAAGCGACTCTCGCTTTCTTGGGATTGGTGGATCCAACCGCCATCTCCTGGGGGGTAATGGTGGCGACGGGAAAGACGGTCTTACGAAGGGCACCTTGGGTAACGTCGTTCCCATCCCTGATGATCTTCCTCACCACCTTAGGCTTCAACCTTCTAGGAGATGGACTCAGGGACTACTTAGATGTTAAGATATAAATAGGGAGAAGCGGGCGTTTCTGCCTCTGTCTCTCCCTCCCGGCCCACCCGACTCAACCATCAGGACTTTGTATTCCTTGACGAAGTCACACCGGTCCTATTACAGGCTGAGGTGCACGCGAGAACTGCTTCTCGACCTCCAAACAATCACCAAAGGGAAAGAGTCAGACCTCACTTTCGAGTGCGAAATGACACGCAACAAAATGTCCGCTTGATATCTCCATGAGAAGGGGTTCCTCCTTGGAGCATATCGGTTGAGCATGGGGGCATCTAGATTTGAATCTACAGCCTGGCGGAGGATCTATGGGTGTAGGTACCTTACCAGGCAGGATGATAATCTCCCTTCTGATTGTTGGATCTGGCACGGGAACAGCGGAGATCAGTGCACGTGTGTATGGATGTAGTGGACGATAAAATACCTTATCCGTATCACCAATCTCTACAAGCTTTCCGAGGTACATGACAATGACCCTGTCACATAGGTAACGAACCACGCTCAAATCATGGGAGATAAATAGATAGGAGAGTCCGATCTCATTCTGGAGATCCTTCATCAGGTTGAGGATTCCAGCACGGATAGAGACATCCAGGGCGGCAACCGGTTCGTCAGCGACAACCAGATTCGGTTTTAAGGCCAAAGCTCTGGCTATTGCTATTCTCTGCATCTGTCCGCCACTGAACTCGTGTGGATACCTAGATGCGTGTTGAGGCTTCAACCCCACTTTTTCCAAAAGCTCTAACACAATATCCCTCTTTTTTTGTCCTCCCGCTACGCGGTGAATTGTCACAGGCTCACCAATGTTATTCCCAGCTGTCATCCTTGGGTTGAGAGACGAGTAGGGGTCTTGAAAGATCATCGCGGTCTGGCGCCGGAACGCCTGAAGTTGCTGTTTATTGAGTTCAAATAAATTCCGACCCTCAAACACAATCTTCCCAGCCGTAGATGGGATTAGCCGTAGTATGCATTTTCCTACCGTCGTCTTTCCACACCCACTTTCGCCAACTAACCCAAGCGTCTCCTCTCTTCTTATCTCAAATGTAACGTCGTCGACGGCGTGTACATGAGCCACTGTCCTCGAAAGTATCCCTTCTCTAACGGGGAAATACTTCTTTAAACCCTGTACGTTGCAAAGCACCTCTGACATCGAGTTACTCCCCTACGAAACCTACTTCTTCTGCTCTCCAGCAGAAAACGATGTGTCCAGAGTTTATCTCTGTCTTTAGTGCATCCTTCTCTCTACAAATATTCTTTGCATGCCTGCATCTTGGATGGAACCTGCAACCTTTTGGGGGATTTATCAGTGATGGAACGAAGCCGGGAATAGATGGAAGTTTTTCCTGTTTGATGTCCGTTCTAGGTACGGACCTAAGCAAAGCTTGAGTGTAGGGATGTCTCGGATTTTTGAAGATGGTTACCACATCCGAGGATTCTACTATCCTTCCCGCATACATTACGGCGACCTTCTGAGAGTACTCCGCGATGATGCCCAAGTCGTGGGTGATCAATAACATAGATGAACCGAGCTTCTCCCTCAGATGCTTCATCAGCCGGAGTACCTGGGCCTGTATTGTTACATCCAGCGATGTTGTAGGCTCATCAGCGATCAAGAGATCAGGATTACAGGAGAGCATCATCGCAATCATTACCCGCTGCCTCATACCTCCACTAAATTGATGCGGATACTCTGAGACCCTTCGATTCGCTTCGGGTATTCCCACGCCATCGAGTATTTCGACTATCTTCTCATCCACCTCTGTCTTGCTTCCAACCTTCTGGTGGAGCTCAACCGCCTCGGCGATCTGATCCCCGACGGTGAAGACGGGGTTTAGTGAGGTCAACGGGTCTTGGAAGATCATCGAGATCCTGCTCCCTCTGATGGTCCTCATACGTTCATCGTCTAGATCAAGGAGGTTTTGGCCGTCGAGCACGATCCGCCCGGATATGATTCTGCCATTTCTTGGAAGCACCCTCAGAATAGATAGACCGACAGTGCTCTTTCCGCATCCAGACTCGCCGACCAAGCCAATTACCTCATGCTTGTTTATCGTCAAATCTATGCCGTCGATGGCTTTTACAGTTCCATAATCCGTGGAATAATATGTCTTAAGGTCTGAGATTTCTAAGAGCGCGTGCGGGGATGACATCCTCATGGATGTTAATTCCTAATGGATATTATAAAGTTTAAGCGACTTCGTTTTTGCTTTGGAGATCGTTTTTAGCCACGACCTCTTGCACGAGGCCGTAATGGCTCACCTGTTGGCTTACGAGTCATACGCGGCATCGACTAGGATTTTTCGGCCAAGTCTTTTTGGTCGCGCGCAGCTAAGAAAGGGAACGGAAGGATTAAATTGGGAACGTGTATAAAATTGTTGATCGCTCGCGCGATCTTAAGAAATAATTTATGGAGAGAATGAGATGAAAGGATTAAATGCTCTTGCCGAAATCTTGAGAAAGGAAAGCGTAAAATTCGTCTTCGGATACGGCGGGGGAGGCTTTGATTTCTGGGATGCTCTGTACGAGGATCAGCAGATTAAACCCATCCTAACAAGGATCGAGACATCCTGTGTATTCATGGCTATGGCACACGCTAGGCTGACACGGAATCCAGGCATAACCTTCACCAGCGCCGGCCCCGGTGCAGCAAATCTAACAGCCGGTCTCCTAGAAGCGTACTCGGCCTGTGCGCCAGTGATCTCAATTGCGCCAAGCACCAGTCAGAGGTTTGAAGGGATGGGGGTGCTACAGGAGACCGATATGGTGTCCACATTTAAACAGATTACGAAATGGAGTGTACGAATACCCGTGCCGGAGAAGATACCTTGGGTTATGCGGAGGGCCTTTTATCTAGCCCTCAACGGTAAGCCCGGCCCCATATTTGTCGAGATACCCGGTGACGTCGGAGGCGCGGATGCCGAAATACCCGAGTATACGCCTGCCGAACGTATGGTGAGATGCAGAGGAGATCCGAATCGCATAGGCGAAGCGACAAACCTGTTATTGAAAGCTGAAAGACCAGTCATCGTGGCCGGGGGCGGTGTTGTACTCTCTAAGGCCTTCGAAGAACTAAGGCAATTCGCGGAGCTTTTAGGCATTCCCATTATGACCACCCCGATGGGTAGAGGATGCATACCAGAGGACCATCCATTGGCCCTAGGCCTGGTAGGGATCTACTGGACCAAGGTCGGAAAGAAGGTGTACGAGGAATCCGACCTCGTTATAAGCATAGGTTCTAGAAATGAGGACCTCGAATCCGGTCGCTTCACCTATTTCCCAGAGGGAGCGAAGCTCATACAGATCGATATCGACCCCTTCGAACTCGGACGTAACTATCTACCTGATGTGGCAATATTTGGGGACGCCAAAATGGTTCTTACGGACCTGATGCAGAGCATGGGGTCAAAAATAGAAAAGAAGGGGATGGAAAGTCAGAGAATAAAGGAACTCTTGAAGGTTAAGGAGGAGTACGAGGCCGTCGTCGAGGCGGAGTGCAGAAGCGACTCAGTCCCCATCAAGACCAGGCGCGTGGTCAAGACGCTGAGCGAGGTCTTCGGGCGGGACACGATACTGTCCAACGAGAACGGGATGATGGACCTCTGGTCCTACTACTTCCCGTACTACAAGGTCCTGGATATTGGCGGATGTATCGGTATGACGGATCAGACCTGCATGGGGATGGGGGTCACCCAGGCCATCGGAGCCAAGTTGACGCTGCCTGAAAAAAAGGTGGTGTGCACGACAGGGGACGCTGCGTTCCAGATGTTCTCGAAGGAACTGGCGACGGCGGTTCAATACAAGGCGCCGGTAACCTGGGTCGTGTTGAACAACTTCAGCCTAGGATGGGACAAGTATATCCAGAAGGTCTTCTACGATGAGAGGTTTGTCCTAAGCGACTTCGAGTTCCAACCAGACTTCGTGAAGATCGCGGAGGCCTACAAATGTTACGGAGAGCACGTTGAAGAACCCGGAGACGTAGAGTCTACCCTGAGAAACGCGCTGAAAGCAAATGAGGAGGGTATCCCCGCCGTGGTCGAGTTTGTGGTCGATCCATGGGACCGCCCCGAAGGCTTCGACGAGTGGCATCTTAGAAGAGCTGAAAGACCGAGAAAAATTTTCTAACTCTTTTCTTTCATACATTCCCTTTTTGTTAGGTTGCATGTCGGCTCGTGTTCGAGCTGTAGAACGGTTCTCAGTCGGATTAGGCGCCCGCGCGAGGAGCGTTTGCATAGCGCGCGATGGTCTACAGTTTCTCCCCGTAGCCTTCCAAGGAGTCAGATTATGGCCTCAGTAGGAGGTTCGCGCTGGAAAAAGCACTTATATGAATTTAAGACACTTCGTTGGTTGTTGGTGAGGTATGATGGGTAGTATCCAGACGGTATTGGGACCAATTCCCCCGGAGGATCTAGGTATCACCCTATCTCATGAGCATATCCTCTTCGATGGGTCATATGCTGTTGCAAAGCCTAGAAACGCCACGATGCTAGAAATATTGGATCAGCCGGTCTCCCTTCGGAATCTGGGAAAGGTTCTGAGAAATGTTGACGCTTGTAGGGACAACCTTATGCTGAACGACATGGAGACCGCAATCGAGGAACTCCAGCTCTACAAACGGAGCGGAGGTAAAAGCGTTGTTGACGTTACAGTAGCAGGGAATGGGAGGGACCCGATAGCATTGGCGAAAATCTCGAGAGCCACAGGTCTGAATATCATCGTCGCGACGGGACAGTACGCGAAGGTAGCTCACACAGAAGATGTCGAGAAGAGTGGCGTCGCCGAGCTATCCTACAAGATGATAAGGGAGATAGAGGAGGGTATCGACGATTCCGGCATAAAAGCCGGCATAATCAAATGCGGTTGCAGCTATCCCATCCACCCAGATGAAAAGAAGGTTCTACAGGTAGCAGCCAGAGCACAAGAACAAACGGGCGCTCCTATCACATTTCATCCCCCTGGCAGGGACATAGAGAAGAAGAAAAGGGTTAAAAAAATCGAGGACGCTCTGGACATTCTCCAAGAGGGAGGAGCTGAGTTGAAGAAAGTGTATATCAGCCACTTGCAAGGATGGGGTAATGACCTCGAATACAATAAATATCTTCTAGACGAGTATGATGCATACCTCAGCTATGACGGATTTAGCGTCCAATGGTTCCTAGACTTTATCTGGCCAGGATGTGGAAAGGAGGCATGCGATGTCGACCTCGTTGACATGGTCGTCGAACTATGTAATCAAGGCTATGATAAACGGATCATGCTCGCCCATGACATATGTATGAAGTTCATGCTAACGAGGTACGGCGGCTGGGGATACGCGCACATTCTGGACAACATCGTTCCACAGTTCGGACTCGGGGGATTGTCAGATAGACAGATCACCAACATGTTGATCGAAAACCCGAAAAGGATGTTAGCCTTCTAGCCGCTACAACATCGACCATCGCCGTCTCCGCTTCCAACTGGGGGATGAGGGCGTCCGGGGAAACCGTGAAAAGGGTTTTGGACGCCTATTTTATGGAGGGGAACAGGATGAAGGCCATCATCTTGGGGTGCGGTAACATAGGAAGCGTGATCGCAGAGGACCTGGCTGACTCCTTGGAAGGCGCCGAGGTCGTCGTCGCGGACAAGATCGGTGAGAAGGCCAAGGCGACGGCCTCAGGAATTAGGGGCGTAACCTGGATCACCGTCGATGCCAGGAACCATGCTGGGCTTGTGGAGACCCTCAAGGGATTCGACTTGGCGGTGGGGGCGCTCCCCGGCGGCTACGGCCATCAAACCCTGAGGGCTGCCGTCGAGGCGGGGGTCGACATGGTGGACGTCTCCTTCGCCCCCGAGAACCCCCTTGAGCTGGACGAGGCGGCGGAGGAGGCCGGAGTCACCATCATCCCCGACTGTGGCGTAGCCCCTGGCCTCTCCAATATGCTCGTGGGCTACGCCGCCGCCGGGCTCGATAAGGTCCGAGAGGCCCACATCATGGTGGGGGGTCTCCCAGAGCACCCCGTGCCTCCATTAGGTTACACGGTGACATGGTCGGCTGAGGGTCTCATCGACGAGTACATGAGGAGCGCACATATCGTTGAGGGAGGCCGCGTCATTGAGGTTCCGGCTCTCAGTGGCCTGGAGGAGATCGAGTTTCCCGGCGTCGGGAAGCTAGAGGCGTTCTACACGGA
>JABXJW010000167.1 GCA_013375395.1 Desulfobacterales bacterium
TCAGCGCGGCTGAACTTGCGTTTGAGGTCCAGCTTCTGCTCGTCGGTGAGGTCTTTGGTGACGCGCTCGAACCATTTATCAATGCCCTCCTGATCCACTGCCAGTTCGGCCATCCGGCCTTCGTAGAGAAGGGGGGCCACTACGCTATCCTCCACCCCCTGGCGCATGGTGTATTTGTGGATAAAGCCACCGAACTTGGCAGCCGTGGTCTTGTCCTTTTTGAGTAGCGGCGTGCCGGTGAAGCCGATGTAGCAGGCTTTCTCAAGAACCTGTCGCATTTTGGCGTGCATGCTACCGTATTGGCTGCGGTGCCCCTCGTCTACCAGCACGAAGATGTTGATACCGCCATCTCGTACCTCCACTTTGGACGCGGTCTCAAACTTGTTGATGACGGTGGTAATAAGGTCCGCTTTGCCCTGGCGTATCAGTTTGGCGAGGTCCTTGCCGGATTCGGCCCGCTCCACCTGCTTGCCGCACGCTCTGAAGGTGCCCCAGATTTGGCTATCCAGATTGATCCGGTCGGTGACGATAATGACTCTGGGGTTTCTGATGTTGGGATGCAACGCCAGAGCCTTGGCCAGCATAACCATCGTCAGCGATTTGCCGCTGCCGGTGGTATGCCAGATGACGCCGCCAGTGCGCATCCCCTGGGTGTTGAGGTGGGCGACGCGCCGGATAGTGTCCTCGACGGCAAAGTACTGCTGGTAGCGGGCGATCTTTTTGACGCCGGCATCGTAAACGATGAACTGGTAGGTCAGGTGGAGCAGGCGCTGGGGGCGCAGCAGACTGTAGAGCGTCCGATCCTGGGGGGTGGGCAGACGGTCGCCTGCGGCCTCCAGTTCATCAAAGTGGCGACGGACCCAGAAGGCATTCTCCCGCCAGCTGTAGAGGTGCTGTTTATCGGCCTCGGTGAGGGAACGGTTGATCAGTGGGTGCACATCGGGGTCAATGTCAACAAATGCGCCGTGCGCTTGCTCTCGCCAAATGGTCCAGAACTTTTTCGGGGTGCCGGTAGTAGCGAAATAGGCATCGTTCACGCTGACAGCCAGCAGCAGTTGCGAGTAGACGAAGAGGTTGGGAATTTCGTCGTTACGCTGATTACGGAGCATCTGCTCGATGGCCTCTTCCACGGCCCGGCCACCGCCCCTTTCCAGGTTAGGGCGCTTGCACTCGATGACTACCAGGGGAATACCGTTGACGAAGCAGACAATGTCGGGGCGGCGAGTCTCGCGGCTGCCGCGCTTTTCCACCGGGAACTCGTCGGTGACGTGGTAGACGTTGTTCTCCGGGTGCTGCCAGTCAACGTAGTGCAGGCTAAAGCTCTTGGTGTCGCCGTGGATGGTCTGCTTGAGGCTGGTGCCCAGGGTGAGCAGTTCGTAGACCCGCTCGTTGGTGCGCAGCAGGCCGTCGTAAGGCTCGCGGGTGAGGGTCTCGACCGCCTGGCGGATGTTGGCCTCGGAGAAGGGGTAGGTCTGCCCTTTGAAGGTGATCTGGTTGTGGGCCTTGAGCCACGGCTCCAATACACCCTCCAGGACGACGTTGCTCTTTTTGCCGTCCCGCAGCGCCAGCGCCTCGTCGGGGGTGAGGTAGGTGTAGCCCATCGCGATGAGCAGTTGCAGGGCCGGGATTTGGGAGATAAGTTCTTCTCGAAAGGATGGTGGCTGAGACACAAAGACACTCCTTACCGCTACTTTCTGACAATCTCCATATCCGCTTGAAAACAGCTTGTCAGTGCACATCTGAAGCTCTGGAAGGTGAACTCATCGCTTGAAACATTCTTCATATAGCGAATAAATGACTCTGATATGCCAGCCAGGAGAATTCCAGGGTTCACAATCATTACCGGTCCTCGGATTTCGACCAGACCAGGATAATCATACGAGAATTGGCCTGCGTTTTTGATGCGCCCCTCATGCACTAGGCCATTTCTGAATTCCTCGTAGAATCGTTTGGCCAGGGTTCTCTTCGATGGATTCTGGGGATCGGGCTCTGCAAAAGCTGGCAGATTGTCCTCCAACCACTGTTTGTTTCTTTTCCACACTACTTCTTCACCAGTTTGGATTTTTGCGAGAAAGTCAATGGTAGTGACACAGATGACACCGGTTGCGAATGCCTGCTTGGCGTCATTGAGTTGCCGGGCTGGAGTGAGATAGAAGCCCTCAACCCTGTCTGCAAAGGCCGCGACCAAGTTGTCTTTGTCGTCCCATTTCAAGTCAATGAGCTTGCGGTTGGGGGAGAAATAGACAATGTCGCCAATTCTCATTATCCATCCTTCTGCAAACTTGCTGACCTACACTTTCACCCGCGTGCGGGCGGTCAGGAGTTGTTGCATCAGGCCCTTCTTCTGGCGTTGGAGGGCGGCGAGTTTTTGGGTCAGGAGGTCAATTTCGGTGTCGCAGGCTTTCAATACTGCACCGATTTTCTTTCTTTCCTCAATGGACTTGGGCCACAAGAGCTTGAGCTTATTAACTTCTGATGCGTTTATAGCTGGATAGTTGGAGCCAGTCACAAGACCGTGAACTTGACATAGAACTGTGCCAGTGTACAGATTTTGGTAGATGAACTCCGAGTCTGATGAATTCTGGGGAGAGATCAACGCAAACCCAGTTGAGCAAAGTACATCTTGGGGTTCAAAATCACACACGGCGAAACCAAGCAGATTAGGGCGTACCGTAGCCATAATCACGTCGCCCTTGTGCAGAACACGTCGCGCTCTTGATGGTAAATCGGCAAACCTTTGTCGCTCTTCGGGAATGACTATAGTACCCCGGTCTACCGAGGACAAATCAATGTACAAGTATCTATGGTCTGGATCTGCTTTGCTCCCCAGGGTTTCGGTGTTCACCTTTGCGATGTCTTGAAAGTGGACGATTTTCCAGTCAGCAGGAATTTCACCGTACCTTGTTTCTTGTTTCCTGCCGGAGTGGGCGAACTCTCTAAACCGCCACCGCCCTGTGAGCAATTGCTGCAGCAGGGCTTTCTTGCGCTGTTGCTTGGCGGCGATGAGTTGTTCGGTGAGGGCGATGGCTTTGTCCCACGTGCTGAGGACTTCGGCGATTTTGCGCTGTTCGGGGAGAGGAGGGAGAGGAATTGTGAGTTTCCTGATTGTGCCAACAGTAAGTTGAGGCTGAGCGCTTCCAAACGCGATACGGTTAATTTGTTTTTGGAGCAAATCTGACCCAAAAATAATGTACGCAAACCTGTTGCTGATATGAGGATTTTCGTTCCTCAGAATTACCATTCCAGAATTGATTCTCATAATTTCAAAAGGAACTGATGAGTCAAAAAACGCAATGTTCCCAACGGTTCCCCTTGTAGTCAGCACCAAATCATTTCTTTTGAGCTTTCCTTTTCTGAGAGAGTGATCTTTTTCTTTAGAGATGAATTGGCAACTATCAAAGTTAAATCCCGCCTTTGTTACATTTGAGGCGTTCAGGAATAGGCAAAATCCTTTCTCCAAGAATTCATCTTGTTTTGGATAGTTTTTTCCTCTATCACCATCAATAATATTGATTTGACTATCCTCAATATTGATTACTTCCCAATCTTCAGGTATCCATCCGAGTTTGGTACGTTTCAACGTTTCATCCTTCACAGCCCCAACTCCTCCAGATACTCACGCATCTCTATCTCCACCCGTGCTAGCGCCTCGTCAATCTCCGTGATCTCTGCGGCTACCGTCCTCATATCTACATCCGGCTCTGGCTCGAAGGTATCCACGTAGCGGGGAATGTTGAGGTTGAAGTCATTCTCCTCAATCTCATCGAAGCCAGCAAGGTAAGCATACTTGTCCACGCTCCCCCGCTGCTGGTAGGTCGCCGCAATCCTCTCAATGTCCGGCGGGCGCAGCTTGTTCTGGGGTGTGCCCGCCTCAAACTCGCGGCTGGCGTCTATAAAGAGCACCGTGTCGTCGGGCCGGTTGCGCTTAAAGACCAGGATCGCCGCCGGGATGCCGGTGCCGTAAAAGAGGTTGGGTGGCAGGCCGATGACCCCGTCCAGCAGGTTCTCCTCGATCAGCCTGCGGCGGATCTTGCCCTCCGCGCCACCCCGGAAGAGGACGCCGTGGGGCACGATCACGCCCACGCGCCCGTTCTGATTGGGATCGGTGAAGGTGGTTTCGACCATGTGGGTGATAAAGGCATAATCACCTTTGCTCTTGGGCGGCACGCCCCGGTGGAAGCGCTTGTAGCGGTCCTTGGTCGCGCCCTCGGCGCCCCACTTGTCGAGAGAGAAGGGCGGGTTTGCCACCACCACGTTGTACTTGATCAGGTGGTCACTCTGAATGAGCGTAGGGGCCTTCAACGTGTCACCCCACTCAATGCGCGCCGCGGTCACGTTGTGCAGGAACATGTTCATCTTGGCCAGTGCCCAGGTGGAACCATTGTTCTCCTGCCCGTAGAGCGCGTAGTCGTCGCTGCCCACCTCGCGGGCGCACTTGATCAGCAGCGAGCCAGAGCCGCACGCCGGGTCGCAGATGCGGTCGCCGGGCTGCGGGTCCACCAGCTTGGCCAGGAGCGTCGAGACCTCCGGCGGGGTGTAGAACTCGCCAGCCTTCTTCCCAGCACCCGCTGCAAACTTGCCAATGAGGTACTCGTAGGCGTTGCCGATGACGTCCATATTGCCCACGCGGGAGGGGCGCAAGTCGAGTCGCCTGTCGGCAAAGTCGTTGAGCAGGTTCTTCAGGCGCTCGTTGCGCTGCCGGGTGCGGCCCAGCGCCGCCTCGGAGTTGAAGTCAATGTTGCGGAAGACGCCCTCCAGCTTTTCCCTGTTCGCCTCCTCGATCTTGTCCAGAGCGATGTTGATGAGCTCGCCCAAGTTGTCGGCGTTCCGCTGGGCGTAGAGCGTCTGAAAGTCGCAGTCTTCGGGCAGTTTGAAGCGCTCATAGCGCATCGTGCGCTGGATGCGCTCCTCGTCGTCGCCGTAGCGCTGCTTGAGTTCGTCGTAGCGGTCGTACCACACATCGGAGATGTACTTGACGAAGAGCATGACGAGGATGTAGTTCTTGTACTCGGCGGGGTCAACGGTGCCGCGGAAGGTGTCACATGCTTTCCAGAGGATGTTGTTGATTTCGTCTTGGTTGATTTTAGTGTTCATTTGATGGGTTGTGATAAGAATGCGATAATCTGTGCTTGTTGGGTCCAGTGCTGGTGGTATGGTCTGGACACCCCACTTGTATCGTCAGTCTGGACTATTGATTGCTTGTCTACAAACGTACTTATTATTGACGCCTGCGAAGACATCCAAGGTGTGGTCTGCCAATACCTGGAGATCATCAATCGGTGTTTGATCGAATGCCCTATCATTTCCATGCAGGTATTCGTTTCTACGTCTGCATATTTGGAGTGCGTGATCGTAGTACCCAGACTTGACTTCATCCATCGCTTGTTTGAGCGATACACCAGTAAGGGACTTGAACAAGGAAGTGAGCCTATCTCGTCCTTGATGGGCACGGAATACGATCTCTTGGATATTTTGCGGGATGGTTAGCTTTTGAAGGAGATCTCGCACCATCAGCTCTAGTAGTATTTCAAAGACGACGGCAAAGTAGATACCTGCAACTTGCAGTGTGTGGAATCCATAGGCCTCGTCTAGTGCGGGCTCGTACGTAGCCACAGTTCGATAGAATTCCGTATAGAAGACTTCAACAGAGCGCCCAGGCCAATTTGACTTGGCTTTGACACTTCCACAGATGGGACATTGTGATTCCCCTAAAGGCTCATCTCCGCAAGGGGCAAGGAAAACAACGAAGCACTCTAAGCATTTTTGATATGACATGCAGAATCTCCGATGCTCTACGCCAGAGCATAGGACAGGTTCAGCTTGCTCCCAATGTACAGAGTCCTTGACCAGTTCGTTTCTCTCTATTTTCGGAGGAGTGCCTCAGTTAGTCGGACCTTGGATTCCCAGAGGTGTACTCTCAGCGACCCAATTAAGTCGAAATAAGTCTTGCTCGCTTTGGATCTTCATCAAGCTTTGCGGAGGGGCCAATATCCTGTTGCAATGAGGCCATTTGAGGCACAAGATGAGGATTTGAGCATAATTTATGGCGAATGGCTACCACCTCTTTCCCTGCCGACTGGCCCAAAAGTGCGCATTACTTTTTTCGGTTTAATTAGCTTCCTCCTATACTTCCGCTTTTGCCCAGGCCCCAGCTACCTGCGCGGGCGGGACGCTGCCAACGATGTATGATACTCTTCATGTCGTATGCAAGTATCCTATCGCTCGCGCGAGCAGTGTTCTTTCATGCGTCTCACCCAAGACCTTGAGAGGAATTGGCAGTAGTTCGCCGTAGAAGGTGAGTACCGAGTTCACACGGCCAAGAAACTCTAGTGGATACTTGAACGCTTTGACTTTAAATAGGACTGGGCAAGACTCCCCGGCGCTGTGACTCTCAACCAGCATGCAAAGATGGCACTCTTCACCCTCTATAACTGTCGTTTCTGGAGGTTCCGGTACAAGGATACACCCCTGTATAACATCCTCCTCTCCTATCTTTGGTGAGATTTTCTTACGTATCTTGTCAGCAAGTGTAGTTTTCAACCGTTGAAGCACCTGTGTCTGGAGTGACTGACTGACGTCTTTGCTGATGTTGATAAGGCCTGGAATACCCGCACTTAGACTAACCGAACCTGCAGTTTGCTGTAAGAAAAAAGGCCAATCAGCATAGAGCAGGAAGTCATCTTTAAAGTAAATCCCCTCGGGCGGAATCGCATCCTGTGCGAGAGCCATCTCTACATAGTAGCCGACAGTGAAACCTTGCGAAGAAGCTACCTGTGTATCGTGATTGTAGATAATGGATGCCAGGGGATTAGGGTAATCCTGTACTGGTAATATTCTCCTAAGAAGAATTTCCTTCAAGAACTGTAATTGCGGATCATCGGGGACTACTTTGGGTGTGCTTACGCCATCATCAATTTCAAAGATTTCCTTCAAGAACTGTAATTGCGGGTCGTCGGGGGCTATTTGGGGTATGCTTGCATCATCTAGGGGAACGACTGATATATCGGCAATCAAACCAATGGGGATGTCAATGAAGCAAGAATGACGGAAGCGTCTCCCCTCGTCCGTGTTGAAACTAAGTGACACTGTTCTACCATTCCATGCCCAGTGCTTGGAGATACCACCTAATAATATGTCTCCCCCGATGAGTGTCACTACTATCAGATCGTATGCAATAGCAATGGACTTTAGCTTCTCCTCAAGTCGCTGAGCGTCTATTGGTACAAAAATCGAGCCAGATGACATCCTGCGAATTCCCTTTCCCCGGCGACCCACATGATCAAGCCCCCCAGAGAAGAGTAAAGTTCCGCTGCCGGCCGGGACGCCTGAATTACGGGCGGTTAGGGTGAATTAAGCCCAGATGGGCGTCGCTCCAAAACGAGTCACAGCGCTATCAAGTTAGATCCCATTTCTGCAAAAGATCATCCACTCGATTAGGGTCTACTATCTTGTAATAGCGCCTGCTTCCGCCTCTTGAGGCAACATCTTGCTCCAAGAATCCGAGCTTTGCCAACCGGCGTAATCTGGACTGGTGAAACCTAGTGCCAAATCTGTCCTCATAAGGTCCGATAACCCAGCTATAGCAAATGGCTCTCTTGTGAGGCGGCAACGATTCGCTCTGCCAGTACTTGTAACATGCCCACAGTACTCGCTGCAAATCCAGGTCGTTTTCAATCTCATTTACTCTCATGATTATGACTTCCTCCAAGCACAAAGCCGCTTTCCTGCTTGACACAGAAAGCGGCTCTCTAGTGTAATCTCAGAGCCTAGCCTTCCTGGTCTCCACAGGAAGGGGGCGCGTATGAAGGGCCTGTCCTGAGCCCTTCGACCTTGCTCAGGATAAACTCCGTCGAAGGGCCGGCCGCGCCCAGAACGCGGTTGGTCCCTTTTTTATTTCCCCCTCGGGTGTCATCGCTCTTTGAGAGGGAAAAGATTCTCCAAACCTTGAAGCTTGCGACAACCAGGTGGGTGTGGGTTCTCGGCCAACGCTTCTATCTTGGGGAATATACGGTGACGATACTGGCGTCGAGATGTTCCAGTTCCTTCCGCGCCGACCGAGCAAATCTG
>JABXJW010000569.1 GCA_013375395.1 Desulfobacterales bacterium
GACGCTCTTCCGATCTGATATGCGTAAACTGGGTTTCCATTATCAATTTCGCTGCTTCTGCTATACTCGCGCTTTCGCTTATCGTCTTCACTTCTCTTATCATCACGTCCTTCACTAAAGGCAGCTCCTTCGTCTGTTTCATCGGCTTGAACACTGTATCTGTTGGCAATCTCTCTACCGGCAGCGACAGGAAAAATTTACTACTTTCTATTCTACTCTTCAACTCCTCCGCAACTCTATTCGCCATGTAAAAACTGGAAAGAGGCGAAGTTGGCACTTCTTTACCCTCTATTTCTATCATTCCGGATTTTAACTCCTCGTATGTAACTTTTCTCAATACAGGGCGTTCCCTCCTGCAAACACCATAGTCAATCACTTCTGTTACAATATCAGCATCACTTATCGCTGTCTTTTTCGCTATCCTTTCGTTCAACACCGGTATCGGTATTCCGATACCAACGAACAGGGTTACGCCATACCCGTAGAAGGTGGCACCCTTGAGGAATTCCGGACTCATTTCCTTCAGGTTCCCTGAGACCATTAATGTTCCAAGGTGGTTAACAGGGTTGTGTTGCGTCCCCATTCCTACTACATATCCTCCGGCACCACAGAGGAAAATCCTTGTGCCTACTCCTATGGTTTCAAAATCCGGGTCGTTATAAAGAGGAGAAAGTGCGCCAGCACCGGAATAATTCGCATTCCGGTAATTCGGGAGCAGTGTGCCCATATAGACGTATAATGTCCTGTCTGTGGAGTTTGTCGCAACAGCATACCTTTGATACGCATTCCTTGGATTTAACATAATCGCTTGATTTAAATCTTCGAGCGTAATCGTTGTTTCTATCTCTTTACGAGGGTAGCAATCCGTGCCATAGCCGGTAGCCCTCATTTCTATAAGTTTA
>JABXJW010000018.1 GCA_013375395.1 Desulfobacterales bacterium
GACAAGAAATGGAACCTTACTATATCATCGCAAAACTGCCCGAAGAGGAAAAGGAGGAGTTTCTTTTGATGCTCCCTTTCACACCTTCCAAGAAGGATAATATGATTGGCTGGCTGGCGGCCAGAAGTGACCTGCCCAACTACGGGAGTCTGTTAGTCTACAAATTACCCAAGGAAAAACTGGTCTATGGACCGATGCAGATTGAAGCCAGGGTGGATCAGCAAACGGATATTTCCCGGGAGTTGAGCTTATGGGGTCAGAGAGGTTCCAGAGTCATCAGGGGCAATCTTTTAGCCATTCCCATCGGTGATACATTTATCTATGTGGAGCCGGTCTACCTGGAAGCAAGACAGGAAGAAAGCGTATTGTCCTCAACAGGACCACCTCAACCAACCCCCCGGAGAGGAGCTGCGCCGGTTTCTTCACAACAGGACAAATCAAGGGCCGCTGCCTTACCGGAATTAAAAAGGGTTATTGTCGCTTTTGGCAATCGCTTAGTTATGGAGGAAAATCTTGATAGGGCCTTAAGCAGTGTGTTGGGTGAGCAAATATTGGCTTCCCCATCTATTCTTCAAACTCGGGATATTTCCAATCTGGGAGTGTCGGCCCTGGAACACTATAATAAAGCCAAAGATTACTTGCGCCAAGGCAATTGGGCTGAATACGGGAGGGAACTCGAAAACTTAGAGAAGATCCTAAAAGAAATATCTAGTAGCGGAAAATCCGGGTGAAAACATGGGGTCGCGTCTACATTCTTGACAAAGGAGAAAACATGGGGTGTAAGAGTTTAGTCCGTTTTGAATAAGGGAACTGTACGTGATAGACTGAATGCAGGTCAAGAAGAATTGTTGAATAAGGCAGCTTGGGCGGGGCGGTATCCGAGGTGAAAAGAATTCTGAAGAACTCGCGAGGATGGGCGCCTTGTCGTGTGGTGGTCAACAGGAGGCTTGGCAGGACAGAGTGAGAAAAAGAGCCTTCGGATGAGCGTGTTACGAAGCAGATTTTTCTGAAGATGACCATATTCCGGACAGATTGCTCTGCCTGGTTGTTGGTGGGTTGAACATCAGGAAACTGGGGCTAGAGCCTTTCTTGATTGAGGCGAGAGAATTCCTCAATGGCACCATTGGCATCAATGATGTTGTCAAGCCCCAACCACTCACCAACTTTTCGCCTCGAAGCTGTGTCTATCTGATCCTTGACGATATCAACAAAAATAGGGCTGAACGCCCTGAGTTTCTGGATATTGGGTCGAGGCTCGGGTGGGTCGAATAAGATTTTCTCAAGAGTTGGAAAGAGTTTTTTTAGATTCGTGTCTGCCCCCCCTCTTTGATGCCGCTTAATACATGAGATCCGCTCTTCCTTATTTGCTCCGCTATACCATACAGAGAATGACCATAGTCGGAGGAATATTTCTTAAGCGTATTGACTTTGGCACCCTTGGGCTTCCCTACAAGACGGTTTGGGTACTCATTTGCATGACAGGCTCGCAACGGGCAGCGCCGGCACATTACAGAAAGCGCAAGGTGAGCAGGCGACCAATTATTTTCAAGAGCTTCTGAATCAAAAACTCGCGAAACCTAACGGGAGGAAGCGCAGGGTATTCCTGATTGTGTCGACATGACAGCTCGAGAAATCTACCTGCCGCAGGAGTATTACAAGGTTTTACCTTGCAACCGGATTTTCATCTGGCCGGAAGACGTGAGTGAGGCTGTTGGCAAAATGAATTTGTTGCCTGCGAGGTGAATAGACGGCTTCATAGAGGGGGCCTATACATTTCACAGAAAATGAAAGGAAGAAACAATGGTACAGCCACCGGTTATCGTCGTCCCGGGAATCACTGCTTCGAACCTGGAAGATTTCTATCCCGTTCCGCCCGAATCGGTTTGGTCCGCAGTGTTGAACAAAAAACACGATCGCTTCGCCCTTCATCCAGACAATCTCCTTTATGAGGCCAAGGAGCCTGCCAGAGTCCGGGCCGTCTCCATTTTTGAACTGGTCTACGAAGATTTGATGGCGGCGCTTCGCGAAGAACTCCAAAGAGATGATGAGGTAACGCCGGTTTTTCCGTTTGAATATGACTGGCGTCAAGATTGCCGCTTGACGGCCGATCTGCTTGACAAGTTCTCAGATGAGGTCATTGCCCGAACCAAGCTGCTCCCTCATTACCGGGGCGAAGATTTTAGAGTAGATATGGTTGGCCATTCCATGGGTGGGCTGATTATTGCTGCCTATCTGAATAGATACGGGAATAAGGAAAAGGTGAGAAGGGTGGTTTCCATTGGCACTCCCTTTCAGGGAGCTGTGGATGCGGTCCTAAAGCTTATCATTGGCAAAGGCCAGCTGACCGGTGAAAACCCTCGGGACCGCGAGCGGGTGACAGCTCGTACTGTCCCTGCTATCTACCAGCTTTTACCTTCCTTTGACGGGGCAGTGAAGGGCGTTGGGGGTGCACCAACAGATCTCTTTGATCCGAAAACTTGGCAGCATTCCATACTCAAATCTCTGACCCGCTATATTAAACAGCACAAGGCACAAATAAAGCCAGAGGCCCTTTTAAGAAAATATCTGGCTACAGCCGAAAAACACCGGCGGATGGTTAAGACTGTTGACTTGAATAAAAGCCTTCCCGAAAAGGTGGATGGGTGGCTGGCCATCGTGGGTGTGGGGTCACCCACGCAAGTAGAAATTGAAACCAGTAGACTCAACGATGGTTCCTTGAGGTTCAATGTGTTGGACGATAAGGATGATTGGTCCAAAGATAAACCAGAAAGTACTGCAACAGGAGATGGAACAGTCCCGTTCAAAGGGGCCCTTCCCGAGTTCATGGCAAAGGAGAAGGTGATCTGCGTATGCCCCGATGACTTTTCCAGGTGGGAGATACGAGACCGCCTCTTGGCAAAGGCGGCAGGCTTCCATGGTTTTTTGCCGGCCGTCAATTTGGTCCAGCGGTTAGTTACTCGTTTTCTTCGCGAGGATTATACCGGACATGTTTGGGCCTGGAAGCCCCCTGCCGTAGACAAGGGCAGATGGTCACCACCTGACTGGCTGGAAAAGAAGCCCAAGTAGCCCACTGGCAATTCAGACGACTCCGGGAGGTTTCAAGCCCGGGAAGGTTGAAGTGCAGCAATGACAGTCTTTTAGAGAAATTGGAGGTTTCATGCCGGTTTTTGTCAGTGACCTGCATTTTGTGGATGAAACTGCCGGAAAACACAATATACCGACTTCGGCCTTTGAAAAATTTCTCGCAAGCGTTGGAGCCCATGCAGACAAGGCCAATGCTAAAGAGGCAAAAATAGTCTTTCTTGGAGACATATTTGATCTGCCTCGAACCGAAGAATGGTTCAAAGAAGATGAAATTGACCGTCCATGGGGAGACGATACAGATAAGATGCGGGAGAGAGCCTGGATGGAACGTGCTGAAAAATCTGCAAGCCTGCAATAGTCCAAAAACTGGTTGATATATCGATGAAGCATAATGACGTCCCCTTTCTAACCATTGGATCATGCTTCATCATTAACCGCCTATTAATACAATGCAAATTGCGCTAACTGCGGGGTTTGGGGATTATACAAAAAGACAGATGCCCCACGAGTCCCACCTTATTCCATCCGCACTGCTCTTTAGGCAGCAGCCTGTTAACACACTGTTAATGCTTGACACATAACTTTTTTGTTGTCATATTTTGCCTTCGGAAAAGCAAGTTTCTATCGGTGATGGACGGTAAGGTATCCTTCAGTTTTCTCAATTATTGCGTTTGTTCAGGAAGAACAAAATGGCTTTTCAGATCACGAAAAGAACCAGCAAGATCATTGCTACTGTATTTGCCCTCGCCATTATTGTTGCGGCCGGTTCCGGATATCACCACAAAACCAAGCCAAGGCATTTTTTGACCGTAACCCCTGGCGTTTTCTACCGGAGCGCCTATTTGAGGCCGGACAATCTTGAAAAAGTCCTTGAACGATACAAGATCAAAACGGTGGTCAACCTGATCGGCCAGGATAACCCGGAGAAAAAGACCCGGCTTCAGAATGAGCGTCGGATTTGCCGGGAAAAAGGGGTCAAACTGGTGGAGATGCCGATGCCTGTCGAAACACCGCCAACTCCGGACCAACTCTCGGCATGGCTGGCGCTGCTCGACAGCGTGGAGGACCATCCTATCCTTGTGCACTGCATGCACGGTGTCGTACGTACCGGGATGATGGCGGCAGTATATGAAATCGAGTACCTGAACAAGAACAACGAGGAAGTCTTATCCGGGCTACCCATGTTTGGTCACGACCTTTACATGCCCAAGCGGAAGCCGATGCGTGATTTCATTTTGGGCTACCGGAAGAAGACGGAATAGCGTCCCGGGAAAGAAATGAATAATCAGCACAAACCGCTCATGTGCCATCACATGAGACTTTCCCGGGAGTAGTTGGAAAGCTTGAATTGACAAGATTCAGAAAGAGTGTCGTTTTCGTGGCCATAGGCATGGCGATGTTCATCCTCGCCCGGATGGCCTTGTATCTGGTGCACATGGAGAGTTTTTCAGGGTTATCAGGAGCCTCCTTTTTTCTGGCTTTTGCGAACGGGATGCGCTTCGACCTGCATGTCTTCCTGCTGGCCTTTGGCATCCCTCTTGTGATGATGAATCTGCCGCTCAGGTGGTGCAGGAAGAGGTGGTTCAAAGCCTGGTCGTGGGTCGCCTTCGCTACCCTGGTCCCCATGGTTTTCATTCTGATCAGCGACATCATATACTTCGGGTATGTTCAGCGCCACATTGCCGATGAATTGCTCACCCTGGGGAACGACATGGATTTCATCGCGGGTGAAGCACTTTCCGGCTATCTGCCCGTCTCAATCGCTTTTCTGATGCTCATGCTTCTGGTGGGGCTACTCTGGAGATTCGTTTTGTTGGTGGATACACGGGACAGCAGACATCCGGTGTTGGCATTGCTCTTGTTGGTAGTCTTCTGCTTTTTCGGCATCCGCGGCTCAGTGGACCGCAAGCCGATTGGTCTGATCGATGCCTTCAGCAAGGGCGACACAGAATTCGGGAACCTGAGCCTGAACGGCATTTTTTCGGCGTATAACGCATCAGTGAACACAACGGTCGCCAACCACAGTTTCATGGCGGACGAAGACGCCTTTGCCTTGCTGGGGCTGAAGGACGAAAAATACCCGGTGTACAGACCCGGGCCGGACAAAAAGCCTTCCGGCCTGAATATCGTGTTCCTGCTGTTGGAAAGCTGGGACCGGCAATACATTGACAGTTACGACGGCAAAGGGTTGGGGCTCACCCCAAATTTTGACGCGATTGTTGAAAAAGGTTTGAAATTCGAAAACTTCTATGCAGCCAGCCAGCGCAGCGTTCAGAGCATTCAGGCCATCCTGACCGGCGTGCCGCCGTTGATCGGGTTGCCCGAACTAGGCTATGGACTGAAGCTTGCCAATATCACCCAGATCGGGACCATTGCTCAAAAGTTCGGCTACAGAACGCTTTTCATTCAGAGCCCAAAGCGTCGGTCATATCGGATTGATTCCATAGCGCGAAGTCTAGGTTTCACCTATTTCTACGGCCAGCAGGACATTCCTATCCGTTACGACTACCATTCGGTCAAGAAACCAAAATGGGGCTGGGATTACGACACGTTCATGTTCGGCATCGACAAGATCGACGAACTCGGCAGTCCGTTTCTCTGCTTTCTGACTTCGGGTTCTACGCATTCTCCCTATCCAGACCCCGGTGAAAGGTTCAGAGTAGCGAAGCATTCCGTCAAAGGCCAGGGAGGGTATCTCAATACACTCCACTATTCGGACTGGAGCATCGGTGAATTCATAAAAGCGGCGCAGGCGAAGACCTGGTTCAAGGAGACAATTTTCATCTTTACAGCGGACCACATCTACCGGAGCGGGGCGGGGCCGGACATCCGCCGGAAGTTCCGAATTCCATTCGTCATGTATGCCCCCGCGATATTGGAACCCGGTGTTGAGACGAAATATTGCTCCCATCTGGATTGCCTCCCGACAATCATGGACCTCCTCGGTTTCGATGCACACTATGCCGCCATGGGGAAAAGCGTCTTTGAAAAGCAAGAGGGTTGCGCCTTGGTCAAGAAGGGGAACCTGATGGGAATGATTTCGAAGAATGGGTCAGTATCCCACAGCTTGCACGACCGCCTGGAAACCATGAGTTTTGACGTCCCGCAGCCGGCATCTTTCTTCGACCGGCTGGAAAGGCGGCTGCTGGCTGTGGTACAGGTGACCAGCCGGCTGATACGGTCAAACAGGTGGGCACCGCCTGCCTCAGAGGAAATGAACAATCGTAGAATCTAAACGTATTTCTCCTTCCGGAACTCGCACTGTAGCTCCACGTTTTCTTTCTTTTCAACGAGGTCATCGATGTCCTCCTTGCCGAGAGCCGCAACAGCCCCAAGCATTCGCTCCCTGTCACATGAGCACTCGTAAACGACCTCTTTTGTCTCGAGATATTGGATAGGCAAGCCAACAGCTCTCTCCAGCAGCTCATCCACACTCATTCCATCGATAATCATTTTGTCTCAATGCATCCTTAGTGGTTTCTTTGCCGCCGACTGGGATCGAATCCTGCCGCATAGGAATTTACCTTATGAAAATGAATCCCTCACTCTATGGACAACTCAGGGTTAATTTTGCACAAAGGATTTTCCGAGAGAAGAAAAGGATTTGCCAAACAACCAGACCGGGACGAAAGGAGAACCATCATGGCGGCTAATTTTAGGATTCTCGTTCATCGAAACAGCGACAATTTGCACCTGAAACTAATGGGCGACTTTGACGGCACCTCAGCATTCGAGTTGATCAATGTCTTGAGAAACAACTGTGTGGCCACTCGTAAGGTCTTTGTGCATACCAGTTGCCTGAAGAACATTTATCCTTTTGGACGGGAGACCTTTCATAATCACCTCTGCCGACTGAAAAACCGATGCATTCACCTTATATTCACAGGCGCAAATGCCGGTGAAATAGCGCCTGACCCCCGAACGGAACAAGCTTGTCTTAGTCTCATCATGGCATGACATGGCGAGAGAGGTAAAGAAGGGGCCACAAGTTGAACCAGGTTACAGAGATCTTGATACAGCGCCTGCAAAAGAAGGGAATTGAACGAGCCGTCATCCCCGGGTTTTTGAGGGACTTGTCCAATATTATCTCCGTTATTCCTCATATGAACCTACCGGAAGTAAACAGAAGGTTACATTCATTGGGTTGGAGCGACGTTGAATTGGATGAGTATACCTTGGAGTTGGCCGTAGCAAGTCTTGAACTCGAAGGGCCAATGGCGAGAAAACACGGTCCAGGCATGCTGGTTCAATAGTACCGGAGGGTCCCCCATGAAAACGGATCCTCCCACCTATGGAAAGGAGGGAATGTTCCAATGGCTGATTTTTCGCATTATCAGACTCCTCCAACCAGATCGCGTTTGAAAAGAGGATAAGGATGAGAAAACTGCGGAAAAAAAGATGGGTAAAACCAAAAAGTAAAGGCACCGCAAAAACTGCCAAGAAATCAAAGATAGCGACTGTAATGAGCGGGACAATAAAGAAAGAATATCTTGAAAGTAGGAACGTATGCAGGGTGACATTCAAGTTGCCGAGAATCGTTGCGACTGATGCAAAGTGTGTACGTATCGTCGGTGATTTTAATAATTGGAATGCTTATGATAATCCCATGAAAAAGCTGAAGAATGGAAACTACACTGCCACACTCGAGCTTGAGTCAGGAAGGGAATATCAGTTTCGTTATCTCATCGATGAATCTAGATGGGAAAATGACTGGAACGCTGACAAATACGTGAAAACTCCTTATGGAGACGGTGATAATTCAGTTATTATAGTTTAGGGTCTCAGTCTATTTGCCTCTCAATTACTCTTGTTGAAGTGAGGATTTGGTCTTTCATCAGGATCGCTCGGTCTTCAGATGGGGGGCCAAATTGTCAGTATTCGACGCAAAGTTATGGAATGTCCCAAATGTAAATCCTTCATGGAGAAGGTCACATTTCATGGCATTGAGGTGGGTCGTTGCACCAATTGCAGGGGCATCTGGTTTGATCATCTTGAGAAAGAAAAAACCTTCCTTCTCCGAGTGTTTTCCTCTTGACAGAGCACCCAGGCTCCCTTATATTTTTTCTTTATCAGTCTTTTCAGCGTGTTCCTCTTCAAAGAAAGATCGTGGGTAGAACAGGATTATGGGACTTCTGTCATCTGCTGTCTCTATGACGCGTTACAGGGTTGAAGGCAAACTTGAAGAGCCTATTCTTGAAACAATGGCTAAGTGCCTCAAGAAGAGCGCTATCCCGGAGGTAGATGATGATGTCTCAGACAAGGTTGTGGGCTGGACATCATTTGACAAGCCGTTCAACCCTGATTTTGAAGGTTCGTCCTTTGTTATCGGCGCCTATTTTGTCTTTTCATTGAGGATAGACAAGAAGATCGTTGCCTCCTCAGTCATAAAGAAACATTGCGACATGGAAGCAGCCAGGCGACTTGCCGCGACCGGGCGACAATATTTGTCGCGTGACGAAAGACGGGAGATAAAAGAACATGTCATAAATGTTCTTACCTTGCGTATCCCTGCAACGCCCAACGTTTACGATTTGATATGGAATTACGAAGAGTCTTCTTTGTGGTTTTTCTCGACCCTGAAATCAGCCAATGAAGAATTGGAGACACTGTTCTTCAAGTCGTTTCAGCTTCCCCTTATCAGACTCTTTCCGTATACTGCTGCTGATCTCGTAATGGGCCTTTCTGATACACAGCGTGATGCCCTGGTCAAACTTTCTGCAACAAACTTCACGGAGTAACCCATGCTTGATGTTGCCGTTTCTTACAATCGTCATAAGTTTTTGGGGTATGAGTACCTCACATGGTTATGGTTTGCCATCGAAAAGGATCAAGATAGTATGAGAAAACTGGACAGAGAACCCCTATCCATGCAGATCGGCAATCGGATTGTTCTTGAGAACAGGCAAAAGGATACGGTGGAAAGCATTACCATAAAGGGCGACGATGCAGGCCTTGAAGAGGGTATTTTGGCGCTGAGAAAAGGGGCTTTCGTAGCAGAGCTTAATCTTTCTTTCGAGACAGGCGATCAGGAATGGCGCTTTACCATCAAAGCGGAAAGCCTGCACATAGTGGGTCTTAAGTGCCCGCAGACAGGATCTGTGAACTCTGAAGAGGATCTGGAAGGAGCTGTGCTTGAAAAGGTGTACCTTTATGACAAGGCCGTCCGGTTAACGGATAACATCTTCAAGCAATTCTTAACATTGAGGGTTTCAGGGGACTGGGACAAAAAGGTTGTCCCCCTCATGAGACAATGGATATATTCGTAAGACTGATTAGACACTGATTCCCATCGCCTCGTACAACCTTTCAAAATCGACCTTTTCTTCAATCAGGCGAATACCGCAATATACCTTTTCTTTTTCCCTGAGGCGAAGCTTGCGGGAGACATCTTCGACCTTTTTTGCCACCGAGTAAGTGTCGTCCCGCACGACGACAATCGGTATGCCTCTTAACTCGGCCCTGGAGACCACGATCTCGTTCGGGTAAAGGTTGCCCGTGAGCACAAGGCACTGCGTCATGGCCTCAACGGCTGCCAGGTGGATATCGGCCCGATCGCCGCCCACAATAACCGCATTGTTTCTCGTCTTTCTGATATATTCAAGTGCACGATCAACCTGCATTCCCCCGATCAGGAAGTGCTCGATCAACCCATCCATCTTGTTGCGGCCACAAAGCACGTCGCCGGCAAGCGCTTCGACCACGTCTCCGATCATCACCGACCCAAGAACGGCATCATCAGGGAGGATGCCGAAGACAGGAATTTCACTTCGTTCCAGAAACGGTACGATCAATTCCTGTACCTTGTCGGCATAACCTGCATGTACCCTGTTGATGATTGCCCCCAAAAGGTGACTGCCGAGGCGCTCGTGGGTATCCAGGACTGCATCCAGAAAGAATTCCCTTTCGTATTGATCAACGAGAAGGGCGCGGGCGCCAAGTTTTTCGATTATGCCATAGCCTGATATGTTAAGGGATTTACCCGACTCAAGTTCACCTGCACCCCCGATGAGCACCACATCTTTCCTCTTTGAAACTGTCTCAAATGCCTCAAGGATCTTCTCCTGTAGCCCGGGGACTTCCGCACAGCAGCTTTCTACCATCAGGTCTTGAGTCATGACAACAGGACACAGCGTTTCTATGGGGTCTTTCAACATGAGCACCCTGTGGATGAACCACGCGTCCTTGTCGGTCAGCACACCTTCTACCATAATAGGCAAGCGACCGAAGGGCTTGAAGTAACCCACCTTAAATCCGTCATTGCGGAGTCGCTGGCCGATCCCCATGACCGTCAGGTTTTTCCCTGAATATCCCCTTGAGGACCCTACATATAAGGAAACCATTTTCTTTCCCCCCTCATTCCTGTATGGTAATCCTGGCATCCACGGCCACTGCCCCCCGGCCCTCCGGGCATACCAAGAGTGGATTGATATCTGCCTCAATGATTTCAGGAAAATCGATGGCCATCTGAGAGAGTCTCAGCAATGCATCCCGGATCCCTTCAATATCGGCGGCCGGCTCACCCCTAACCCCTCGCAGCAGCGGGAAGGAACGGATGTCGCGAATCATGGCATCGGCTTCCTCCACACTCAACGGAGCGATTCGAAAGGCAACGTCTTTTAAGACCTCCACATAGATCCCACCGAGGCCGAACATGATCATGGGGCCAAACTGAATGTCCCGGGTAATCCCCAAAATGACCTCTCTGCCCTGCGATATCATCTCTTGAACCATCACGCCCAGGATACGTGCCCGAGGTTGGCGTAGTTGCATATTAGAGGTTATATGAAAAAAAGCATCTTTTGCCATGGCTTCGTTCTCGATTCCGACGCGAACACCTCCCATGTCGCTCTTGTGAAGCACGTCAGGCGAGGCAATCTTCATGACCACCGGATAGCCGACCTCAGATGCGGCTTTTACGGCCTCCTTGGTGGTTCTGGCAATTCGGCTTTCCGGGAGTCTGAATCCGTAAGTCTTCAAGATCCTGCGAGCCTCGCTTTCGATCAGGTCGTGCCTGTGCTGTTTGATAACCGAGGCAAATATTTTGCGCACCTTGGAGCGGTCTACCTCAAAGCGCTGGTACTCTATTTCGCTCCGTTCTCGCCACCGGCGATAGGAAAGCATCGCATCCATGGCCGCTATCGCGTCTTCGGGATAGCCGTAAGTCGGGATGGAATGGTCCTGAAAGATCTTGCGAGCCCCTCGCACACGCCTTTCACCCATGAATACAGTCATGATCGGTTTGTCAACATCGGCGGCCAGTTCCACGATACCCCGGGCAACGGCCTCCGGGTCCACGGCCGCCGTAGGGGTCAGGAGTACCAGGACCGCATGGATCATTTCGTCTTTCAAAACGACTTCCAAGGTTTTTTCATACCTTTCGTGCGGGGCGTCGCCGATGATGTCTATGGGATTGTAGACCGAGGCCGTGGGCGGAAGAAACTCTCGGAGGCGATCTGCGGTCTCTTTGCGGATGGGAATTAGATGTAGCGAGCTGCGGTCGCAGGCGTCTGCTGCCAGGATACCCGGCCCACCCGAGTTGGTAATGATGGCAAGACCCGGGCCTTTTGGCAGTGGCTGATTGGCAAAGGCCATGGCATATGAAAAGAGTTCCTGGGTGGATTCAGCACGGATGACTCCTGACTGCTCAAAGGCCGCACAAAAGGCGTGATTGGAGCCGACAAGGGCGCCGGTGTGAGAAGAGGCGGCCTTGGCTCCCGAACTGGTCGTGCCAGACTTAATGATGATAACCGGTTTGGTTTTAGTCACCTCGCGGGCCGCTTTCATGAAATGCTGACCGTCTTCAATGCTTTCCAAATACCCAAGGATCACCCGTGTATTTTCATCCTGCGCCATGGAAAGCATCATCTCTGTTTCCGAGATATCCATTTTGTTGCCCAGGCTGACAAACCTTGAAAAACCTACGTTTTCCCCTAGTGCCCAGTCCAGGATTGCCACGCACATGGCGCCGGATTGCGAAAAGAAGCCTATGTGGCCAGGAAGAGGCATGCCGGCTGCAAAAGATGCATTTAACGAGCTTGCCGTATCGACAATACCCAGGCAGTTGGGGCCCACTATCCGTACGCCCAGATCCCTGGCCCGCATGCTCAACTCCTCTTCCAAGCGGGTCCCTTCCGGTCCGATTTCCTTGAAGCCGGCCGTAATGATAACGGCCGAATCGATCTTCTTCTTGCCGCACTGCTCTACCACATCCATGACACCTGCCGGAGGCACGGCAATGACGGCGAGGTCGATGTCGTAATGGACCGAGGCGAGATTATGGTATGCCTTGTGCCCCAGGATTTCCCGGGCATTCGGGTTTATTGGATAGACAGCGCCGCTGTAGCCGTAGCGGAGTATATTGTTCAAGATATCGTGGCCGATCTTGCCGGGTTTTTGCGAAGCACCGACTACGGCAACGGATGATGGGGAAAAAAAGTGTTCTAACATCTGATTGTGTACTGCCTAATTTCTTTTAAGTTATGATAAAAACACGTCTTTATTTTTATTTATAGCACGTTTTTGTTCAAGGACAACAGCAAAATGTGGTAAGGTGTTCACAGTGGATTTCTTTTTCTTCTAAGGGCTTCAGAGGGTTATGCAGTTAGGAGAAAGTGGAGAATAACAAATCTGCGTGTTTTTCCTTGACCTTCGCCACAAAACTTTCTTATTTTCTATTATAGTGAATGTTCTGTTAATCGAAATAAACCCTTTTGCCCCTGCATCTACACCCATTTCACTGGGATACATTGCAGCCTACCTCAAGTCTGAGGGGTTTACCGTCAAGATATTGCCCGTCGGACAGGACACACCCATGTCTTGTTCCGGTCTCCACCGGCTCATTGCGAGCTTTCAGCCCGCCCTGGTGGGGATGTCGGCCTACCAGAGGACCATGCTATATGTGATAGGCATTGCAGGATTAATAAAATCGATCGACGGCAACATCAAGATAGCCATTGGAGGTCCGCAGGCCACCTTCATGCCTTCGGCCGCATTTGCCGAATTGCCGGATATCGACTATATCTGTCGATCTTCGGGCGAGGTGACGCTCCTGCGGATTGCGCGGGCAATCGACAATGGGACGCCGTTTTCAGACCTTGCCGGCTTAAGTTGCAAAACGACCGACGGCGCCGTCTTTGACACGGCCGAACTTGAGGGCTTTGCGGACCTGGACAGTTATCCTTCCCCTTACCTGGACGGTGTTTTTGACCACTCGCGTATGCGGGAGGCTATCATGCTGACATCTCGCGGATGCCCTCACAACTGCATATATTGTTACACGCCGTCTGCCTTCAAGCACAGAGTATCCTTCCACTCCATAGACCGTGTCATGGAGGAAATTAAGTGGATCAGGAAAAAGGGGGTAAGGAGGCTATGGTTTGCCGATCCGAATATTTCTTTTAAGCCGTCGCGCTCCATAGAGCTTCTTGAGAGAATATTAGCTGAAGACCTTGACGTGGAGATGTGGTTGCAGACGCGCGCCGACCTTGTGACCGCTGCTTTGATGAAGAAGATGAGGCGCGCCGGTGTGAGCACGATCGCCTTTGGGCTGGAGTCGGCATCAGAACGGGTATTGGAAAGGCTGGGTAAGCATATATCCACGGAAAAGGTGGCCGAGGCGATCAGTCTTGCCCAGAGCGAGGATATAGAGGTGGAGCTTTTCACCATGTTCGGCCTCCCTTTTGAAGCATTTGAAGATGCAGTGGAAACGCTGGAGTTTGTCAAGAAGAACAATGTCAAGATCATGGGCAACACAAACTCGCAGCAGATGCAAATCTATTTTGGCACAGACCTGGCGCGACATTACAAGGACTACAATATAGGCCAGTTGAACAACAATCGGCCGGCCTATATTTCCATTGGGTCTCAGTATGAAACAGAGCATATGAGCCACGAAGAAATTCGCAAGATCCAGGGCCTGTGGCGAGCTCATTCCCTTGACAGGGGCAGACGGATAGTTTCGTGACGTGGCAGCTAATCATGGGGCTCCTTTTGTCTCTCGCAGATCACAGAGGCGCTGAGTTTTTGAGCACATTTCCTGAGAGGGGAAATCTGCTCAAACCGCCATCCCGCTGACGCAGGAAATTTCATCGAGGTGGATGTCCCAAGTTCCCGGGATTGTTCAATGATGGCGTGTTTCGTATTACGAACGCCGCGCAAGTAGCCGAAGGTTTTGTCTGATTTTTCCTCTCAAAAAACCAGACAAATTGTTTCATTTCTCTGAGGTCTCTGTGGGCTCGAGCGACCGAAGGAAGCGGGCGACAGAACCCGTTGTTAGGAACAATACAATGACCAAGCCAGCCTTACAAAAGATATACGTGATACTGGGCAAACGGGACAAGTCGCAGCTTGAGGGGCTTTGCCGGACGCTCTCCGGCCACTTTTCATATGTGAACATGACATCTAATCTTTATCTTGTCGCAGAGAGTCTGCCCGATGGTATGCCCCAGGTGGAACGTATCCAGAAGGACGTCGGCAAATTTCTCGAGGGAAACCTCTTTGCCAGGCTTTATGTCCATTTTGTCCACCGAGTCCCCCATATGACGATGAATGAGATAGATTTCTACTACCAGTATTATTACAAAAACTGGAAGAGGACCACTCGCGCGTTTGACCAAGAGGGCTATATGCACCAGGAAGTTCCGAGGCTCATGCTATTGCCGGTTATTGTCCCCGACGCACACGCTGAGCCTGATTCCATCAAAGGGCTGCTTGATGCGCTCAAAGGCTCTTTTTTGCCGCCCAGTCTCTACCTGGACACAGCGACCTTCTTTCTCGCACAAGATGAAAGGCTCCTTTCCAGTACAGAAAAAATTTACTACGGCACCGGCAACTCCAGGGAGATGACAGACATCGTTTGCAACCTGAATCATCAAGATATCCTTGATGATTCATCTTCCAGGTTGGAATCCGAGAACCCTTTGATGACAGATCCGTGCCCTGCCGCACTGATACTCTCAGCGCAAGACGGTGCGGTCTATCCCTGCATGGATGCATTTTGCAAGAAGAACAGCCTGGCAGATATTCATGGGAAACTCAGCGCGGATACTATCATGGATCGGTACAGTGAGCACGGCAAGTCAAAAAGAGGCTGCCTTGCTTGCAGAGAGCGAGTAGCCGCGTCTTTTGCAGACCTGCCTGTGCCTGAAGAAACAAGACACGAGATTGGAGCGCTGCTCTATCACCTTGGGACTTTGCACCAGGAGGCGGAAGAGCATGCTCAGGCAATAAGCAACTACAAGAAATCCTTGGAGCTTTCTCCGGTTGAAGAAGCCGGCCCCGTCTATTTCCGGCTTGGCCTCGGATACACCAAGGCCGGACGCTACGATGAGGCCATTGAGGCCTTTAAAATGGCCGAACCTGCATACCACGGCCAATACTATTTTCACTTTTATACCGGCCTTTGCTGTTTTGAGAAAGGAGACTATCGCGTCGCCCTTGAGAGATTTTCAAAAGCAGTGGATCTTGAGCCGCAACTGGAGGACTTGGTTGCGATTCTGATATACATGGGCACGTGCCACAACAGCCTTTGCGAGTATGAGGAGGCGCTCGTCCCGCTGGAAAGGGCAAAGAAGGCTGCCGGCCACTCTAAAGAGATATCAAGCGCCCTGGGTTTTGCTTACTTTAAGCTCAAAGACTATGACAGAGCCATCGAGAACCTCGGCAGGGCTGTTGAAATAGATCCCTATTCTGCCATAGATTATGCCAGCCTTGGGTCCAACTACCGCGAAAGGGGGGACGTCAACACGGCAATCGCCATGTATGAAAAGGCCCTGGCATTGGATCCAAGCATTACATCTGCAAGGGAGAACCTGGAAAAACTGAAAGGAAAACCATGAGCGGGCAAGAACTTTCTGCCTTGGAAAAAGAGCTGGGCCACCAGTTCAAAGATATCGGACACCTTCGTGAAGCCATGCAGCACAGCTCCTATGTGAACGAACAACTCGATCTCACCCTCAAGGACAACGAACGCCTCGAATTTCTTGGCGATGCCGTCCTCGACCTCGTGATCACCCATATGTTGATGGACCAATTTCCGCAGGCCCGTGAAGGGGACCTGTCAAGGATGAGGGCAACCATCGTCAACGAATCTCAACTGGCCATGGTGGCCCAGAGACTGGATCTTGGCCGGAACCTCCTGTTGGGAAGGGGAGAGGCACTGAGCCATGGAGAACAAAAAAGATCGATCCTTGCCGACACCCTTGAGGCCGTCATTGCGGCCGTATATGTGGACGGGGGCCTTCAGGCCGCCTTTGAGGTAATTGAAATGCAGTTTTCTCGGATAATTTCCAGCATTACGGAAAGGCCGGCGGTTGAGGACTTCAAGAGTCAGCTTCAGGAGCTTGTGCAGGTCCGATTCAAGACAATACCTCATTATGAAGTAGAAGCCGAAAACGGCCCCGACCATGACAAGACCTTTGAGGTCCGCCTAAGCATCGGCGCTGTCTTGACGACTCATGGCACAGGCAAGAGCAAGAAGGCGGCCGAGCAGGCAGCAGCACAAGTTGCCCTTGAAAGGCTCGAAGGGGAAAAAGACTGAAGTGACTGACCACCGGATGTAAGCCCTCTACACTCCTCTTGTTTGCCCCTGTTGTCCAATTCCATTATGCAATCACTTGAGAGTATAGGAATTTCCTTTTTTGTACTTGTTCTTGGCCGCTGATAGCTCATTAGCAATTTCTTTCCTTAATTCTTCGGGCTCCAGCACCTTTGCATCTGCACCAAAAGAAAGCACCCACCTTTTTACATCCCAACAGCCGGATGTACTCATTGTAAATACGATAGAGCCGTCTTTTTGGTCCTCGATCTTCTGTGTCTTCGACCACTTTCTTTCTTTGATTCCGGGACAAAGAGGCTGAGTTTCTCAAGGGCCGACCTGGCGTGCTTTTCTATCTCAGTGCCTTTGAAAAGACTTGCCTCGCCCTTAAGAAAATACAGGGATACTATTTCAGACACCGTCAGGTTGACATCGGGAACCTTCATATTCGGCAGCTTTGTCAAATACGATTCCTCAAGTCTCCAGCGCTTTTCCTTTTCAAGGGGAGGTTTTTCGTCATACACTGGAAAACCAAGCTCTTCTATCAGGTTGATCATCCTGTACACGGACCTGCGGTCCACCTGCAAGTGTTCACCCAAGGGAAAAAGGGGACGTCCATTTGTAAATAAGTAAGGCATCCAGGCAATCTGTAGCTTCTCTCTTTAGCTATCTTTTCTCGTTTTGTTACTGGGCTCATCGCGTCACAAAAAGGCAATATCATCAATATGCTATGGGCTAAACTAATTTACAAATGGACGTCCCCACGATTCGTATATGCCGAGACAGTCCCGCATCGACGCGCCCGGCGCGCTGCATCACATCATTGCCAGAGGGATCGGGCAGCGCAAGATTTTTGACAATGATCGCGACTGCGATGATTTTCTCGAGCGTTTGGGGACGGCTATTACAGAGACCCGACCCATAGTCCCACACTAGAAAAAAGAGGGGTTCTGGAAAAGGGGGGAACAGGGAAAATACAGGTTCGATGATGAGTTCTTTCGTCTCTGGATTGTGCAAACGCCATGACCTTTCTTCGCGTTGAGTTTTTTTGCTTCGAGCCTTGGGCTTTCAGCTATGAGCTCTTTGCCATTAGCCCTCTGCCTTACGCCTCAAACCTAACGCCGCGCCGCGCTTGCTATCAGCTTTCAACTTTGAACCCTGAACCTTTTGCCACGTGCCTCAAACCTAACGCCGCGAAGCGCCTTTGCTATCAGCTATTCGCATTGCAGCCGGCTCCCAGCAACCCACTTTTCCCAGGCCGTCAAATACTGAGACCCAATAGTTTCTTCTTGCCCCATACCGGGTTTTGTGTTACGTTATTGCCGTTATGGCATCAGCGTAATTCAATGCTTCTACAAAATTATGGCCAGGGCCAAGGACAATTCCGCAGGACAGCGGAATCGGACAAGGGAGAGGATCCCCATGAAAAATCCTTTCATCTACGGAGGGGTTGTTTTCGGCAGGCATTTTGCCGACAGGCAAAGCGAACTTTCCGAGTTGACGGCCGAAATGAGAAATGGAGGCAAGGTTTTCTTGATTTCTCCAAGGCGTATCGGCAAAACATGCTTATTGAAAAACTTGCAGCGCAACATGGAAAAGGAGGGTTTTCTCGCCGCGTATGTTGATCTTTATCGTGCTCCTACGCTAAGGCATTTTACCGAGCTATATGCAAAAGCGGTCGTAGAAGTCGTCGAAGGCAAGATTGAGAAAATGGTTAGGGCCATTCCCAGATTGCTTCCAGGCCTTCGACCCAAACTGGAGCCGAATCCTGACGGAACAATCTCTTTCTCTGTGGAGTATATTGCAAGGGAGAAGGAAGTCTTTCAGGTATTGACTGAAGTCTTGGAGTATCCTGAAAAAGTGTCAGCGAAGAAGAGAAA
This sequence comes from Desulfobacterales bacterium, assembly GCA_013375395.1. Taxonomy (GTDB): domain Bacteria; phylum Desulfobacterota; class Desulfobacteria; order Desulfobacterales. Next base: position 18,499 of record JABXJW010000018.1, read on the forward strand.
ACCGTTTATGATTATTATCGACGAGTTTTCAGATGTTACGAAATACAACGGTACGGATGTTGAAAAAGCAATTAGGGCAGTGGTTCAAACCCACCAGCAGGTCGGCTACATTTTTTCCGGTTCCAAAAGGTCTGTGATACGTGACATGGTAAGGGACAAAAGGCGCGCATTCTATCGTATGGGAGCAACTATGGAATTGGGCCCGATCCCGCGTGACTTATTCCGTGCCTTTATTGAAAACTGGTTCGGCAAAGGGGGCTATGATTTTGAAGCTGGACTAGTTGATCTGGTTTTTGAAAGAGGCCGTGATGTGCCGTACAACATTCAGCGCATTGCTCATAACATCTGGGAAGAGGCAAGATATTCCAAGAAGATAGGAAGAAACCTGGTCGACAAAGCGATACGGACAATCATCCGCCAGGAGTCCACACACTACGAAGCGCTATGGGACGGCATATCTCAAAAGCAACGAGAGGTCCTCATTGCCTTGGCAAGTGATGACCCTACCAGCCTTTTTTCTCGGGCGTTCCTGGAAAAATGGCGATTTGGCGTTTCATCTCTCCAGTCGTCCCTAAAAGCCCTAGAAAAAAGAGGGGTTCTGGAAAAGGGGGAACAGGGAAAATACAGGTTCGATGATGAGTTCTTTCGTCTCTGGATTGTGCAAACGCCATGACCTTTCTTCGCCTTGAGTTTTTTTGCTTCGGGGAAAAGATGGGGGTCGCGTCTACACATTTGACAGAATCGGTGGGCATAGGAAAGACAATGGCTATGATGCATAGACTCGGCAAAGGGGTCTGCCCTTGAAATTGGACAAAATTGATGGCCGGCTTGACCATCCCATTGAAGGTGCCGCCACAACAGCCGCAGTTTAATGGGCTTGTTGGGCGTTAAGCCGAAGTCTGTCAGAGTCGTGCCGGACCACGGATAGGAACTCGATAGTAAGAGACATGACATTTTTCAAAAAACCTTTCATCATTCCTATTTTCATCCCCAACATGGGCTGTCCGCACCGGTGTGTGTTTTGCGACCAGCGCTCGATCACAGGGCACGAGAATGGAAGACTTTCACGACAACAGGTCCGCGAGAGGATATCCGAATTCCTCAGTTTCAAGCGGGAGCATCGGGGGACGGTGGAGGTTGCGTTTTACGGGGGAAACTTTCTCGGCCTTCCGGCATCCTACACGAGATCCCTCTTGGATGAGGCCCAAAGGTATGTTGAAACCGGCCGGGTTGAAAGTATCCGCTTTTCGACCAGGCCGGACACCGTCACCAACGACAGCCTGAAGGCGTTGGCCCCTTACGCGGTTCGTGTAGTTGAGGTGGGGGCCCAGTCCATGGATGATACCGTCCTTTCGGCAAGCCGGCGGGGCCACACGGCAGAGGACACCGCAAAAGCGGTCAGGCTGCTCAAGGCTTGCGGTCTTGCGGCAGGTCTTCAGATCATGCCCGGACTCCCCGGAGACACCCCGGAGTCGATCCTTGAGACCGGCCGCAGGGCGGCTGAACTCCAGCCGGATTTTGTACGCATCTACCCTGCTGTGGTGCTGAAAAACACCGTACTTGAGAAGTGGTTTCATGATGGGCGGTTCAAACCACTTTCTCTGGCAGATGCCGTGGAGCTGAGTAGAAGACTCTATTTGCTTTTCACTGCCTCGGGCATATCGGTGATCCGGATGGGACTTCAGGCAACAGACAGCTTGCTTGAGCCCGGAAATATTGTGGCAGGCCCGTTTCATCCGGCATTCGGCCACCTGGTTCATTCGGCCGTCTTTTTCGACAAGGCAACCAGAGAGCTTGAAAGGCAAATGGCCCTGTCAAGGAGGCTCGCCATCAAAGTCAGCCCACGCGATGTTTCCAGGATGAAAGGGCTAAGAAATCACAACATCAAGCAGCTTATCGAGCGATTCGATCTGGAGCAACTTCAGATCCTGCCGGATTCTACAGTTCCTGAAAATACCGTTAAGGTTGAACCCCTGCCGGGCTAGCAGGCGGAGGTTTTAGCAAACGAATAACATCCCCGCTTATCGTTCCCGCTCTCCTTGTCATCCTTTCAGCACTAATAGTCTGGAAATGGCCCGGGCTCACGCAAAGGGTAAATCAGGCAAAGGAGATGCGGGCAATCCGTATACAATTTGCACGGTTCTTGCATGGCGAAGTGTGATCTCTGGCGACTCAAATAGAAGGGGAACCTATGTCTGCGACAGAGCTTTTCAATATCGTTGCCGTTGGTGGTGGCACAGGGCTTTCCACATTGCTTCGCGGCCTGAAGCATTACGTGAAGCCTGCTGAAGTTGCCGTTGGCAGCAGTACGGAAGGGTATGCGTTGGCGGACCTGACAGCGATAGTTACAGTAGCCGACGATGGCGGAAGCTCAGGACGTCTGCGAGAGGAGTTTCAAATCCTGCCGCCTGGTGATATTCGCAATTGCATGGTGGCGCTGTCTGAACATGATAACCTGCTAGCCCGGTTGTTTGACTACCGGTTTCCAGGGCAAGGAGCACTTGGCGGCCACAGTCTTGGCAATCTTTTTCTGACTGCTCTAACAAGCCTCACCGGTCGTTTTGCAGAGGCCATCAGATGCTCAAGTGAACTGCTCGGCGCCAAGGGTCGGATTTTTCCCTCCACGGCGGCGAACGTGCGGCTGGCAGCCGAACTGGACGATGGAACGCCGGTCCGGGGCCAACACAATATCACAAATGGCATTCGGCCGGTCCGCATGGTGCGGCTCGAACCTGCCGACTGCCTGCCCCTAAAGGGCGCGCTGGAGGCGATTAGACAGGCCGATCTGATCGTGATTGGGCCAGGGTCGCTATTTACCAGTTTGATCCCGAACCTGTTGGTGAGAGGGATCTCGGAGGCCATCATCGGTTCACCGGCCAAAAAGATTTACATCTGCAACATTATGACCCAGCGCGGGGAAACCAATGGATATGGAGCCGAGGATCATGTGCGGCACTTATTGGCACACTGTCCCGGGCTGATGCTCGATTCTGTTTTGCTGAACATTCGGTCAATTTCTGAAGCGGCACGCCGAAAATACCGGGCTGATGGGGCCGAACAAGTCCGTATGAAAGATCCAAAGGGGCTTCAAACTGAAGCAGGCATCGGCTTCATGGCTCTGGGTCAGGGTCGACCCGGGATACCGGTCCTGTGCCGTGACCTGCTTGAGGAGGCAGAGACAGTCCGCCATCATCCGGCCAAGCTCGGCAGCGCAGTGCTTGATGCCTGGGAGTGGCTTGCACAGGGGCAGCACCCGCATCAATCCTGCCGCCCACATTAGTCCGTTAATAATGACGGCTTCGTAAAAAGTCCAACTTCTGCGTTGCGCTGCATCCTTCGTCACTGCGGCGTACCATACGTACGCCTCATTCCTCAGGATTTGCGCGCCTTGAATTTGGAGCTTTTTACTTTGCCGTCTAATTTGGACTTTTTACGAGACCATCAATAATAGAATCGGATATCGGGTGATTGCCAAATTTTCGGCCTTCCTCCTGAAACCGGCCTTCAAGAATATCTCCTCACTAAGATCTTGCGCAATCTTTTGACAGGCCAATCAATATCAAATACATGTCCGCTATAAGGTTTTTTGTAACCGTTCACGGGTTTGGAGGTTCAGGGTTCACCGAAACTCTGGACTCGTAAACGCCTACGGTTTTTTGATACCCTGATTTGAGATCCTTCAACCAGGGCCGGCGCATGCCGGTCATTTTTCGATAAAGGGAGCGATTTGAGCACCCCCATCATTCATGCGGACAGAACCGGCTATTCAGAGCTTGTGCGCCGAAATGCCGACTTCCGGTTTCTCTGGTTTGGGCAGATCGTCAGCCTGTTGGGCGACTGGTTCACACTGATTGCCTCAGCCACCCTCATTTCAATCCTTACGAAATCCGGGGTAGCTGTCGGCGGACTGTTCGTTGTGCGCATGCTGGCGCCTTTTTTCATAAGCCCAGTCGCCGGAGTCGCCGCAGACCGCTACGACCGCAAAAAGCTGTTGATTCTGGCCGACCTGGCCCGTGCCGTTGTCGTGCTCGGTTTCTTGCTCGTCAAGGATGCGCAAGATGTTTGGCTTTTGTACACCCTCACCGCAGTCCAGCTCGGTATCAGCGGCTTCTTTTTCCCGGCTCGAAATGCCATCCTGCCGAGCATTGTCAGCCCGATGGAGCTGGGGGCCGCCAATGCCCTGAGTTCGGTCACATGGTCTGTTATGCTTGCTTTTGGAACGGCCCTGGGCGGATTTGTTGCAGGCGGACTTGGGGTATATAAAGCATTTCTAATTGACGCATTGTCCTTTGTTCTTTCGGCTCTCTTCATTGCCCGGATTCGCTACAAGCCGACCCTTGACGCGCACAAGATGGATCGCAGCATTCGTGCTGCGTTTCGACAGTACATAGATGGGCTGGGATATCTTCGCAAGCATCTGGACATCTTTGCCGTTGTTCTGCACAAGGCCGGCCTCAGCTTGACCAGCTCCGCCGGCCTGCAGGTTATCCAGGTGGCCTTGGCCGAAAGGGTATTTATGATCGGCAAGGGAGGAGGCATCAGCATGGGTATCATGTTTGCCGTGGTCGGTGTCGGCACCGGTATCGGCCCTATCATTGCCCGTCGCCATACAGGTGATCGAGACCCATTGCTTCGCATTGCCATCGCAGTCTCCTTTCTAATGATTGCTGTGGGCGTTGCCATTACAGCGCCCCTTTTTGACTTTGGAACTGTCCTGGCCGGCATTCTCTTGCGAGGCGTCGGTGGTGGCATTGTCTGGGTCTTTTCAACACAGTTGCTGATGCAACTGGTTCCGGACCAAATTCGCGGACGGCTTTTCGCAACGGAATTTGCGCTTTTCACATTAATGAGCGCCGTCAGCGCCGCAATCACCGGATGGGCCATAGATAACCCGGCGTTGGGCCTTTCCGGCACCATGTGGTGCATTGCAGGTTTGTGCCTCGTTCCTGCTGCCTTGTGGAGCTTGTGTATCAAAAGGGCCAGGGCTTCCAGAGGCGCCCCCTGAAGCGTAGCTCGAGCGAGCAGCGTCGTTGTGACGTAAGCGGTTTACTCTGAGGATTCCTCCTCCATAGCTTCAACGAGCTTTTTGACTTCCTCGGTACGATCCTTGTGAGCAATCAGGGTTCCGGCGCCGGCCCGCACGATCACTAGATCCTTGACCCCGATGAGCATAATCGTCTCATCAGGGTCTTCGCAGAAAACCAGGTTGTCTGTTGCATCCAAGGTGACAGGTTTGCCCAGGCAGCAGTTTCCGGCCTCATCTTCCGGCAGATGGCTTTTTAGAGCCAGCCAGCCCCCAACATCGCTCCAGGAAAACCTGGATGCCACGCAACACACGTTTTTGGCCTTTTCCATCACGCCAAAGTCGATTGACACACGATCAAGGGACCCGAATGCTTCTCTGATGGCTTGACCCCACTGCGGTGTCTGATCAAAGACGGCTGCACCGGAAAGGGCCTTGGCATGGCTTGGCAGGTGCTGCTCGATCTCTTTTAAGATAGCATCTGCCGTCCACACGAACATGCCGGAGTTCCAGTAAAACCTGCCTGACTCAATATACTTGAGGGCTGTTTCCAGATCCGGCTTCTCCTTGAAACGCAGGAGCTTGAAGTGCTCAAGGCCGTCGTCGTTTCCATCATCATTAGCAACCTGCGCCCCTCGTTCAAGGTACCCGTAGCCCGTAGCAGGGTAGGTCGGCTCAATTCCGAAGGTATAGAGGGCATTGCCGTTTGCCGCCCTGCGAGCCGCGGAAAGCAGCGTCTCCTGAAACAGGGCAACAGGTTCGATCAGGTGATCCGCGGTAAGCGTTGCAATCACCGGGTTGCCGAAACGCCTGCGGCACAGCACGGCGGCAAGAGTTACGGCAGCAGCCGTATCACGCCTCATGGGTTCTCCTATGATATTTTCGGCCGGAATCCGGGGAAGCTGCTCGGATACGATTGGGACAAATGCCTCATTGGTCAAGACCAGTATCCGCTCAGGAGGCACAAGGTCGGAGATGCGATCAAAGCTCTTTTGCAACATGGTGCGGTCGCCGAACAGGTTCAGAAACTGCTTTGGTATATCGTTCGTGCTCAACGGCCAGAATCTTGTTCCAACCCCTCCGGCCATGATAACCACGACTAGATCTAATTTTTGCTCCGTCATCTTGAATCTTCCTGTCATATTCTTCCGAAATCATCCTCCATCCGTTCAATGTCATCTTCGCCGAAATAGTCGCCGGTCTGCACTTCAATAAAGGCCATATTCTCAGCTCCCGGGTTCATAATGCGGTGGACTGCGCCACGTGGAATATCGACCGATTGACCGGCCTTAAGGCATATTTCTTCATCATCCCGTGTGACAATTGCCTCGCCAGTCATGACATACCAGTGTTCTGCCCGGCGTTGGTGCCGCTGGAGACTCAAGCGCTTGCCGGGATAAACAACGATGCGCTTTACCTTGTGGTCCGGTTCATCTGCAAGAACCTGATAGTAGCCCCATGGGCGATGGTCTTCTTCCATCTTTGTACTCATGATAAATGACTTAACCCTAAATCCATACTTTTCAATTCATTCCCTAATCAGGGTGGTACATTTTCTATAACGTCTTGAGTGTATCTGGGGTCCTGCGAAGCAGGATTTGGGCTAAGCCTTGCGAAGCCAGATATGCTCTGTATACAAGGCCTCTTCACGCATGCATTCAGCAGCAAAAGCAAAAACAGCTTGCAAAGCATCAGGCGTGAGCGTCGGATAGTTCTCCAGCACTTGTCCTTCTTTCCACCCCTCCGCGAAGAGGCCGATAATGAAGTCAACAGCCAGCCGGGTGCCTTTTACTACCGGCTTACCCACCAAGATTTCTGGGTCTGAGTGAATGTATTGTCGCCAATCCATCTTTCCCCTCCAAAGTGGTTGGAATTGCGCCCAACTTGGTCATTTCTGAAATAAATTCGGATATACTATACTCTCACAGAACCTTTCAGTCTCCATCAAGGGTTTAGTTTGTCAAGCGGACTGATGATTTTTGCTATCTCCTTTGCTCCGTTGATGAAAAATCAATTTCCTTGAAGAAAAACTTATTAGCATGTATAGACTAAAATTTCAAACCCTTAAACGCTCAGGGCAGGTCCCGTGGCTGCTGGAAATAGCCTGGATGCTTTTTGTTTGGGAAGCGCAAGTAGATGCCAGCGGTGTGGCCATTGTGGGACCTATCATGGACCTTGCTACAATGATGAAACAATCTGGTTTACGCAATCGATTACATAATCTCGTCCTTTGGCCCCGTTTTCCAATGGGTCGAGCCACTCTTGCGGTATCTGCGAATATCCGTAATAGGCGCCGGCAATGGCGCCTGCCATGGCGCCGATAGTATCCGTATCACCCCCGAGATTGACTGCCAGGACCACCGCGTCCCTGAAGCTATCGGTCAACACAAAGGCCCCTATGGCTGCCGGAACCGACTCGATAGCCCTCAAGCTTAGCCCATACCAGTCTCTAATGGCCTGAATAATCCCGATCACGGAACGTTTGGGAACCGATTTGATTCCATCAAGAGATTCGGCGAATCCCTTGTCTATGTCAATCACCTGTGCTGTGATCCTGTCCCAAAATTTTTCCGGCTCAATCGGTTCATTAGACAGGCCGCACTGAAGCGCAAGCCCCACTGCCGTGGCCTGCGCCACAGCGCCGGCCAAGCCTTCCGGGTGGTTGTGCGTGATGCGGGCCGACATAATGGCGTTCTTCTTGATCGCTTGCAGGTCGCGGCAGTAAAAGCAACCGATAGGAGCTATTCTCATGGCCCCGCCGTTTCCGAAACTGTCTGTGCCCACCTGGTCCCAGGGCAGACCTTGTCTGATCCTTTCAACAACATCGAAGATTCGCCGGCCGTAGCCCCGCGCGGGATCAAAGTTTTCTGCAAATTTTGCGGCACACACGGCAGGGTCGAATCCTCCTCTTTCCACAAGGGTCTCCAGGATCCCTATCATCATCTGTGTATCATCAGTGTAGCGACCCTCTGCCCGGACCATAGTGTCAAGGAGGCCGAACCGGCTGTAGATCGCCGTGTGAGGCCAGCCCTCCACAGGCTCGCCCATGGCGTCTCCAACAAAGGTCCCGAGGGCCGACCCCAAAAACTTATCCAGCAATTGCTCCTTGTCTGAATTTACTGCTGCTTCGGTCATAGAATCTCTCTCCCTCCCGCTATGAGTGTTATTTGAACGTTATCAACAATATTAAGGACATATCAAGTAGTCATAACAGAGCGGAGTGTCAACAGAATTGTCACTTGATGGGAGGACGAAACAATGCTAGCTATTGACGGCTTCGTAAAAAGTCCAACTTCTGCGTTGCGCTGCATCCCCTGCCCCGTTAAATTCTCGCTATGCGAGACGGCGGAGCCGATTTAACAGGGTAAATCACTGCGGCGTACCATAATAAGTACGCCTCATTCCTCAGGATTGCGCCTGGCGGCTTGAAAAGAGGTGCGCGCCTTGAATTTGGAGTTTTTTACTTTGCCGTCCAATTTGGACTTTTTACGAGACCATCACTATTGGATGATGAAAAGTTTACCCGCGCAAAGAGCCGCCTCCAGCGTGTCGGCGCTGGAGGCCGTGGCGGCAGTAGCCTCCGGGCTCCTTCTGACGGCCTCCTTTCCTAAGCTCGATTGGGGATTTCTGGCCTGGGTCGCCTTTGTCCCACTTTTTTATGCAATCAGAGACAAGTCTGCCCCTGCAAGCTTCAAGCTGGGATTCCTTGCCGGCTTAGTGCATTATACCACTCTCCTGTACTGGGTTTCAGGGGTTATGGAGACCTATGGCAACTTGCCTGTCGTCATGTGTGTTGTTATTCTTTTTTTGCTTGCAGCCTACCTCAGCCTGTATCCGTCGGTTTTTGCCGTGCTGGTGAGCCGACTCAGCGCCCGGTCGCCTGCATATCTGTGGAGTGCTCCTTTTTTGTGGGTGATGCTCGAATATATCAGGGCTTTTGCATTGTCAGGCTTTCCGTGGGAGAATTTGGGATATTCGCAATATAGGCAGTTGCAACTGATCCAGATTTCAGATATATTTGGTATATATGGATTGTCGGCCCTTATTGTGGCCGTCAATGCCGTGCTCTTTGAAGCCTTGGATGCAATTGGCCGGAAAAGGGCCTTTCCGTGGAAGCCGACACTGGCCGTAGCCTTTGCAGTGGCCGGCTGCCTGTTGTACGGCACATGGCGCATCGAACAGATCGACAGGGTTGCTGGAGCTGCGCCCAAACGAGCAGTTGCCTTGGTGCAGGGAAACATTGACCAGTCCAAGAAGTGGCTTGCCTCGTTTCAAGACGAGACCGTGATGCGCTACGGGAGACTGACTCTTGACGCATTGGAGACCGGGCCGCATCTGATAGTCTGGCCTGAGACAGCCCTTCCATTTTACCTTTTGCACGATGAGGCCCTGACGAAACAGGTTGTAGATCTGGTTCGTGCCTGCAAGGTGTATTTTGTGGTGGGAAGCCCCTCTTTTCGCAGAGACGGACGAGAAATTCTCTATTATAATAGTGCTTACCTGCTTGGCCCGTCCGGTGAGGTTTTGGGCAAATATGACAAGGCGCACCTTGTTCCTTACGGGGAGTATGTCCCACTTGGGAGGTTTTTCCCTTTCCTGGGAAAGCTGGTTGAATCTGTAGGAAATTTTGAAGCTGGCGACAAGGGCCGGGTCCTTGCCTCAAACGGCGAAAAATTAGGTGTTTTGATCTGTTTTGAGGTCATCTTTCCGGAGCTTGCCAGGGCAATGGTCCAAAACGGGGCTAATCTTTTGGTCAACATCACAAACGATGCCTGGTTCGGCACCTCGAGCGCCCCTTACCAGCATCTTTCCATGGCTGTGTTTCGAGCAGTCGAAAATCGCCGGGCCGTTGCCAGGGCGGCAAACACCGGTATCAGCGCGTTCATTGATCCTGTCGGCAGAATTCACGATGAAACGCCATTGTTCGAAGAGGCCACAAGAACAGGCTCACTTCCCGTGATGGATGAGAAGACATTCTATGCACGCTGGGGCGATCTTTTTGCCATAGGGTGTGTTTTGATCAGTTTGATTGCCTGCATAAGAAATAGAGTCCATTGATTGTTGCTGACGGCTGGCGGATGACAGACGACAGACAATGGGACATAACCGTATTAAGGAGGAACTATCATGTCATTGGAACTGAAAAACAAAATCGAATCCCTTAACAACAGGCTGGAACAGCTCAGGGGTTATCTTTGACATAGATGGAAAAGACAAACGGCTAAGTGAAATAGAGGCGATTATATCCAAGAACGGCTTTTGGGATGTTCCGGAAGGAACAAAAAAGATCCTGCAAGAAAGAACAGCTCTTTCCGATACGGTTAATTCGTGGCAAAAACTTCGCCGTGAACTTGAAGATGCAAGCGTACTTTTGGATCTGGCTATAGAAGAGGATGACAAGGCGACCACTGAGGAGGTTTCCGCAACGGTTCAGGCCGCAGAAGATGCCATTGACCGGATGACTCTTGAGCGGATGCTCGGTGGAAAAGATGATGACAAGAATGCCATTGTCTCCATTAACGCGGGGGCAGGAGGCACCGAGGCCCAGGACTGGGCTGAGATGCTCTTTCGCATGTATGTGCGCTGGGCAGAGCGAAAGAAATATGATACAATCGTGGTCGATTTCCAACCGGGCGAAGAGGCCGGCATCAAGGGTGTCACCTTTATTGCCAGTGGCCCATATGCCTATGGTTACCTGAAGAGCGAGACCGGGATTCACAGGCTCGTGCGCCTGTCCCCCTTCGATGCCAGCAATCGTAGACATACTTCCTTCGCCTCGGTGTCAGTGTGCCCGGAAGTTAACGAAGAGGTTGTTGTCGACATAGACGAAAAGGATCTGCGCCTGGAGACCTACCGGTCCAGCGGGGCCGGAGGCCAGCACGTAAATAAGACCAGTTCTGCTGTTCGCATCACCCATCTTCCAACGAGCATCGTAGTGCAGTGTCAACAGGAGTCTTCCCAGCACCGGAACAGAGCGATTGCCATGAAGGTTTTAAGATCACGGCTGTATGAATACGAGGAAGAGAAAAGGGCAGCGGAAAGGCAGGCAGAATATGAGAAAAAGGAAGATATTGCCTGGGGGAGCCAGATCAGGTCGTATACGCTCCATCCCTATCAGATGGTCAAAGATCATCGTATCGGCCTTGAGGTAGGCAATGTCAGTGGTGTGCTGGATGGAAACTTGGATCCTTTTATTGAAGGGGTGCTTCTGGCAAGGACTTAGGGGCTTTGTGCCGATCGGGGTAATGGAGTGCTGTTACGACAGCACTCCCTGGCCCGGACCTGGTTTTCAAGAGCAACAGCTTGTTTTGCGGACATCGCGCCAGGGCGGGCCAACGCTCCATCATTCCATGTAAGGGGGGGTGTGATGACCAAGATACTCATTGTAGATGACGAAAAGAGCATCAGGACTCTCTTTGCCGAAGAGTTGGGCGAGGAAGGCTACGAAGTTATCACAACCGGCGAAGGGAAAGAAGCGATGGGACTTATTGACTCTTCCAGGCCGTCGGTAGTGGTCTTGGATATCCGTATGGAAGATTGCAACGGTCTGGACCTGCTTCAGGAAATACGGAATGCTCACCCGGAGTTGCCGATTATTTTAAACACGGCCTATGACTCTTACAGAGAAGACATTAAATCTATTGCGGCAGACTATTACATTGTCAAGTCATACGACCTTTCGGAACTGAAAGACCGGCTTGCCGATCTCGTCAAGGGAGAAAACCGCCCATGAAGGCCATTTACAAGTACAATGTACTTGCCAGGCTCCCCGAGAGGTTAAAGCCTCTGGAGAATCTAGCCTTCAACTTATGGTTCAGTTGGCACCATGACATCGCCCTCCTGTTCGGGCGTATGGACGCTGAACTCTGGGATTCTTCGAAAAATAACCCGGTCTACATGTTGGGGGCTATCAGCCAGGATCGCCTGGAGGAACTGGCAGAGGATGCAGCCTTTTTGGCCGAGATGGAGCGTGTTCATGAGGATCTGGAAAGGTACCTCTCCGTTCACCCATCGCCTCCCCCTGAGGTCCTGGATCAGGATCGATTTCTTGTTGCCTATTTTTCGGCAGAGTTTGGTCTGGCCCAGTGTTTGCCCATTTATTCCGGAGGCCTGGGCGTCCTTGCAGGTGACTACTTGAAGTCTGCCAGCGACTTGAATTTTCCTGCGGTGGGCCTGGGCCTCTTTTACCACGAAGGCTATTTTCAACAATATTTGAATGTCGATGGATGGCAGCAGGAAGCCTATCCTGAAAATGATATTTCCATCATGCCGGTCAACCTCATGAAGGATGAAAACGGCCAGCCTGTTATGGTGGAGGTGTCCATACGCGGCCAAGCGGTTAAGATCCAGATATGGCGCGTGATGGTAGGACGAGTTGCCTTGTACTTGCTCGATACAAACGTAAAGGAAAATCCGTCTGAGCATCGCTACGTCACCTCCAGACTGTATGGCGGAGACTTGGACATGCGGCTCAGACAGGAGATCGTCCTTGGCATCGGCGGGGTTCGGGCACTGCGGGCACTGGGTATAGAAGCAACAGCATACCACATGAATGAAGGCCACTCTGCCTTTTCCGTCCTGGAGCGGATTCG
>JABXJW010000570.1 GCA_013375395.1 Desulfobacterales bacterium
TCGTTTGAACTTCACTTCTAAGAAGCAGGTCAATCAGCGCTTTCTCATCCACTTCCGCACGGGTTCTCCAGTCCAAATACAACTGTTCATTATCGTCCTGTTGCAGATAGCCATAGCGAATGTAACGGTCTATGTTCAAGCCGACTTTCCATCCTGGAAGTTTCTCGCCTAACAGCTCTTCCACATCTTTGCGCGGTGCTTGTCCCTTCTTGGAGATTATGTACGAGATTGTTACCACCAAACCAGCTAAGTCGTCTATCCGCCAGCCAATCATTTTTGTCTCTTTCGGAGTTAACTCGCCCCGCAACGTTATGTAAAACCGTGCTTTGTCAAGCTCTTCTATGGAAGGTTTCTTAGCTGGCGTTTTTTCCTCTTCAAAAACTGTTTTAACCTGCAGGTCAAGCGACTTCAAATAGTTATCGAGAATGCCGAGGACTTTGGGGTAGTCTACGCCTAAAGCTTTGTGCAACTCCCAGCCCTTGACGCCGGGTTTCTGGTGTCTCCTGTAAAACAGCATGTGCGTTGCCCGTTTCACTTTGCTTGCGTAAACGCCTCTCCTTTTTCTCAATCTAGCTCGCCTCTCTTCCATTTCTGCCAGTTCTCATACGTGACCGCTATTGGAATCGAAATTGACTGCTGCGTGCCGATTTTTGCCAAAGGCTTTTCGAAGGGTTTAATGAAAATCTCCTCTTCCAACGGATAAATCTCCAATGTTGCGTAGCCGTATGTTATCAAGAAGCTTGCTAGGAGCGCCCGCTGCACGGTTTCCTCGTAAGTTTCTGCGCCGATAAAATCCCAGTAGAGAATCTTGCCTTCATGCCCTTTTTCTTTAACTTTCTCTTTCAGCTCTTGCCAGTAACACTCCAGTTCTTCAGAAAAGACCTTGTCTCCGAGGATACA
>JABXJW010000168.1 GCA_013375395.1 Desulfobacterales bacterium
GCAGGCAGTGACCTGGGGAAACGGCCTGGTGTTCAACCCCATGGACCTGTTTAATCCCTTTTCGCCAGCAGATATCGAGCGCGACTACAAGGTTGGGGATGACATGGTGTCTACCCAATTCTCCGTCAGTACCATAGGTGACCTCCACTTCCTGTATGTTCCGAGGCGGGACCCGGTAACTGGAGATGTGGAATGGGACCAGTCCTCTCTGGCCGGAAAGCTGCACTTTGCCCGAGGCACCACCGAATTCGATGCCATGGTTGCTGAACACTACAAAGATGCCGTGGTTGGCTTTGGCAGCACAGGATATGTTGGGGATGCGGCCTGGCGCTTGGACGGTACCTGGACCTTTCTGGATGAAGACAGGGCCACAGAGGACTACCTTTCCCTCGTAGCTAACGTGGATTACTCCTGGGTGTGGTGGGAAAAGAACTTCTATGGTTTCTTGGAGTTTTATTTCAATGGCCTGTGTCACGACCGGTACACAGAGGCATATACCGATCGAGACATCTCCGAACGTCTTGAACGGGGAGAGCTATACACTCTAGGGCGGACCTACTTAGCCGGTCACATCAGGATGGAGTTGCACCCCCTGTTCAATGTGTATTTGACGGTGATCAACAACCTGGCTGACCCCTCAGGAGCACTACAGCCCCGGGCTGTATGGGATATAGCTGAAGACGTCCAGATAACTCTCGGGGGTAATAAATACTACGGCCAAAGACACACTGAATACGGTGGATTCAAGATACCGGGCACTACTTTACTCAACAAGGCTCCAGATACCGCCTTCCTTTGGTTGACCTATTTCTTTTGAGGCCTTTATTGACGGCTTTCCAAGGTGCCGCTATTATCCCCGGCGCACATATCTTCTCTGCATATGGTATGAAGGATGCTCAGTAAATATGTGCCCACATCCGAAAAAGGATATAGGCGAAAACCCTAAATCGATGATTTTAGGCCTTGTAAGTACTTGATTTTACAATATCTGTATTTCGATAAAGAGCAATATTTGGACTTTTTCGACAGTCTCGACAGTAATCAATACCCAGGACCTTAATTATTTCTAGCGGAAATCATCGGAATAGCCGAGGCTATTGGCTGACTCATTCATCTTGTATCAAACAGAACGCACCAAAGGAAAAGGCAAGGTAAAATGTGGTGAAAAAGGCAGAAACATAGTGGACGATAAAAGGGAGGATATGAAAAGGATATCATAACATCTTGGGAGGATCTCGGATTTCAGATATATAGCAGGTATTCAAATTCAAATAATCAATTAGTCATGCCTGGCCCCATTCACATTCAATTGTAAGGAGATTTTCAACCTCCAAAAGCTCGGCGAGCATCTTGAAAGACCGTTCAACCGTAAGGCACAGTCTACGAATTTTCTGCTCTTCGATCCTATCCAGCATTTTGGTAGCTTTCCGAAGTCCATCCTCACTTCGAATAACCCCGACATGCATGCTCATGATTTCAGTGAGCTCCTCTCTTGTCTCTGAGGGATCAACGCCCTTATCTCGATCAAGAATTTCTACGATATGATCTCTTGCCGAATTGATTTGGCTCGGCGACATAGAGGTACTTGAGACTGAAAGTGCCCTTTTCGCTGCATATTCCCCCGCGATTGCCCCGAAAACCTGCGTTTCGGTTAAGGCATTTGCGGCCAGTCGATTGGAGCCGTGAATTCCGGCTGCCACTTCGCCACAAGCATAGAGCCCGTTGACTCCCGCCTCACAACGATCATTAATAACGACTCCGCCCATGAAATGATGCGCGCCCGGGGCCCATTCATATGGCTGCCATGTCACATCGAGGTTCTCTGCGGCACAGGCCTCCATGAATCCCTGATATTTCGATAATTCTTGTTTCGGAACGCCCGACAAGTCGCCAAAGACTCCTCTGTTTGGAGTGCCTCGTCCTGCCTGTATCTCTTTCTGGGCACAGATTGCCATCTGAGCTCGTGTGACAAGCTCCAACTTCTCAGGATAATACTTCCTCATGTACCGTTCGCATAAGCCGTTGTAAAACCTTCCACCGAGGGTTACAAGGCCGTCTCCCGGAGGGGGTATCCCCCGCATCGCTGTGGGATAAATCATACATACCCTGCCCTGGACGAATTCCATATCCTGTAATTGGGCCCCTGCCTTATATGCCACGGCGTATCCATCTCCGGTTATCCCGGGGGGATTTGTCGTGAGATGGTATAGATTTCCCGCTCCCCCCGTAGCGAGGATGACGGACTTCGCTTGTATTATCAGAAGGGTATCGGTTTCCAGCTCCAAACCCACAGCGCCCACGACTGTATCTTTCTCCTTCAACAGGTCTTTTATCATCATATGGTCAAGGACAGGAATGCCAAGTCTTTTTACCTCCCTGACCAACCCCTTAATATACCCACCACGATACGGCTCAAGTGCTATGACTGCTCGAGGAAGCGAACTCCCAGTGTATGGAAACAGTCGATACTGACCATCCTCTTTCTCGAATTCGGTTCCATACCGCTCAAGATCCCTCACTCTTTCAACTGCACGATCGGCAAGAAGCCTTACCAATTTTTGGTTGTTGAGGTGATCACCTCCCCGGATTGTATCCTCAAAATGGAGGCTTGGGCTATCCGATTTATCAATGACTGCCAACATTCCCCCCATCGCAATAGCCGTACAACCTGAAGGGAAGTCTCCCTTCGAGACAATCAAAACCTCACCGCCGATTTTCTGCGCCTCAAGGGCGGCTCGCAACCCAGCACCGCCAGCGCCAATGATGAGAATTTCTGTTTGCAGAGCCCTCTCCTTTATATTTCCGCGCATAGTCTTCCTTCCCTCTCGTCCTTTCTGAATTTCGCTAGATAATCTCATTGAAGGGTAGTTTTCGGGATATACGCATGCCCCTTCATCAAGCATCGCGCCGTTCTATCTACCGTTGCTCTCTTCAGCACAAACGCCCCACCTTCCTCATCGACCCTACCCTCGGAGGCAATGATCCCCCCCGGGTGACCGATTCGAAGCTCACCTCTCTCGGAGATTCCTGGCCGGGCTGTTTGATTTGCTATCGTCCCGAGAATCATAGAAGCTGCTACCGTGCAGATGGTCCCGCTTACCGGATATGTCTTATGCATTTTTTGCATAAAGAGAAGCCGGACCGTTAGATCCACGGAATTTTCATTCACCTTTTCGCTGGTAGTCCAGTTTGTATAAGATATCGGAGGAGCACAGCAGGCAAAGAACGGAATGTAAGGCCGCTCATGTGTGGCTTTTCTCCAATCATCCACGAGCCCAATCCGTTCGGCCGCAACGCTCCTTATTTTTTCGATCCTTGCCAGTAGTTCCACGTTAGCGTCTATTTCTTGAGGCGTTTCTGCACCGGTAAGGCCCAGATCCTTAGCGCGAATGAATACCAAAGGATTAGCTGCATCAACAAGGGAAACCTCAAATTCACCCTCCCCCTCTACCCGGAGAACATCGGTAACATTCCCGGTCGGGAGAAGTTTACCCGTGATAGCCCCGGCACTATCCGAGAAGTCCAAGACTATTTTTGCACCAGTTCCCGGGACTCCTGCAATAAAATAGTCTCCCTCCACTTCGGCCTTATTCCCTTTCACGGGAACCTTTGCAACGATGACGCTTTTCGTGTTTACCTGATGAATCCTGACCGTTGTTATTGGCTCAGTAGTATCCACAAGCCCTTTATCGATGGCAAACGGGCCAACAGCCGCTGAGATGTTTCCGCAGTTTCCCACGTAGTCAATCATTGGCTCAACCATATTCACTTGGCCGAAAAGGTAGTCAATGTCGCAGTCTTTACGGGTCGATGGCCCGATTATGGCTACCTTGCTCGTTAACGGATCAGCTCCCCCCAATCCGTCGATTTCACGGACATCAGGGGCTCCAAACACTCGGCGGATGACGCGGTCCCTCAGCTCCTCATCTTTGGGAAGGTCATTTCTCATGAAAAATACTGCCTTGCTCGTTCCACCTCGCATGATACAGCACGGGACTAACTTTTGAATCTCCATCATAGCTCCTTTTGTATTTTTACCTTTGTTTAAACCGGGTAAGTCTATCATTTGATTTAGAGGCCACGTACATAATTCAAAGAACACCGCACCATGCTTGAATCCGTTTAGGTCAAGGAACAAGGTATTTCACGAGCTCAGATATGTCCTTCAGCTCATCCAAGCCATGTACCATCTGAAGGGCACCCACAACCTTCGCACCACTGAGCGCTGTTGATGCAAGCTCTTTGAATTTAGCCTCCATCTCTTCCTTCGTGAGAGGAATTTCTGGCTCTCCCTTGGCTAATTTTACTTCTTGCTTAAACGTCCTGCCATCTACCGTGGTGATTTCCACGATGGCCGTTCTATCCTTTAGCCCGAACTTAGGCTCTTCGACCATATCGATTTTCTTTGCAAGCTCAAGCACAGCTTCTTCCTTTATTCCTTCTAAGAAGTCCCTGTATCCGGCTTTCCGGTGAACAATGGCAAGTGCGACTGAAAAGGGACCACTCATTTGAGCGTCTAGTAAGGTCTGAACGTCCTTTTTCTTCAATTGGTCGGCAGCGATTTTACAAGCTCTTACTTTCCCTCGGAGGATTTTCTGGGGGTTAATACCATACTTGTTCGCTATAAGGAGGGCAGCGTCAATGGGAGCATTTGCATATCTGCACGCAGCGTGAATCTTGAATCCCACTTCCATAATGCGATACTTCTTACCGAGTCCTTCGCGCATCATCTCTGCTTTGTATTCCCCTGCTAATGCAGCCGGAAAGCCAAACCTGCCCTCTAGTACCCTATATGGCCCTGTAAATCCCCTCTTGGCCAGCAGCGCTGCCAAGATGCCATTTGCCGCCGCCTTACCGGCATGAAGTCTTTTACTCATATCTCCGTCTTCGCTGAACTGCCAGATCCCCGCAGCTTGAGTACCAGCTAAACCGAGCGCATTTACGAGTTGCTCCTCATTTAAATCAAGAAGCTTTCCAGCGCCAACCGCCCCTCCAAAGGTTCCACAGGTCCCCGTTGTGTGGAATCCTCTGAGTTTCAGGGATGGGTTGACGGCCAATGCCAATCTGATTGAGACTTCGAAAGCGGCAACGGTGGCTGTTAGAACTTCCTTCCCACTTGAACCGATTTTTTCTGCCATGGCCAGAACGGCGGGTATGGATCCTACACCTGCGTGAAAAAAGGCTTCTCTATGAGTATCATCAAGGTCCAAGCTATGACCGCTCGTACCATTTGCCAAGGCCGCGTTGGCTGTCGTAGTCTTGAATCCATCACCGAAAATCGTAGCCTCACGATTCCCCCCTAACTCTTTCGTAACATCAATGGCGATCCTCGCATTATCGCTTGTAACTGCTCCGACCAGGGCACATCCAATGGTGTCGAGGATGCATTGTTTTGCTTTCTGGACGACTTCTACTGGGAGCTGGTCAAATTGGAGATTCTTCACGAATCTCACAATATCCAAGGTTTCTTTTAACCCAAGTTCTTCTACCATGTATCCTTTTTAGCGATTCTTCAGCCAAAGGCCTGCTATATAGAGCAGGCCTTATCGGCAGTTCTTTATAGAATTTTACGCCTGAAGGTTGTCAAGAATCCTTGCGGCGTCATCCAAATCTTCTAGTTTTCCCAATATCTCAAGGATGTTTTCTGTCTGAGCAGGGGTGAGGATGCCGCGTACAAGACCAATGAACTTAGCCTCAACCTGCTCATATGGCCACTCCTTACCGACATCCTCCAGGGTTAAGACCTTGTGGACAACCACTTTTTCGCCCGATTTAGTCGTGGCCTCGATGAGAATATTCCTTTTGCCCGGTGTCTGGTTCGTGAATTCAGGGTTCTCCTCAATATTCGTTCGGCTCAGCATATCCAATACATCCTTATCAAGAAACCTCTTCCTATCAAAAGTCTCAGGGGTCATCTCGCCATCGATGAGTGGGGCCACGAGGCAAAAGGGGATACTATGGTCTGCCGTCTCGCGGGTCTTGGGCGCCCACAGTTGCTTGCGCGATACCGCCGTTCTCATGGCTGAGGCGAACATCTGCACATCCAGAGACTTAACCTCCTCCGGGGAAACCTTTTCCCTCAATTCCAAGGCGGCGTCGACCACTAACTGACAGGAGTCTCGAACAGGATATTTCTTGAGCATAAAGCGTTCTATCCCGAAGGGGGTTCCCTTACCACCAAAGGGTTCCATTTTGATGGGACCGGTCACCATCTTCATCATGCCGTATTCACCCTCCATGGCCTCCTCTGGGCCGGTCATTCCCTCCCGAGCCATCATGGCCGATAAAATCCCTAAGTAGCCCGCCATTCCGGCAGAACCTGCTTTCCACATCGAGAGCTCACCCACGCGGCACTGGTACGTGCCCACCGTATTAGTAAGGGCCAAAGCTGCAGTATTCGCTATCTGATCCTTGTTTAATCCCATGAGTTTCCCCACTGCAAGGGCACTTCCGACACCAATATAGTTGGTCTGGTCCCACCCCAATTTATCCAGCGGCGTCTGCGCAATGAAACGAAAGCATATTTCATAAGCTAGGACCGTCGCATTTAGCAGGCTCTTCCCATCCGCGTGGAGTGCTTCACCCATTGCCAGGACGGCGGGGATGGTGTCACTGGGGTGACCAGCATCAGCGATACGTAATGAATCGTTGAAATCGAGATACCGCACCATAAAGGCGTTTGCCAGGGACGCCATCTCCGGGGTAGTGCTGGTCAGCGTCCCGATCACACGGGCAGTTAGTGGGTTTCCCGTGGAGAAACAGAGGCTCCGGACAATCTTACAGGGTTCTGCATGAAAAGCTCCCACGGCACAGCCCAGAGAATCAATCCAACGATGCTTTGCAGCTCGGACAGTACTTTCGGGCAGGTCATCGTAAGACAGAGATAAAGCGTAATCACTCATCACATTAATATTATGATCCCACATGGTTTACCTCCTTAGATGTTATTTTGTTGTGAATCGATAAAAGGACCTGATTATTTAGAAAAGCCACGGGATTTCAACCCACCTGCTGATAACGGGCTTAGGCCAGAATACGCCCAACAATTCCTCAAAGTGATAGAAGATGGCGTAAACAGAAAGTGCCGTGAGTGAAATAATAAGAAGCCATCGAGCCCTGCCTTCAACCCTCATGAAGGCGATGAAGAAGAGGGGCACCGCAATCTTGAATCCTACAACCCAGATCCCTAAGTAAAGGCCGAGGATCCAGCATAGAAACCTAAGAGCCCTTGTTCGGACCACTGTTAGGGGGATGGATACGTCAGGAGCAATATCCACGAAGTCCTGGAGAGCGACCTCATCACCCTCAGGTTTTGCCCTAAGATCCAAGAAGAACTGAACCAAGGTCAGTATAAGGGCCGGGATCCCAACTATCAAAGGAAAGAGACGCCCGGCAAAGGCAAAGTCCTTCGCCTCAAAGACCGCAAAGGCAAACACGATTATCAGAAACACGCTAAACAAAATGACGGGGTTGAATTTCATGATCTCTCTACTATCCCGGCTGTGGTTTTCGCCATTGCCACCTGAGCCCCATGAGGATCGAAAAAACCGTGAACAGGCCAATGACAATCACCAGAGGGCGTGTAAGCCAACCTAACCCGTAACGCAATACGGAGATCCACAGGTATTTTTCAGCAATGGTCCCGAGGACGAAGCCTATGAGCACGGGAGGCCTTGGCCACCTTGTCCGCTTCATAAACCAGCCCAAAAAACTTAAGCCCAGAAGGCTGATCAGATCACCCCAGTGGCGGGTGCACTGAAAGGCTCCCAGAATGACCACCATTAACACGAAAGGCACCCAGTAATGGACGCGAATGGTAGTAATGCGGGCGATCGGCCTCGTAAGGGCTAAGCAGAGCCCAGAGGCAATAATATTGCCCAAGGCAAGGGTCCAGACCATGGTGAATGCCAGGCTCAGCTGGTTTGTAATCATATCCGGGCCCGGGTTAATCCCCAGTATCATGAGGGCGAACAAGAAAACAGCCATAGCGGCGCTTCCTGGAACACCAAAGAGCAACGTGGGAATGAG
>JABXJW010000571.1 GCA_013375395.1 Desulfobacterales bacterium
ATAATCAATGGCGTCATGGTAAGGTGGGTGCCAGAAGATTAGGTCGTAATCCCCTTCCAGCTCCTCGCTGACCAGGTCAAAGCCGCTGCGCAGGTCAAGCCCGGTGTAGGGTATGTCTCCCATGTCGAAGGCCACGTCGCCGGTGGTGCCGGAGCCTTCCATGGGGTCAAGGATAGACTTCGGTTGGTAGTAATCAATAAGGTCAACCAGGAGATAACCTGAAGTGTTGCCTGGGAATTTGGCATCTCCCCAAGGTCCTCGCTCACGATACTGGACAACTGACTTCAGGTGGCCACGATTCCTACAGTGCTCATTAATAAGGTCTTTGCGCTTGGTGTAGTCTCTTACTACTGAGGAGATGGTAGGCTGGCTTACACCAAATTGGTCAGCTACCTTTGCTTGTGACATGCCGCTTAGATAAAGCCTGATTGCCTCCCTCACCTTAGTTTTGTCTTTTATAAATATGTTAGCCCCTAACAAATTTATAATGACCTGGCTTACCCTAGGTCGGGATATGCCCATAATGTCAGCGATTTCTTCCTCGCCCATGGGGTCATAACCGTCTTTGCCCTGCCTGAGCTCCACGATAATCCGGTCCCGCATGTTGTTATCCACAGGCAGACCGTGTCTGGCATTTAGGGCATAGCTCTTAGCCAGGAAGAGATGCGGAGCGCAGCTCTCATAGGTCACTGAGATGCTTTCTACGCCTTCTCTCTTATGCGCCTCTATCCGGTGCCGGCCATCGAGGACCAACAGGGTTTCTTTATCAACCACTATGGGCGGCAGCTCCTGTAGGCAGTCCCGGTATCTCTGGATAGCCTCTTCATCAAGACTGCTACGTGGCCAGACCGAATCATCTAGCTTTAGGTCACTGATATTAACCTTGTCAGGCAT
>JABXJW010000169.1 GCA_013375395.1 Desulfobacterales bacterium
GGCCCAAATAAAAATTGAAAAGGAAGCGAAAAAAAACGTGTGGCGCAAAGACCCGATGTCCGCAGCACAGTCATTCACGTTGAAAAAGTTAGGGGTCCTGCACAACGCGAGCATGACAAAAGGAGAGGCCAGCGACTTGATTGACTTCCACAAGAAAAACAAGGGGTAATGCGGTGGCGAGGACAAACAAGTATGAGAGCGGGGACGGCTGCCACCGCGTTAAGCTCGAATTGAGGACGAAATGCTGGGCCCAGAACGGCGGCCGGTGGTGCGACAACAACCCAGCGAGGTTTCACATCGTGAACGCGAATAGGCATCCGGCGATTTTGAGGGTGGTGCGGCTTTGCGGCGAGCACTATCTACAAGCGTGCGGGAAGGGCGCGAGGGTCGCGGGGCGGCTGTATATCGATCCTGTGCCCCAGCATAACGGCTTGGGGGTGAGGCCGTGAGCGAGGACAAATGCCAAAAATACATACGGCGCGCTAAACGCGAGGTCGAGAAATCCAAGAAGAAGAAGCGGTGGTGGTGGCCGTGAGGTTTCTGCTTAAAATTGAATTGCTAAACGAGGGGACTTGGATGGTTACAGACGACAAGTTTCAAAAGCGCGAGTTTGCTGATTTCAAAGACATGGTGGAATTTGTAAAAGAAATTTTGGGGGTAGTGTAAGCGTGGATCTCTGTTGGGATTGTGGTAAGCGGCTCAAGAACCCCATTAGAAAATATTGTGCTAAGTGCTGGGACAAGCGATTGGTGGAGAGGGAGAAGCGGGAGGCAAAGGAGATCGAGAAAATAAAGGAGATGAACAAATGAGGCTCTACTGGGATCACCCAAAATCGCAGCGCATACCCCACGATCAAAAGCTGCTTTTCGTGGAGTTCGGGGAAGATGACAAGAATGTTCGGCTTTATGGATATCTCGAATCAGAGGGATATTTATCTATCGAATGGGTGCCGACCTACGATGAGGTCTTGGCGATCCTGGAAGCACTCTTGAGGGGGCCGAAATGATGGGGAGATATTACGCGGGTGATCCCCAAAAATTCCAGCGCGTTACAACGAGTGTTAGGTTAAGGATCGAGCAGATGGAGCGCGTCAGGAAAGAACGCATGAACTTGAGCAATTTCATAGAGGATTGCTTGGACTACTATTGGAATGTCCGAAACCCGATTGATGATGCGAGAGAACTCCAGAAGCGGGCCGATGCTGCGGCGAGGGCGCAGGCAGTCCCGATCTCGAAAGAGCTATCCAAATTCGAGGAGCAGGTGTCGAAGATGGAAAGAGCTGTCGGCCCCCTGGGAGAACACCCCACGCCGACCGAGGAGGAGATGGAGGCGAGGCATAAAGAATTTGAAAAGAAATTCCCAGATGCCTACAAATCGGAGAAGGATCAACTTGGCGAGAAAAAGCGAAAAAACGCTAAACAGGATAAGGCGGGACGCGCGAATAATGCTTGAAACGGCCGGCGAGCCGATCCCGATAAACAGTTTCGCCAAGTGCCTCAACTACGGCCCGAGATTTATCAGCCACTATTTTAAGCAATGGCCCGAGTTCGGTCATTTTTACCGCAAAAAAAGAAAGTTCTACTACTTGAAGGAATGGATCGGGGCGAGCTAATCATCGAGAAGTTTATTGATTTCTTTTTTGTGGAGCTTACCATCTCCGACAAGCCCCTTTATCTTTTTTAGGCGATCCTGAATTTTCTCTCTCTCGATTTCCATTAATTTTTTAATGTGGTGCTTGAGGTAGTGCTGGCAGACAGGGCACTTTTTGGGGTATTTCACGCGAGCCGTCCATTGATAACCGCAATGCCCGCATTTGATTTCACCCATTTTAACCCTGGTTGTTATCGTTCTAAGGACATTTAACTGTTGTGGTTGTTGTGGTGGGTGTGGGTGTGTGGTGTGTGTGTAGTGTGTTACAAATGTAATGTAATGTAATGTAATGTGTGCAAAATTTCAATTACAATAATTTCGATTACATCCCCGCTGGCACCACAACAACGACAACAAAAAGGGTTACACTTTGGTCTTAAACACAAGAAGTTTGTCCCACCAACTATGAGCTTTCCCGCCGTCGTATGTGTCTGTCCTGAGGTATATGTGATCACAAAAGCTCCAATCCCCCACCCCCCCGAAATCGAAATCGCGCTGAAATACCCAACTATCCCCTTCTCGCCTGTAAACTTTAGCCCATTTATTGTATGGAATTGCATCGTCTTGATAAAAGATAACGAGAAACCGCGCCCAATCTTTTGTTGTAGTTCCCTCCCCCGCCTGGCTAACACTTTCAACTAAAATCTGAGATGGGGATGCCGAAGTTCCAATAGCCAAGAATGCCCTCGCGGTGCGGGTGGCCGCCCCGATGACTTCTATCTGCAATCTCAGCCAAAGTTCGCAACGAACTTCTTTGCCCAAAGTTCCTATGTTCCATTTTCTCATATGATAATCTTGCGCCATAGCACCAGGGGTTCCCGCATACATATATCCAGATGAAGCTTGGTGGTAAACTTCATCGGTTACACGCGACCACCCACCATTCTGGTTAGCATGTAATACCCAATCTGCAAAATTAGCCTCTTCAAATCCGTGCCAGCCCTTAAGTGCATAATTTTTCAACCATGCGGTAATAGCTCCCACCGATTGGGGACTTCCACTCCCTGTGGCCGCATTGCATGGGTTTTCTTTATTGATCCACAATTCCAGCATCTCCTCTAACTCATCGTCTAAAATTCCCGAATAGTTGCGCAACAGCAAATTTCCGATTTTCTCCGTTTCAATTCTACCCATAATCGATACCCCATTCTTCAGTTACGGCCATCGCGACATATTCTTCAAATTGCGCGCAGTCGGATAATTTTAGAGTTATATCGACAACGTTGCCCTGGGCCTCGCGGCGTAAACGTGCCATTTTAAATCCTCTTCTTAAGCTGTCGTAATCTTTTTAATTGTTTCTTTTTTGCCCTCGTTATGTTTCCTTTTCTGATTGATCGCCTGAATGCGGTTGGGTGCTTTCGCTTCCTGTGTGTCCTAAGCCAAGCCATGCGCCTTTTAAATCCTGCGCGCGGTGATCGCGCCCCGCAAATGCTACACTTGATCGATCTCGGCATTTTTAGCCCCCTCAAATCAGTTGCTCTGCCCATACGAGCTTAACCGTGTGAGCTCCAAGCGTTGCCGGAACCGTGAAAGTCAATGTCAGCAAGCCAGTCGCGGACTCGTAAACTGCGACATCGAAAACCTGTCCCGTTATGACTTTCTCGCCATCGAGTTCGAGATCTGCCACGAATGTTGCCGGTAGTGATGCGGCTGTGTTGTCCTTGACAGTCGCGGTATATGTTACCTCATCGCCTTCGTAGGCGGTGGACTTGTCGAGAGCTTCAGCCGTTACATCTACGGTTCTCGTTTCGCCTGTTTCAAGAGGAGATCCAACCGATAGTCCCGCCAAATATTTTACTGCTACCATCAGTTATCACCTCCGGGTCTTTCTTCTATTATGAGCAAGACTCCGTTGCTCGTCCCGCTAAACATTTTAACGAGTTTACGGAGAGGGGTTAAATCGAATATGGCCCCGTCAAGTAGGGAGCAACTTTGTCCTTTGCTTAGACTACCCATTTAGTTCCACCGCTTGCGCGATATCCGCCTGAGCCAACGCCGGCGGCGAGCACTACGCGGCGGGCCTATCCGCCCCCATTTTCGCCGCACATAATGCCCGTGGTTCAGATATCCGCGCCTTCTCCTTCGCGCCATTTTTACCACCATCCCCTGCTTTGTAGCCACTTGATCATGAGCGCGGTCGCCAGCGGCGTAACAATCATCGCAGTTATCGTGAGCATCAGCCTTTCGTCATCGGTCATTTTTTCGACCTCGCCTTCCCGCTGAGCTTTGCGAGAATTTTAGCCGCCTCTGTTACGGTTGGGATTTTTAGCTTGTAGCCAGCTATGCCACCGATCACCGCCGCCACGAGCGAAAACAAAGTGCCATTAACCCCTTTGAGCAGTGCGACAGTTTCCAGCCCAGCCAAGCACCCGATTGCCGCCAGCGAGATTTTTGTCTTGTCATCCATTTAGATCACTCCACCAAGAATCAGCAACGCGGTTATACCGACCCCGGCAAGAGCCAAAGGCAAACCGACACTCGGCATCTTGATCTCGGGCATCCTAATTTCAGGCATCCTAATTTCAGGCATTTTTATCCCGGTAACTCCCTTCAATAATCCCTCGCCCTTTATGGCATCTGCAAGGGAACTAAACAAATCCGAAACAGGAGTTATGATCTGGCCCGCGCCAGTTTTAACGCTTTCAAATGCGTCCACAATAAAATCTTTAGTGTCCCCGACCAGAGTTTTTGCGTCATCATATGCTCCCCCGATCAGAGTTTTGGCATCATTATATACTGTTTTAGCGTCATCAACCCTGTCGTCTATCCACTCTTTCCCTTCCTCGTATTTTTCACCTACCCACTCTTTCCCTTCATCAATCAATCCTTTTGCCCAATCAACCGTTTCGCCGACTTTTTCAGCCGCCGCAGGAATGCCGATTTTCGGTTCTCCTGTTGGCGGCTTGATAAGACCGAGCCAGCGAAAGGGAGAAGTTATCGCTTCGCCCAAGCCCCACATTAGGCCTTTATATCCGAGAATTCCGCCTTCTTTAAAAGGGTTTAAATCGTCCAACTCAAAATTTCCTTCTAACCAGTTTCCCATCATATCACCTACTCAGTCCAAACGTTTACGATTATTTCATCGGCGGCAATGTTCCCCGCGCCTCTGTTGATAATCCTTATGCGCCAAACCCAACCTTCGTGGATTTCAGATGCCCTGTTGAGAACGGTAAAGAAATCCGCGCCATCGTTAGGGCGAACTTCGATGATCTCAGATGTGTTATTGTCCACGATTTTTGTCCGGTTGAACGGATACCAGTCGTTGGTTGTAGCCTCTATCTCAAAATCTAAAAGCCAGCTTTCACCTGGGGCCAAGATTGCCGGGTTCCTAAAACCTTTAATCGGGGACGTTCTGGGTTTAGCTCCCGCTGGCTTTATCAAGCCACCCAGCAGGCCTTCGAGGGTCAAAGGTTACCACCTTTAGCCGTAAAGTGTGCAGTCCATTTTTACATCGCAATTTGCTGTCGTCAGTGTAGCGGTGGCGTCTGGCATGAAGAACAGTGCAATCTTATCGTAAGGTCGGGCCGCTATCCCCTGCAATGGGAATTTAAAGCCTGTGCTCACATCTGTCTTATCAACGTTCACTTTGTCGGTTCTGACGTTGTGGATGATATAGCCCCTATGTTTATTTTCGGCATCGAGTATTTCCACACGAACCGCGCCAGGAACTTCCGCAGGTGTTGCATCCTGGAGCTTTGCATAAAACATACCCATTTGCTCGTTGACTATTCCAGCCCGGCCAAATCCACAGTTCACCGTAACTTGCGGAGTGATTGTATATACTCCAAGCAAATTCCATTCTTCCTCAGTGCAAACCACTGTTGCCCCATCAATAAGGTCGGCCTCAGTCAAAGTTTTAAGTGCTCCCTTTTTTCCTACGCCTACCTTCAATCCTTCTTGTAATTTCCTAACGATTTCCATTTCACTCACCACCCCTCACGGCACCGATTATGGTCGCTGTAATCGCATCCTGAACACCGTTTATTGCCACGATCCGACCATCTTGGCCACCGATCGCCGCGCCAGCCAAAATTGCACCGATTATTGAACCGATTGCTCCGCCAAAACTACCGAGAACACCGCACGCTATACCGCCAGCCGCTCCTGCTTTCAAAGAATCAACGCCTATGGCCCGCACTTCTTTTACGAATCCTACTACTTGTGCCATTTTTAAACCTGTATTTAAGGAAATGGGGCAGATATATGAGTAAATGTATTAAAACGCATTAAAATTGGACTTATCGCACTAATTATAGCCTTACTGGGGCGTATATCTCGTAATTTCTATGCTCATCTACAACGATGAAATGATACTTTGGCAAATTCGGCAACTGATCGCCAAGCCCTGAAACGAATGAGTTAAAATATTCCACGTCATTTTTCCCCTTGAGGTTGAAAATGATGATGTAGTGGGCCAATTCGATTAAATCAGTATTAAGTTGCACCGGCCGCCGCGCTATCACTCCAAAGCTAATCCCCAAGTGCCGCGACCAATCGTTAAGAGCCAGCACCGCGTCGGGGAGAGGTCTTTTGCTGGGGCAATATCGGTTAGCCTCGTCCATGATAAAAATCGCTGGCCTCTTTTCGTTCCCAATAATCAGTTTATTTGCCGCCAGGTTCAATTCCTCAAGCGATTGAAGTCCGTATTGCCTCCATTTTGGAATGTAGCGGTTGAAGCCGACATACTCCTTAAGGACATCGTAAACGAGGTGGCTGGGGAAATTCTTTAAAATCCACTTTGCTAGGGTAGTCTTTCCCGATCCCTGTAAACCGAGAATGGCGAACCGCTTATTTCTTAAGTCCAATGTCAGCACCCGCCTTTGCCGCTTGGATTTTGGCCTGCAATCCCGCGATTACCACGCCCTTGTTTTGCTTCATCCTCTCGATCACCTGGGACAACGGTATATCGCCCACCATCGCCTTGAGCTGGTTAAGTCCGTCTAAAAGTTGCTTATACATCTCTTCGGGATCGGTCAGGGCCGCCGGCATCGCGGGTTGGTCCGATGGGGTTATCTTTTGCGCGACCTTTTCAGCAATCAGCGGCGCGAGCTCGGTTTTTGCGGTGGTGATAAGGCCGTTGATCTCATGCGTCAGCGAGATCGCCCTGTCGATGAACTGGATCAGGGACGTGAGAAAGTCCCTGGGTGGCGCGGCTATCGGTGCGGCCCCGCCCCCTGAAATATCCTCGAAAGAAAAGTCTTTAGCCATATTCCTTTTCATCTCCTTTCTTGGATAAATTAAACATAGCAGAGATTCGCTGATACATTAATCCAAAATCTTTCGCTAATTGCTTCATTTCTTCGGACTTTCCGAATTCATCAAGACTTTCCATAAAATTTTCAAAATGCCGCATAGCCTTTTGAATTGATTGAGTTTCTTTCATGCCCAAGATCGTCTTAACCGCCGTCTTTGCCCCGAACCTTGAGCCGATCCAGACCCCGACAACAATCGAAATGAAAGTTATCGTTATGCCGGCGATGTCCATTTCAATCACGCCGCATCCTTTTGACTGCCCTGATCAATAAGTCCACTAATGGCATTATGTCCAAGATCTCTTCTTTGTCCGATTTAACCAGCATTATCTTTATTTCCAGCATCGCTTTATGCATCAATTCCTCAAGTTCATCGATTTTTGCCATAAACTCCATTTTTATCTCGAACTCTCCGCGTTCACTACTCATGGATATCACCCCAGTTCAGCTCTACGCCGCACTCCGGACATTTCTCCATGCCCTTCGTGATCTTGGCATTGCAGTTGCCGCAGTTGTAGTCCTCTACCTTCCGGCGCATTTCCGTCAAAGTGGCTTTGGTGGGCGCGTTAAGTTCAAATGTTTTGGGAGTTGGGGTAGGGGTCTTTGGTAAATTTGGCTTAGTTTCGGGCTTAACTTCGGGTTTAACTGGCTTTTCCTCAACTTCCGGCTCGATTTTCGGCTCTTTCGCTTCTTTCAGTTGTTTAGGCGCGGCCTTTCCCGTTGTCCTTGATAAAATTTCACAGCCGACAACTGCGAGGTAAGCGCGGCAATTTGCACACCTTCGGGGTAAACGGCGCTGTTCCCACTCAAAACCGCAGGCTTTGCACTTCACCCGAACTAACGAATTGCCAGTCATACCTTATCAAATTAGCGAGGTAATGCGATAAATATCAGTATGCGTGTTACACTTGTAGTAACGCTTTGGCAATAGATTATTACATTTGTAACATAACCACAGGGCTATTTGGGCTTGCTTAACTCCCCTGTTTTAGACCGAAACCTTTATCAAGCCCAGTTCTTCGCACTTCCTGACCAGCCGCTCTATGCGCAACCCCGTCGGATCACCCCCCTTTCTTTTCGCTT
>JABXJW010000572.1 GCA_013375395.1 Desulfobacterales bacterium
GCCCACGACTCTCGAGTAGTTGGTTGGGTCCCTGAAGTTCACTCTCAGGGTTTGGTTTCCGTCGCTTGAGAATCTCTGCCTAACACTGGCTGAGAGTGCTGGTCTTGTTGGTATCTGAACGAAGAAGTTGGGAGCCGCATTTCCCCTGTAGTCGCTGTAGAAGCCAACCGTTTCCCTTATAGGCGTTTCAGCTAGTGATCTCCACTTCAAGAGGCTACCGAGCCATTGCATACTCCAAACACCAGATATCGAGCCCCATGAGATAAGGTCCCTGAAGACACCAGGCAGCTTGCCTAAGCTGGGAACGTTAAACCTTCCTCTGGGAGTGGTCGCTACGGCAAAGCCTTGACTTCTAACGGTGGAACCTAGAGTCTTGATGAATCCGATATCTGACACGACCAAGCCGGGGATGTAGGGGTCGTTGCTGCCTCCCAACATCTCTGAGCCCAATCGGTTGTACTCGGCTATCCTCGCCTGCATCACGATGTTTTCAACCGCACTTATTTGCATCCACTCAACTATTTCTACCCCGTCGATCGGAGCCTCATCTCTTAACCTTTCCATCAAGTCGCCGGGTCTTAGCGCCAAGGGAAACTCGGGCGCATATAGGCTTCTTGCAAGTCCCTTCGCCCTCTCAAACGTTGGAGATATCTGTCTAACCTTGAAGTCGGATACTCTGAGCCTGCTGATGGCCGTTCCCAGCGTCACTGGTCTGACCCAGAGGGGGCGCCTGAAGGTTGTCGGGTACACGCGTGCCTCTCCAGGGTTTCCTCCGTCGTTGGCACCTAATAAATTTCTGAACATTTGTTTCGCCTATACTGAAGATAAGCATATGAAGGTTTTAAAGTTTTATATGTAGTTTTAGACTAATTTTGAGGCGGAGACC
>JABXJW010000573.1 GCA_013375395.1 Desulfobacterales bacterium
CCAGGCCAGAGCATAGGCATAGTTTTCGCCGGCGGCGCCCGTCCACCTGTCGACCTCCAGCATGGTCGCCGGGTCTAGTTGAATGACTATACCAGGAGCGGTTAAGAGGCCAACATAGATATAAGTACCGTCCCAGGCCAGAGTCCTAGCAGAGTCTTCGCCGGCGGCGCCCGTCCACCTGGCTACCTCAAGCATGGTCGCCGGGTCTAGTTTAATGACTACGGCAGGTTTCTGGCCGATGGCAACATAGATATAAGTATCGTCCCAGGCCAGAGCACGGGCATAGTCGACGCCGAGGGTACCCACCCACCTCGCGTTCTCGGATACGGACATAAATCACCTAACCTCCCAGATAGCTAAATCCTCGCCTGAATCTAGGGGGTCTAATTCAGTTCCACTACCTGTCATTTGGTTACTCCTACACAACTGCTGAGATAGTGAGAATACCTGTCATCCCAGGTCATAGTTCCTCCCTCGCTAAGGCGTAGGCTTTATTTATTATTAGACTGGTGGTAAATGTCCTATCGGCACCGTAAGCGGTACCTGCCGAGTTGGTGGCAAAAGCCCTGAAGTGGTAAGTGGTCCCGGGCTCTAACCCACCTATGACCTGTGAGAAACTCTCGCTTGTTGACTTGCTCTCGGTCGGAGTGGTGATACCATAGCCGGTATCCAGCCCCCACTCAAGCCCGCAGTCGCAATCTTCACCGCCATTATCAGCCAGCGTGCCGTTTAGGGTAGCTGCTATTGCTCCCTGTCCCGTGGCCGCGTCGGGGGTTACAGTGGGCATTGCCAATGGAGTGGTAAAAGTCCTGGCGGCTCCGTAGGCTATGCCTGCTGCGTTAGTAGCTTTGGCACGGAAGTGGTAAGTCTTGCCTGGGTCAAGTG
>JABXJW010000170.1 GCA_013375395.1 Desulfobacterales bacterium
ACTTTCCTTTTCATCTCTATCGCCGTATCCAGCATGGCGATCTCAGGTATGTCCATTCCCCTTTATCCTCAGTGCCCGCTTGTTGACGATCCCCCTCATCACTTTTGTCACGTAGTTCACGTTGGGAACCTGCTTGTTGTTCGTGACTCGCAAAGCCTTTCTGAAATCCTCCTGCAAAACGGGATCGTTGCAGCTCGACCATACTGAATAAAGCTCGTTAATTAGCCGCCGTCTCTTCTGAAGGCTTATGCGCTCGGTCTTGTTCTCCAGCTTGGCATTCTCTACGTACTCATCTACCATTTCTTTAATGTCTGAAGGAAATTGAGAAAGAAGATTGTTGATTTGAGACAATATCATATTTCTTTCTTTATTTAATCTTTCTTTACTTTCTTTAGGGTTCCGCTGATTCTTTTTTGGCTTGCCTTTGGAGGCAGTCGAAGTTACTATTTCAGTAACTTTTAGTTCCCTTTTTGGTAACCGCGGGTTACTATTTCGGTAACTTTTAGTTACTATTTCGGTAACTTGTTTACCCTGGTTACCATTTTGGTAACTTTGGTTACTGTTTTGGTAACTATCATAATTTTTATTGAACTTATAATATCCGTGATGTTCTCTTATGGCCTTTTTAGCTTTTAAACTTCTAATTGTTTCGCCAATATGAGGCATTGCTATCCCTGTTTTTTCTGAGAATTGGGTATAAGAAATTGGCTGGTGTGTTATAGAATATTTACGTATTTCCTTGCCATATCTCTTGACTGTTTTTGGCCTCTTATCCAGCCATCCCCAGCTTTCCCTTAGGATTATCCAGATGATCTGGGATTCTCTCTTGCTGAATTTTCCTTTGGCAAAAACTTGCTCAATAAGCTCGTTAGCTATCCAAGTATGTCCATTACGCACATGGGGCATTATCTAATTTTCTTTCCTTTCCCGCATCAGAATAATGCTGGATCCACTTCATTGGAGCAATCCTGATTGTTCCAAGAAAGCCCTTAGTTCTCCCTCATTCTTTAGCATCCGCTTTACCTCGCATTCCCATATTCTCTGCACCCTCCATCCTTGTTGTTGGAGGATCTTGGTCTGGAGCCCGTCCCTCTCCTTGTTCCGCTTGAGCTTCGGCATCCAGTACTCCCTGCGAGTCTTGGGGATCGTGCCGTGTTTCGGGCATCCGTGCCAGAAGCACCCATCCAGCATTATCGCCACCCTCCTCCCTGGGAAGGCCACGTCTATGCTAGGCCTGCCGTAGTGCTTCCTGAAGCGGAGGCCGAGTCTCCACAATGTCCTCCTGAAGGAGACCTCCATAGCCGTGTCTTTGGCCCTTATCCTCGCCATTATCTCCGAGCGGGTGAGGGGCCTATGCTTCTTCATTCAACGCCTCCTTTATGTGTCTCCCGAGCGTCTCTATGACATTGACCGTCACGGCATTGCCGAGCATCCTGTACCTTTGGGTGTCGCTCACGCCCTCCGTCCAGCCGTCGGGGAAGCCTTGGAGCCGCTCGCACTCCGTGGGGGTCAGTCGCCTTATAAGACCCTTCTTCAATGCCTTCCTGTTGTGGTAGCCCTGCCAGCCGTGGCCGAATCCGTGCAGGGAGTCGAAATACAATCCCGTCTTCGCTCCCAGACCCCCAGCTTGGCTCGACAAGGTGCTGGCGATTCCCTCGACCGAATATACCCTCTGCCCCTGCGGAAAGTTCCTGCTGAGGTCCTTGCCGTCTCTCAATCGCCTCCTGTTCTTCTCAGTCATAATTGCCCCTATGTACTTCAGATAGGTTTCCCCTCTATTCAATGGAACCTTGGAATAATCCTTCGTCAGGCCATAGGCCAAGAAATTCTTGGAGCTTCCTCCACCCCCTCCCTTGATTGTGTGGCTGAGTCCATTCTTGCGGGTTTCAAGCCCCCTGCTGTGCATCAATGCCGATTTCGGCTCTCGACTTCCAGAATCTTGGTTCCTGCTGGATGTTCTCTCATCCTTTTGATGAGATACTGCATAGCCTTCTTGGAGAGGAAATATTTCTGGGGTACTTCTCTCTCTAAGATGTCCGACAATGAAGACCCGCTCCCTGTTCTGGGGGACCCCGAAGTCCTTGCTGTTAAGCACCTGCCACTCCGCATCGTACCCCAGCTCATCCAGCGAAAGGAGAATGATTGCAAAAGTTCTCCCTTTTTCATGAGAGAGTAGTCCCTTAACGTTCTCAAGCAACAAGATTTTTGGCCTCTTGGCTTTGGCGATCCTGCATATCTCGAAGAAAAGAGTTCCCCTTGTGTCATCGAATCCCCCCCCTTTTCCCGCAATGCTGAACGATTGGCAGGGGAAGCCTGCACAGAGGAGGTCGTGGTCTGGGATTTCTTCCGTTGGGATGATTTTGATGTCCCTCGTGTCTGGCTTTTCTCCGAAGTTCTTCTCGTAGATTTCCGCACAGTATTTGTCCCATTCGTTTGACCAGACACAAGTAAATGTTCTTTGGTCAATCCTGTCGTCAAACCTCCTATTAAGTTGTCGTTGCGAACCATCAATTTCTTCCCTCGTCTTGGACACCAATCCTGGCCTTTCTTCTGATGTTGTTTTCGCAACTTCTTTGCTTCTTCGGTTCTCGCTTCCGTTAATGCTTTCCAGTCCAAGCCTAAATCCTCCTATGCCTGCGAAAAGGTCGATGAATATGATCTCATTCCTCATCTCGCGTTCTTTCTTGATAAGACGCCCTCCTCAGCTCCCCGTAGATCTCCTCCCGGTTGGCCTGCCTCTTGACGAAATCCTTCCAGAACCGCCGTCTTTTCGGGCGAGACCAGTGCGCTTTCCTCATCATGCCGTCGAGACTCTCCAGAACCATGATCCCCTTCTTGACCTGGCGGGACCAGTATTTTCGCTTGAGGGAATTGGTCAGTTTATTGAATAGTTTCACCTGAGTTAGCTCCAATCGAAAATACAATCGCCAATTCTATAAACAGCTATCTTGGGGAGTTTATCTACCGCGTTTTGAACAATCTTCCATAATTCATCTTCATCAACTTCTCTAATCTGAGGCTCATTTTTTATCTTATTGCCATAATCATAGATTAAGTAATACTTTTTCATATTGTTCTCCTTTCCTCAGCCTTTACCACCTCTCCTGCCCCCCGCGGAGGAGCCAGGCCAGTATCCTTCTGATCAGTTTGATCAGCCTTTTAAGCATTTCACCACCTCGATCACTGCGCGCATAACTGCTTCTTGGCGGGTCTTACAGGCATCCACAACAAGGACTTGCTTATCATCTTTCCAAACTTGGCAAGCCCAAGCTACTTCGGGATTGTTGAAAAAACTAATTATATATCCCATCCCCTCCAATATCCCCTCCAGCTTCTCCCAGTGGAGGAAGGGAGTATATTTTTCAATTTTTTCTGTGTAAAATATTTCTCCAGTATCAATATTGCATAAACCAATGCCCTCCTTAAAGAAGTCGTAAAATCCCTTAATTAAATACATATTTTCATCTTCCATACACCACTCCCCCACTTCCGGCTTCCATTCCCACTTTCCCTTGCTAATTTTCTTGATAGCCTCATAACAAGGTTTTACCAGTTTTATTTCTTCTTTACTGAACATTTATTTCTCCTTTCTTGCCTCAATAAATTTCTAATAATCTTAGCATCGGGGACTTTCCCTTGTATCCAACAATAAATTTTATATTCATGCGCAGTCATTTATTTCTCCTTTCCTTACCAGCGTTAATAGGCTAGCTATTTTGTCTATCTTGGAATTCTCTTCCCATCTTTCTTTACAATCTAAGCACACAATATCATTCCAGATATTGCAAGGTGCTAACCCCATTACCCGAACAACTTTGATTTTTGTGCTCCTGCAATATGGACAGATGCGCATTTATTTCTCCTTCCCCCGCTCTGGCAGGGTAAGCTATTATTTTCCCCTAAACCAATTTTCTTCAGCAAACTTGATTAAGGCTCTAATCCCCTCCTCAATCAGAACGAGAGGAAACAGGAGGAGTAAAAAGAAACGGCCCACTCCTCCCGATCCTTTGAAAAGGTGGATATAATAATTCAGCCCGCTTTTGTGCATTTCCTCCTCCTCAGCCCGCCCTGCAAGCGTTGTCGCTGTCCACCGCTCACTATTCCGGTACTTTTGTGTATATGCTAACAGAGCGGGATTTATTATTCGACCAAAACCCGGCGCCCCATGACCGTGGTATATAAACGCCTTTTCCTCCTTTCGATAGGTTTTCCCTGGGGCGCCGGGGATTCAGGTTGCCGTTTGGGTTGTCGATTGAGTTCAGTAATGCTGCGGGTCATGTCCAGCGTTATCCTCCATTTCCTGTCGCGGTAATACTGAAGTATCTCCTTGCTCACATCGCCGGGAAAAAAGTGGATCCGGGAGTGCTTTTTGGCTATGTAGATCATCGTTCCTCCATAACTGCAAATTGACCATGTATCTCCGCCTTTTCTAAGAACAATCTGGCCTTTTTCATTGCTTCTTGTTCGGTTCTTGCTCTAAATAATTTGTTAGTCGGTTTGGCTTCAACATATAAGCGGGGAGGAATTCTCCAGTTGCCAGCGGCACTATACGATGCTCCAAAAATAAGTCTATATACTTTCCACATTTAGTCCTCCTCCATCACTTCGCGCTTCCCCGCCATAATCTCCCTCAGCATCGAGACCGCTTTAGCTAGCTCGTCGTCGGTGAGGTCCTTGTGGTTCAGCTTGTTGAACCGCTGCTGGAGCCACTTGGTCACGGGGAAGTCCACCGTGAACTTCTTCTTGACGAACCCCTCGGTGACGAGCTTGGAGAATCTCCCCACCAGTTGGTCGCGGTCGAGGTCTTCGGGTTCCTCCTCTTTTTTTTCATTCTTTTCTTTAGGTGGTGCTTTCCTGGGTTTTGGTTTCGGCTCTTCCTGAATCTTTTTATAAATGAGCTTTACCCAAGCCTCAAACTCCCTCTCCGTGTCCCCATCCTTCGGGGGTTCCAGTA
This sequence comes from Desulfobacterales bacterium, assembly GCA_013375395.1. Taxonomy (GTDB): domain Bacteria; phylum Desulfobacterota; class Desulfobacteria; order Desulfobacterales. Next base: position 4,955 of record JABXJW010000170.1, read on the forward strand.
GCTCCGTCAGCCGCCATCCGTTCTCTATCATGGACTTGGCGACTGCCGCCCTAGTGATTACCTTGTCTCTTTTTCGCAGCACTTCTGGAGAGACGACCACTTTCCCGTTGGGGCCGACGACTATGTAGTAGCCGTCCGTTTCCAGTAGGTTCTCCGGAATCTTCTCCGTTCCATTCAAAACAGTTATCTTGCCCTTTGTTAACTTTCTCTGGGTCTTGTCATTCTTATCCTGATAGATTGCCGCCTTCGCTTTTTCTATCCGTATTTTGTTCCCTTTAGCCAAAGTCTCTTCCACTCTGCCAACTGTGAAATCTAATCCGATGTCCGCCGTCCCGTCATTGATTACCACGAACTGGCTGAAAAAGTGATAGTCCCGGCCGTCCTTTGTTCCCTTTCTTTCCTTGGCCTTGAGTGCCCTAGTGACCGTCGCCTCAAGACTGATGTCGGAAAACATCTTGAAGGCTTTTAGGTCATAATCCAGAAGTTCTTTGATAGTGAAGTTATCGCTCAATTTTCCCTCCTTTTATTTTCTAACAACAGCAATGGTCTGGTAATTCCGCAAACCAAGCCACGCTATATCTATCGTGTAGTTTTGAGTCCTCTTTAATATTTGGTAAATCAATGTCTTTAGGGTGAACATATACATTACATCCTTTACCGTACCACCATTTTGAGTTATGCAGAACGGTTACTTTTTCGCCTCTCTCTTTAGCTCTCCTTCTAATATCTTGCAGGCTACAATAATTACATTTCGTTAATTCTGACATTCTTCCCTCCCCTAATTCCCTACAAATCCCTCGCACCAGTAAAGCGCCTTGAGGAATTCCAGGAGCCAGTTGGTCATCTTCCGTTTATCAGCTTGTATAATTTCCTGAGAGTCTCGAATACCTCCCAGTTATGGTCCAGCTCCATCAATCCGACCTTCTTCTCGTCGAAGCCCTCGTCCTCCGACCTGCCGATCCGCAGGATCCTCGCCCCCCTGACTACGTACCCGTTCTCTTTTAGCAGATGGAAATAGGCCCCCAACTGGTAGAACATTTCCGGCCAGATGCCCTTGCCTGTCTTGAAATCCAGCAGGGTGGGGTCGCCGTCGAGCTTGCAGAAGCAGTCTACTGTCCCCCCGAACTGGAACGCTTCTGAGACCAGAGGAGTCTCAACTACTATTGGCTCCACTTTATGTTCTTTTTCCCACTCGAAATATGAAAGGACGCAGTTCTCGGCCTTGTCGATGTCATCTTTACTGTATTCAACCATAGCCTCCAGTTTCACCTTCTCAGGCACTTCTCTCAGATGGCACATGATCAGGTAATGAGCCAGAATTCCTATATCCGCCATCTTATCCCGGTACTTGGTAGAATCTATCCCCTGAAGCCCCAGATTGTTAGCCCATTTAATCAGGGCAGGCTTGGCAAGTAACCCCGTTATAGTAGTAGTCCCAGGAATAGCTTTCCCTTCCCTATTCTTATACCTGATATGAGCTTTAACTTTATTTCCCACCTTTTCCTCCTTCTTCGGCCTCCCCCCTTTATTCTGCACCGATCTTACTTTAGGCACTTCACCTGTTATCGGATCGGCCTGTGAGTAGTCGACCGTTATCATCTTTTCCCTCCCGTGATCCCCCCCGTGGCCTTCAGGCAGTCGTTGCAGAGTCCCTCTGCCTTTTGCTTGAGGGTTTTCAGCTCCTGCCCGCAGTATTCGCAGTACTCCCTGGGACTTTCGGCAGGGATGCCCTCGTCGAATAGGTCCATGTTATGCAGGTCTTCCCTCACCTGCCCATCTTTTATTTTGTGTTTCTGCGGCCAATTAAATCCTGACAGAATATGCCCCCAATATTCGCAAGGATTATTTTCTTTGATGTCATAGATGAACTCACCATAATTGGGTGATTTTGGATGAACACAGAACTCTAGGTCTGCATCATCTCGTGCATGTGACCAACGGCAATTAAGACAGTATTTTCTCATCTCCCCCTCCTCTTATTTTCGATTTCCTCTATTGGCACATAAGGCGCCCATGTGCTTGTAATGCGGATTCTTACTTCATTATGTTCTGGACAAATTTTCTCAATCCGTCCCTTGTAGCCGTTCCACATAACGATTTGATTTCTTCTCACTTTCTGCTCCCTTCGACCAAGTTCTTGATATCCCACGAGTATACCGGACGTCCTCCCACTCTCACCACGTCCACCTTCACTATGACTTCCTTCGTCGCCGTGGCGGGGGCTGCTTGGAAACTCCTTATTGCTAGGATCGCCAGGCAGACCGCTATGACTGCCAGCAAAACTTTAGTGGTTCTGTCTATCATCTCTTTTTTCCTCCTTTTTTATAAAAGGCCTGTATAAAGTGAGCAGCAGGAACACCCCGACCGCCGCCCTCCCAATCCTCCCAGCGTCCAGCCACCAGATGTGCGACTGCAAACTGCCGGGAAGGAGAAAGGAGCCGATCCCGTCGGCGATGATCAGGATGGCTGCGAGTTTGAGCAGTGTGCTGATCATTCGTCGTGTTCCTCTATCACGTGGGTTTTATGGCTAGATGTCTGCTTGATGCGCTCCTCGATCCGGTCCTTGATCTCTCCCCAGTTGTTCTCGAAGTCGTGTGGTTCGACATAGACCTGTCGGTTCATAAATAGAATTAATAGTCTTTCCGTCTCCTCGTTCCTCTCGAACACTACCTCTTTAGTCCTGTCGGATATGGTGTCCTGCACCCTGAGGTACTTCCAGCCCCTCTTTGCCTCTAGGCTCGCCATCACTTCCTCGATCTGCTCTGCTTTCAGGTAGTCCCCCAGTATCTTACGCAATTGGCTGTGGTCGAAGGACTTGCTCATCAGGGCTGCGGCGGTGAAGGCGTTGCGGACGCAGATTTCGTTGTCGGCTTCTTTGTATTGCTTTATCATATCTTTTTTCCTTTCTTACTTTGCTCTTTCAGAAATTCCTTAGCAAGTTTGATTATTTCTGCTATTTCTCCTCCTTGT
>JABXJW010000574.1 GCA_013375395.1 Desulfobacterales bacterium
CATGGAAGAGATGGCGCAAGCGGCGGAGAAAAGGGGCTACCGGTACATCGCTATCTGTGATCATTCGCCTGCGGTGGGTATCACCGGCGGGCTCACCCGGGAGAGGCTTCAAAAACAGATTAAGGAGATTGGAAGGCTGAACAGGAAATTGAAGGGTTTCAAGATACTAAGCGGGATCGAGGTGGATATCAGGTCGAACAGTCAATTGGACCTGGCCGATGAGATCTTGGAAAAGTTGGATCTTGTTGTGGCTGCAGTTCATACCAAGTTCGGCCAGCCTAAGGCGGAGATGACCAAAAGGATCATAAAAGCGATAGAGCATCCAAATGTAGACATAATCGCCCACCCCACCGGCAGGCTGATCGGAAAAAGGGAGCCCTATCAGGTGGACATGGACAAAATCATGGATGCTTGTAAAGCCAATGCAAAGGTCCTGGAACTCAATGCTTATCCTGAGAGATTGGATCTGTCAGATATCCATTGTCGCAAAGCCAAGGAAAAAGGCGTCAAGATCGCCATATCCACTGATGCACACATGGATCTCCACCTGGAATGGATGAAATTTGGCGTGGCTACTGCAAAGAGGGGATGGATAGAACCGCAAGATGTAGTCAATACCTTGACTCTTTCACAACTCTTCAAATTCTTGGGACGCTGAATGTTAGATTGCGCCGCCAGGAACGCGTTCTTCGCATGAGCAACAAATCAAGGATTGGGGTGACCTGCTACGGCCCTTCCTGCAAAAACGCCACATCAGCCATGCGGTTTTAATGCGCCTACCCGCTCACAACGGCTTGATCCTCCGCCCAGATCACCAGGCCTGTGTTGTAGGGTGTTTCAATCTTCCGCCGGCTCGGCATGATCCTGATGGTAAAT
>JABXJW010000171.1 GCA_013375395.1 Desulfobacterales bacterium
GGCAGTTCGCGAATCGGGAATCGTAGAACGTGAAACGTTTCACGCTTTTCGAATAGCGATTCACGATTCCCATCGAGCATTTTTTACCTTATGCTCTATATACTATAAGGTATCCCTTCTCCACAATAATTTTTGTCATACTAGCCTACAAAAATGGGACGCCGGGAGAGACGTTGCGGCAAGGGGAGATCGAGAAACGGTTTTCCCTCCATCTGAGATTCAATCTCTGCCAGCAACTCGGCCAATGTCATCTTCCTCCGGGCTCCGTCTCTGGTGCGAACGTTAACACACCCTTCGGCCACCTCTTTTGCCCCAAGGACCAATACATAGGGGATCCATTCCTTTTCAGCATCCCTTATTTTGCGTCCAACGCTAACATCCCGATCGTCATAGTCGATTCGATACGGCACTTTTCCCAAGGTCTGCTTGCAGGCATTATCAAATTTCTCGGAGACAGGGACAATGCGCAACTGGACGGGGGCCAGCCAAAATGGAAATGCCGCCTTTTGTCCATTTTTTATGCCCATGGCCTGGGTCTCAAGTATGGCGTAAAGGACCCTGTCGACAGAACCGGAAATCGAGGCATGTAAAAGGAGGGGGTGCTGTTTTTCTCCATTGTGATCTACGTACGTTATGTCAAATCTCTCCGTATTTTCCACATCTATCTGTACCGTAGACAGGCAGGCCGCCTTGTCCAGGGCGTCGATGAAGTTGAATTCGAGTTTTGCAACAAAGTAAAAGAAGCGTTTGTCCCAGATCTCGATAAGTGCCGGCCTGGCGCAACGAGAGACGATCTCTTCCACAAAAGGCTTGTTCTGTTCGGCAAAATCTCGCACAAGCCGTATGGCCACCTCAAAATCGAGTCCGAAGCCTTCCATACATTCAATGGCCAGATCGGCCTCGCGTACGAATTCTTCTTTTGCCTGCTCCATGTCCTTGGCGAGGGTGTGAAGATCCGGCATGGTGAATGTTCGCAGGCGCTTCAGGCCGGCCAGCTCACCGGACTGTTCTCGCCTGAAAGAGTAATGGGTCAGCTCATAGAGCTTACACGGCATGTGGTGGTGAGAGATCTGCATGTCGTGTTGAATCAGGTATTGGCCGAAGCAGGCCGCAAAGCGCAAGAAATACTCTTTTTCATCCGAAAGCAGAACGTATTGCCTGGCCGGAAACCGCTGGAGATACAGGTTCAGCTTTGGGTGCTGATAGTCGTACATGATAGGGGTTTCTACCTGCATTCCCCCGTGCCGGGTCACCAGGCCGCTCACGTATGCCTCGGCCAGGCGCTTCATGAGCTGCCCCTTCGGGTACCAGCGGAAATTGCCCTGATCGGATCCAGGCTCGTAGTCTACAAGCTCCATGCGGCGCATCAGCTCGATGTGCGGAGGTGGCCGGTCGGAGACACGGCTTCCGGATTCTTCATACCTGAAGAGGCGCTGAAGGTTGGGCCGTCTCGCAAACGAAAAATCCTCTGACGGTCCGCAGTAGGCGGACTCGCCCTCCGGAGTCATGATCATCCACTGGGACTCCAGGGCCTTTTCCGCCTCGAGGGCCTGGGACTCTTCACCCTCGGCCGTTGCCTGAGCCCGCCCGGATGGCGTGACGGTTTTTGCCAGCTCTGATAAGGGGTGCCCTTTGCACGAAATGTCAAATGCCTTGTAGTAGCCAAAGGGTGCTCGCATGATCTTCAATTGGTTGCGGCCTTGGAGCCGACGGCAGATCTCATCCAACAGCTTCACGGCGACCCTGGGGGAGCTGAGTGAGCTGGACAGGTGGGCATACGGGTAAATCACCACATGATCCGTGCCTACCTGTGATGCCTGCGACAAGATCTGTTCTACGCCTTGCTCGGCGACAGAGCCGACATTTGCTTCATCTGCCTTTTCGGCAGCTACAAAAACTACCAGGGTTTCGCCGGCTTCACCCTGGCTGCTTGTTTTTTCCAGCTCACTGGCCAATGCCACCGGGGTTTCGCCTGTGACGCGAAACGAAAACTTGTCTGCATGTATCAGAAGAATTCGCATTGAGTCCGTTGCAGCGACCGTATTTCCAAAGACCTAACTTGTTACAGATATTGTACTTTCACGTAGCTTTGGAATCCTCGAAAAAAATAACAAAAGGCATCTGAAAGTACATCCACCAGATGCCTTCCCCCTCCATTAACCTTTGAAACATAGCAAAAACTGCTCTTGCCTGATCTACAGTCCGTATTTCTTACCGCCAAGGAGAAATGATTTCGGCTTGAGGACTCTGCTTCCTCAAAGTGGCCAATACAATTGACAAGTAATAGAGTTTGCGATCTGCAGCCCAACATAAGATACTAGATATCCGGGAAAAGTCAAGCCTAAGTTTTGCGGTTTTGCAGTACCTGTATGCAATTGACTCCAGGGGCATTTTACTATAACCTTCACTCTGCACAGAATCAATGTGCCGCATGTTTCTTGAGAGGACAACCGAATGAACCTGGTAGGGCTTGCCGAAACCGTTTTGGAGGAAAACCGTAACCTCCTTGCAAGGGCGCCAAACGAGGCGGTCGATGCTTTTGTCGATCTGCTTTGTCAGGCAGGCAGTATTTTTTGCGCGGCCCAGGGAAGATCGGGATATATTTTGCGCTGCTTTTGCATGCGGATGATGCACTTGGGGCATCGGGCCTTCTATGTTGGTGAAACCATCACTCCCAAGATCGGCAAGGGGGATATCCTTGTTGTGCTGTCGGGCTCCGGCCGGACCACGTATACATACGAATGTGTGAAAGCGGGCAGGCAGGCAGGGGCTGCAACCTGCGGCGTGGTGGGAGTTGAAAATTCTCCCATTGCAAGAACCGTCGATCACAGCATCTGCCTTCCGGGGTGTTCAAAGGGGAGCTTGTCGCCCGAGTCGGTCTCCGTGCAGCCTCCCGGGTCCTTGTTCGAACAGGCAGCTTTTGTCTTGCTGGAGGCGATCATTCTGAGATTATACCAAAAGCAGGGTAGTGATGGCCAGGCCATGCTGGACCGGCATGCGAATTTGGAGTGAGCCTTGTTTTGGCATGATTTTTCTTGGAGCTCCTTCTAACCTGGTTGTTTCATAAGGCTAAAATGATACAAATTATCTCGGTGAGTTCTGTGAGATCGAGCGACTGAAAGGAGCGGGCGAGAGACCCCATGAAACCTGTTCTTCAACTGGCCCTTGATTTTGTTGATTTGAAGCGGGCGGTCAAGAATGCCAAGGCCGCAGTAGCGGGCGGGGCGGATTGGCTTGAGGCCGGAACGCCTTTGATCAAGAGCGAGGGGCTGGAGGCCGTCCGGCAACTGAGGGAATTGTTTCCGCGGGCAACCATTGTTGCCGACATGAAGATCATTGATGCAGGCCGCATCGAGGTTGAAGCGGCTGCCAAAGCAGGCGCCGATATCGTCGATGTCCTGGGTGCGGCCAGCGACGCCACAATTCGCGAGTGCATACATGCGGCAAAAAATTACGGGGCCAAGATTGTGGTGGACCTCATTGCCGTCAAGGACCCCGTGTCGCGGGCCAAGGAGGTTCAGGATTTTGGAGCAGACTACATCACTGTTCATTGCTCCATAGACGAACAAATGGAGGGAAAAGACCCGTTTGGAACCATGCGCATGGTTGCCGAGAGCGTTTCCGTGCCGGTGGGGGTGGCAGGCGGAATCAACTCCGAAACAGCCCACAGGGCACTGGAGTCAGGGGCATCCATTATCATTGTCGGCGGCGCTATTACCAAGGCCCTTGATCCCCAGGAGGCGGCCGGCGCCATCAAGAAGGCGATGGCAGAAGGGGTTGCCGTCCCCACCAGGCTCTTCAAGAGAGGCTCGGAGGGAGAGATTCGAGGGATTCTCGATCAGGTTTCTGCTGCAAATCTCTCAGACGCCCTCCACAGGGGCGGTATCCTGGAAGGAATACGACCACTGTTTGCAGGGATCAGGCTGGTAGGCCGGGCAGTCACAGTCAGGACTTATCCGGGGGACTGGGCCAAACCCGTTGAAGCCATAGACATTGCTCAAGAAGGGGACGTGATAGTGGTTGATGCGGGCGGTGTGGGGCCTGCTATTTGGGGAGAATTGGCCACACATTCTGCCATGCAGAAGGGGCTGGCAGGAGTAGTAATAGACGGCGCCATGCGCGATACTTACGATATTGGCCGGATGAAATTCCCGGCCTTTACCAGATTGATCATGCCGAACGCTGGTGAACCCAAGGGTTTCGGCGAGATCGGCGTGCCCGTGACGGTGGGAAATCGAAGGGTGGAAACCGGCGATTGGCTCCTCGGGGATGACGACGGGGTTGTGGTCTTGCCAAGATCGACGGCCGCTGAATATGCCAACCGCGGCATGGACGTGTTGGAAAGAGAGAACAGGATCCGCGAAGAAATCAAGGAGGGCAGCACGCTCAGCAAGGTTACGGAGTTGCTGCGCTGGGAGAAGAAGTAATTACGTCTCGTATTTGTACGACCTACTTGTAGCCACTAGCTTTTGGCGCCGGTCCTTTTTCGTTTGAGCCGGCGGGCCTTTTCCCTGGCAGCCCTGACCATCCCTAATGTTAAGAAATAACCTGCAATACCTACGATGATGCCGGTGAGGGTGCCGCCTGCAACAAGTGAGAGAAAGACGGGCTTTCCTGTGTGCCAAAGTGTTTCAAACGAAGGGTTTGAAAAGAAGGAGGCTTTTAGCGGATAACCGAGCAGCTTTGCTCCTGCCACATAATTGAATCCATAAATAAAAGGTGCGGTGACCGGATTGGTGATCCACACGGTTGCTGCCGCTGCTACTTTGTTGATCCTGAAGAATGCCGCAATAGGGATTGCTATATAGGTCTGGATGCCCATGGTGGGGGTCATGGCAACAAAAAAGCCTACCGCGGCCCCCCAGGCGACCTGCTCAGGGCTTCCGTGAAGACGGATGAAACGATCATAAAAATATCGAGCAAATCTCCTCGTGCGGCCACGGGGAGTACTTGGCGTTTCAGGCGTTCGTTCAAGCTTAATAGGGGAGACCTGTCCTCGCAAATGCCTTCCAGTGCATTTTTTTTGGTTCTTTGTCAGTTCTAATTCAGGCTGCGGTATGCTTGCCGCGCTGTGGCAGTCACGAAAGGTGAGCGACATCGGCATCCATTAGCCCAATTTCGTCCGAAAAACAAGAGAAATAATTTGTTTCGTATCGATATTTGTGTAAGCGTTCGATTCCGGCAACTTGCTTCCGGCCGTGGTGTCTAGCAGCTTTCCGGCTTGTGCAGCAAGGCTCCGGCCCATGCCTGACAGAGACGGCATTCTTTTTCCTTGGCCCCGTTCCTCACGTAAGGACCCAGGATCAACTCCTTCTGGGGCCGACAAAAACCGGACAAGATGAGCCACCCACCAGGTGCAACGACCTGCCACAAGGTTTTGTGTGCCCTTACATGTACCGAGGGAACCAGGTTTGCCAGCACCAGGCCGAACGGTCCTCTGGCGCAAGAAAGCTCGCCCAGAGCCAAAGATACCTTGTGCCCCGGACCTGGGTTGAGCACGAGGTTGCCTCGGGCGGCATCTATGGCGCGAGGATCAAGGTCCACGGCAAGGACCTTGAAACCACCAATGGCTGTTGCGGCCAGGGCAAGCACTCCGCTGCCGCATCCTGCATCAAGCGCCCACCCTTGAACTGCTGGTGCGGGCCATATTGCCCGCCGAGAAGTTCATCCAGGAGCTGCAATGCAAGCCGAGTACTGGGATGGCTTCCGTCGCCGAATGCCTCCTTCGGGTCAATCCGTAGTACGATCTGGCCGGGATTTTTTTGCACCTGATCCATGGGCGTGACCACGACAATACGGGGGCAAACGTGCCGTGGCCGTCCTCGCCTGTCGCCGGATGGATAGTTCGTCTTCACTGTCTCTTCTCTTTCCACAATTGACTTGTGTGAGCTGGTATGTTCTTTTGTAAACGTTCACGGGTTCAGGGTTCAGAGGTTCAGGGTTCACCCAAAATCTGAACCGTCCCGCCCGCCTCGCAAGCTTGGCGAGCGGCCAGGTGATCCGTAAGTTCTGAATGAAGAAGCCATAAAAATAGATCGATTTGAGGTTTCATCAAGTATTTGCCGGCCTACCTGTCTGCGTGCGATGCACAGGCAGGCGAGCAAGGTCAACGAAAGAAAGGTAACCCTGAACGGTGAACCCTGAACCTGTGAACGCATACGTTCTTTTTGGGACTCATCTTAGCCCATTTAGCATAAAGGTTGATGTTTCGTGAACAAAAAGGTGTTTGCCACACTATTTCTGGCTGTTTTTTCCGTCACTCTCGGGGTGAGCCTGGTGGTTCCCTTGCTGCCTGTCTATGCCCACAAACTGGGTGCAACAGGACTGTATATCGGCTTCATTTTTGGGGCCTTTTCACTTTCAAGAACAGCCTTTCTCCCCTTTTTTGGCCGTCTGTCGGATCTTAAAGGCAGAAAACCGTTCATCACGGCCGGACTTCTGGCCTATTTTCTGGCCTCCGTAGGTTTTACCTTGTCGAAAAATGTGGAAGTCTTTATCGTTATCCGCTTTTTTCAGGGGATTGGATCGGCCATGATCTTGCCGGTGGCCCAGGCATATATCGGGGAGATAACTCCCAGACACAAAGAAGGTCTCACTATGGGAATGTTCAATGTTTCCCTGTACGCCGGCCTGAGTCTGGGGCCGCTTGCGGGCGGGGCGGTCAACGACGCTTTCGGCATCCAGGCCTCGTTTCTGAGCATGGGGCTGGTATCTCTCTTCGGGCTTCTCCTGTGCCTTGTTTTGCTGCCTCCCAGAAAGGAGGAAAGACCCTCTCAGCAGGTCAAGCCGCCGGTTCGCTACATGGTCCTCATGAGGAATAAACACATCGGCGCCCTTTTTATGTTTCGTTTCGCATTCACCACCTGCATCGGGATCGTGTGGGCATTCCTTCCGCTGCTTGCGGATTCGGAGTTCAGCCTGTCGAGTTCGGCCATAGGGGTTCTGGTCATGCTGGGGGTGCTTACAACCGGTCTTTTGCAGGCCCCTATGGGCCTTGTAGCTGATCGCTTCAACAAAAGAGCCCTGATTGTCGCGGGCGGGATGGTGGCTGCCGGAGCAGTCTTTTCCCTTGTTCATGCGAAAGGGTTCCGGGGGCTGTTTGTGGCCAACATCTTGTTCGGAATCGGCGGAGGGATTGCAATACCGGCTGTCATGGCCATGACGGTTATCATAGGACGCAAGACGGACTCCATGGGCTCTATCATGGGCCTGTTGACCATGGGACACAGCCTGGGCATGTTTGTAGGTCCTATCCTGGCAGGTTTCATGATGGACACCTTTGAACTTGGGCTTGGGTTTGTCGGAGGCACGGTTGTGATGGGGGTCGGGGTTGTCATTGCCTTACTGTTTACTTCCGGTTCCGAAAGGTGGGGGGAGGCATGAGAAGTGTCACGGAGGCGTGATTGACAATATGGTAATACTGGTTTAAATTTTAGAACAGTTTAGGTCTTTGAAGACACGGTCGCTCCAATGACGATCAGATTTTGAACCGTGTAAAACTCGGGCCTAAGTGAGCCTAAAGAAAGAACGGTATCCACTTGTTGAATGATACCAAGGACGTTAGCCCCTTGTTGAGAATCTAAGTATGATCTGCCAGCTCCCCGTTCTTTCTCAATGCTCACTAAGACCCTCAGACAGTTACCCTGTTCAAAATCTGATCGTCATTGGAGATCCTTCGAATCCGGTTGTTTCATAAGGCCTAAATGATACGAATTTTGGTAGACGCTCGCGGGTTCAGAGGTTCAGGGGTTTAGAGGTTCAGGGTTCGGGGTTCACCCAAAATTTGAACCGTTCCGCATGCCTCGCAAGCTTGATGGTCTCGTAAAAAGTCCAAATTAGACGGCAAAGTAAAAAGCTCCAAATTCAAGGCGCGCACCTCTTTTTAAGCCGTCAGGC
>JABXJW010000172.1 GCA_013375395.1 Desulfobacterales bacterium
GACCTCCTGGGAACCTTGGACCGAAAAGAGAAGAATTACAACAAATCCATGAAACATCATCAGGCGGCAATCAAGATCAACCCGAATTTTGCTGCGTCATATTACAACCTTGGAATTCTGTATGTGGAGATGGAAGATCTGAGCAATGCCGTGAAAGCATTTAGGCAAGCGGTTGCATTGAGGCCTGTGTGGAGTGAGGCACTTAGCAGTTTAGGCATTGCGTTGGCCAAGCAGGGCCGCTACGATATTGCCATACCCACCCTTCGAAAGGCCGTAAAGGTCGACGCCAATAACAAAGATGCCCTGTTTAACCTCGCCACTGTCTACAAGATGACCGGGCAGTACGAAATGGCGGCGCAAGCATATAAGGCTCTCCTTGAAATAGACCCAAGGGACGTTGAGGCGATGCATAATCTCGGCGTTATCTACATGAAGCACCTCAAAAATATTCAACAAGCCAGGCTATACTTCAACAAGGCATTGTCAACTGATCCGGGCTACAGCCAGGCAGTCACTGTTAGAAAGATTTTGTCCCGAATTGGCACCGAGCCATGATATATGTTTTGGACTAAATAGTTATCAACAAATCATCCAGTATCCAGTATTCGTTTTTACTCAGGTCCTGTTTTTGATGGTTGTACAAGGGATTGCGTCAAATGCTCAAAGAAAAACGCGTCGTGGTGGTCATGCCCGCCTATAATGCAGAAAAAACTTTGCGAAAGACTTATGCAGAGATCCCAAAAGAGATCGTAGATGAAGTTATTGTGGTTGACGATCAAAGCCGGGACAGGACAGCTGAAATCGCCCGGTCTCTCAATATCAATACCATCGTCCATTCAAAAAACCGGGGCTATGGAGGCAATCAAAAAACCTGCTATAAGGAAGCCATGAAATTGGGGGCAGATATTGTCATCATGGTCCATCCCGATTACCAATACACCCCAAGGCTCATCACTGCCATGGCTTCCGTTATAGCCGAGGGGCTGTTTGATTGCATGCTGGGATCCCGCATCTTGGGCGTCGGCGCCTTAAGCGGGGGTATGCCGCGCTATAAATACGTTGCCAACCGCGTACTCACCCTCGTCCAAAACTTGCTGCTGGGCTACAAGTTGTCCGAATATCATACAGGCTATAGAGCATTTTCCAGGAAGCTCCTGGAAAAACTTCCCCTGGAAAACAACGACGACGACTTTGTCTTTGACAACCAGATGCTTTCACAGATCATATATGCCGGATTCAATATTGGAGAGGTCACTTGCCCCACACGATATATGGAAGATTCCTCTTCTATCGGTTTCCACAAGGCCGTCTTATACGGCATCGGGGTCATCAATACGTCTGTTACGTTCCGGTTGCACCGGTTGGGATTGTTACGGAGTCACCTTTTTGCCCCACTTGACGGCACCCCCACTTGACGGCACGGAGAGTTGACTCGTAAGCATCCACGGATCGACAGACATTGCTCTCAGTGAGGCGAGCAGCAGCGTAGAGCGGGACAGCCATGAATCCATGAAATCTTCTAAACCCTGTCCAAACAAAGAACAGATAGGCGCCTCCACTCCCGCTTGCCCGTTATGTGAATCGGACGGCACCCGCCCCAGGCCCCGCTATGAACACACAAGGCCCGGCGGTTGGACATTGTATCAATGTTCAGACTGTGCAACTTTCTTTTTAAACCCTATGCCAGATTCCGAGAGTCTGGCAAGATATTATGATGAGGATTACTACGGCAGTGGAGAGGGAAAATTTCTTGGTCCCGTAGAAGTCGCCACCCGATTCTTTCGATACATACGCGCAAGAGCCGTACGGAGGTTTATACCCACGGGCCGCGTCCTTGATGTTGGGTGTGGCAGGGGTGTAATGATCAAATTTCTAAAACGCTGGGGATATCAAGTTGATGGAGTCGAACTGGATACCATAGCCGCTGTGCGGGCAAGAAAAAACCTAAACCAAGAAATTTTTTTAAGCTTGGAAGACCTGGCTCGATTGCCCGCCAAACACTATCAGGCCATCTGCTTCTGGCATTCTTTAGAGCATCTGCCGGAGCCCGGCAAAGCGTTAAAGACCGCAGATCGTCTACTTGCGCCCGGAGGTCTCCTGATCATTGCGGCGCCTCATATGGAAAGCCTTCAGAGCCGACTGTCGGGGCCATCCTGGCTTCACTTGGATCTGCCGCGCCATTTGGTCCACTTTGACATGAAGCAGTTGGCCGCATTTTTGCAAGCTAAAGGATACCGGCTCATTCGGCATCAGCACTTCTCACAGGAATATAACGTGATTGATACACTCTGTTACCTCTATACCGTGCTCGGCTTCGGCCACCTTTACCCATTTGACCTCATCCGCGGCACGTATAGGCACGGGGGTTGCACGTGGAAACAGGCGTTGAAGACTGTTCTGGGAATTTCCTGCTTACTTCCATTGGGAGGTCTGGCTTTTTGCGTTGCCAATCTCTTTTCGCTGGTCAAATCCGGAAGCACTACGACACTTTTTCTGAAAAAAAGCGTATTACATACAAAGCTTTGCGGCAGATCAAGTTCCGACTTAGGAATTTAAGGATATATCGATCCTACCATGCATTTGAATAAGACAGTAGGGGTTGTAGTACCAGCCCACAACGAAGAAAAGTTGATTGAAAAGGTGCTTACCTCCGTGCCCGGCTTTGTGGACGCCATTATTGTAGTCGATGATGCCAGCAGGGACGGGACCGCAAGTATTGTACAAGCCTTGATGGAATCAGATCCGCGGATCGCGCTGATTGTCCATGCAGCCAACGAGGGCGTGGGAAGCGCTATCATGAGCGGTTACAAGAAAGCCCTGGCCATGGAGATAGACGTCACTGCGGTGATGGCAGGCGATGCCCAGATGGACCCCGAGGATCTTGTCAATTTGATTGTTCCCGTATGCCTCGAACAAGTCGATTATGCAAAGGGAAATCGTCTTTTTACCGGTGAGGCATGGAAGATGATCCCAAAAGTTCGTTACATCGGGAACGCATTTTTGTCTCTTTTTACCAAAGTAGCTTCAGGATATTGGCACATTGCCGATTCCCAGTGCGGCTATGCGGCTATTTCCAAGAAAGCCTTGCAAAGGATACCCCTTGATGCCGTTCACAAGCGTTATGGCATGCCAAACGATATCCTTGTCAAATTGAACATTGAGGGCATGAAGGTGCAAGATGTTCAGGTAAGGCCGGTCTACAACATCGGGGAAAAATCCGGCATCCGCGTATGGAAGCATGGCCCTCTCATCGCACTTCTTCTTCTCCGAGGCTTTTTTAATAGATTGACCGTCAAGTACATCATTAAGGATTTTCACCCCTTGGTCTTTTTCTACTTTCTCGGCCTGTCTCTCACACCTGCCGGCGCCTTATTCGGGGGCTATCTCCTGGTTCTCAGGCTTACAGGCGTCCGAATCGCTGCGACGAGCGCTCTGTTCGCTTCATTTTTGTTCATATCCGGCCTTCAATCCCTTTTCTTTGCCATGTGGTTTGACATGGAATACAACAAGGAACTAAAGTAACAGTGCGTATTCTCATCGATATTTCACATCCCGCCCATGTTCATTTTTTTCGAAACGCTATTTCCATATGGCAAAACCACGGGCACACTGTGAGGATTGTAGCTCGTGACAAAGATATAACCTGTGATCTCTTGCAGCGATTTCAGATCCCGCATAAGGTTTTGAGCAAAGCTCGAACCGGTGTGTTGGGATGGACATGGGAGATGATTGTCCACACGGCACGCCTTATCCCCTTGGTTCTGACTTTCAGACCGCACGTGATGCTTCAGATAGGAGGCATCTTTGTGGGCCCGGTCGGGTTGTTGGCCCGCAGGCCCGCATGGGCCTTTACCGATACGGAGAATGCGACACTGTCGAATTTTATTGCCTTCCGATTTGCCCATAAAGTTTTTACCCCCCGGTGCTACAACCTGGATCACGGCTCCAAGCACATTCGTTACTCAGGCTTTCACGAATTGGCTTATTTGCACCCAAGAGGGTTTGCTCCTGACCCGTCGGTTCTGGCCCCTTTTGGGCTGAAATCCGGCGACCCGTTTTTTATTGTCCGGTTCGTGGGATGGCAATCCGCCCACGATGTTGGCGAAACAGGGTTCAGCCTTGCCAACAAGATCAAACTGGTCTCGGAATTGGCTCGATGCGGCAGGGTTTTTGTCTCCAGTGAAGCCCCCTTGCCGCCTACACTCGAACCCTATGCCAGCCCCGTTCCGGTTGATCGGATTCACCATTTCATAGCTCATGCAACCCTGGTCGTGGGAGAATCGGCCACCATGGCAAGCGAAGCCGCAGTCCTGGGAACACCTGCCATATTTGTCAGCCCAACCGGCCGGGGCTACACGGATGTTCAAGAGCGCAGATACGGCCTGGTGTTCAATTTCAAAGACACCGAACAGGCCAAGGCATTGGAAACGGTAAAGGAGCTTATTGCCACGGCTTACCCCAAAGATCACTGGCAAAGAAAACGCCGGCAGCTTTTGAAAGACAGCATCGACGTGACCGGGTGGCTGGTAAAAACGGTGGAATACTTTGGCGAGATCCATGATGCCGAGGCTTCAGCATCATGGGCTTTGGCGTGGAACAGGGCGGAAGAAAGGAAGGTAGACTAAAGGACGAATATGGCATCCCATACCTGAGTGGCCTTTTCATATGAAAACTTCTCTCGAACGCCGGCAGCTTCACGGGACATCTTCCCGTATAGTTGCTGATCTGCCAGAAGAGTCACTACACACTTTGCTATGGCTTGACTCTCCCCTACACCCACAAGAAATCCATTCTCACCGTCCCTGACCACGTCTCCTATCGTGCCGACATCTGTAACCACCGGGACCAAACCGCAAGCCATAGCTTCTATCATGGCAAAAGGGAGCCCCTCACCTTGTGAAGCCAAAACGAACACCTTACTCTGTTGCAGGTATGGCCGTACGTCCTCTTGGAAACCTACAAAATCCACAGCGCCGGCAATCCGTAACCGCTTTGCCCGGTGTTCGAGTTCCTCTCGAAGAGGGCCGTCACCTACAATACAGAATCGAGCATGTCCCAGTGTCTGTTTGACAAACCCAAGCGCATCCAGCAATGTATCAACCCGTTTCCTGTAAACGAGCTCTCCCACAAAGACCATATCATATTTTTTATTGTGTTTGTCGCACTGGAAGGCTGACGTGTCAATGCCGTGAGGCAATATATGGATTCTATCGGCCGGCGCCCCCCGAGCGATCAAAATCTCCCTCATTTCGGCGCCGGTTACTGTAACATGATCGCAATGGCGCAGCATATGCACAACGATTTTGCCGTACCACTTTTCACGAACACACGTGTACAGATCAGCTCCTATGAAGCTTATCACAACATTTCGTTTTGTTATCCTTGCGGTGATCCAAGCCAAAACACCGTAAGGGATCGTGAATCCGATTATATAATCAATCTGATGACGCCGGCAAATCCAGAGGGCTTTTGCGAAGATGTGCAACATGGCAACCGGAAACAGGAAATAATTATCATGCCAGTTCATGTGCGTATATTCAACAACGTTGGGCACGGGGCGTTCAAAACGTTTGTATCGAATGCTGTACAGCCGATCGACTTGTTTACTGAAAGCTATCGGGCTGAGGTGATAAACTGCTCTTGCATCGCCGCTAAAACCCGAGCTTTTTCCGGCAAAACCGAGCTTACAAATTACCAGAATATTCATCTGTCCTTTCCAGGCATGCCAGCAGCGTAGAGAGAGCCAAACACATCCAGCTCTGTGTCCAACGCATCAAAGAAAAACGCTTGGTAAAATAAGGCAACCGCTGATAATAAAACTGCCCGTCCTTGCCCAGCATATTCTTTTCGGCCCATTTTGCAATCCGGATCGCATTTGCCTTATATTCCGGGTAAAGCCGTGCAGCTTGTGAAAAACTAATGATTCCCTGCGCAGCTCCGTGAATGTCAACAGGATACGTTCTATCATACAAAAACTTAGGCGCGCCATCGGCGAGAAAGAGTTCTTGTGCGTAAAATTTTATCCCATGCTCATAGTTCGTCATCCACTGGTCGTCGCCAGAGGCAAGGATATATTGCAAAATAGCGTCGAGAACAAATCCGCTGTGATAGTTGTCATGAGTCAATGGTGATTGCCCGGGTGGATCAGTATAGTACCAGGCGCCATAGTTGGTTTGCTTGTTCACTACGAATTGAATCAATTGGCGGGCTTCTTGGATGAGGCTCACTTCGCGTGTGAATTCGTACACTCGTGACATCAACCCTGCGCCCAAGGCGCTGATGTTTATAACTCGTGAACCGTCAAATGGAGTGTAACTGTAGTACGGCAAGCCGAGCTCGTCTCGCAAAGCTTGCAAGTCGTGACGGATGAATTCTATGACACCGCGCGCTGTATCAAGGTAATGCCGTTCACCGAACACCTCAAAGGCACGCAAAAAAGCCAGTCCAACGACCGTGCTCACGACCATGTTGGGGGCATAACGCGGCACATAGAACATAGGCGTTTGCCAGGCAAAGTTATATCCCCAGCATGGTCCGGCATAGCCACCGGACGACGTGTGTTCCAGCAGCCAGTTGAGGCAATACTGAGCGTGGTCCCGATCTGCCGGGTCTTGCCATAGGTTGTAGAGATTACAGTAAGCATGCGCAAATAACCCTATGCCCTTGGGATTCTTTTCCTTTGGCACAAGCAGCAGCGGCCGCAGGTTGACCGGAGCGCGCATCACAGCCTGGGTGTATATCAGGCGTAAGTACTTGTTTCCCAATGAACATGCATGCAGCAACGGGCTATTCAAAGCGTCATACTTGCTATAACCCTCATAGTCCCTTGCCTCAGCATAGGCCAGCGCCCGGCGGCACAATGCCTTTAGCCCGGCCGGGGCCTCAGGGTGCTTCATGCCTGTCAGATTTGAACGATGATTTGGCATATCTTTCAACAGCCGTTGCCTCAATGGGTTCACAGGTCGATTACTCGCTGCAACGGTCTTCAGGCAGCAGCGATTTGTAGAGGGCAACATAACGGTCCACGGTGGTGTCGATGGAAAAATGTTTTTCTACTGTCTTGCGTGCCTGGCTGCCAAGCTCGGCCCGGCGCTTTGACGATTCAATCAAGGAAACAAGGCAATCTGTCAGTTCTGCCGTATGGCCGGGTTCGAACAGCAGCCCGTTTTCGCCGTGCTTTATCACGTCAACTGTTCCGCTGACCATTGATGCAACCACAGGCAGCTCGACAGCCATTGCTTCCAGGAGTGCTATGGACATGCCTTCAGTTGTCGAGGGCAGAACGAAAATGTCTGCGGCGGCCAAGTAGTCCCCCACGTTGTCCACTTGCCCTGTGAATGCAATGGAATCTGCCAGACCTGCCTGTCTAGTCCCGGCTTCGAGCATGGCACGTTTTTCCCCATCACCCACAAAAATAAGCTTACCGGCAGGATATTTCCGCAGCACAGCCGTCCACGCGTCAAGGAGCAATTCCGGCGCTTTCTGAGCTGTAAGTCTGCCTACGAACACGGCAATGACGGCATCCGAGGGCAAACCAAGTCCGGCGCGCAATGCAGATCGGTCGCCGGCAACCAAAGGTGGGACAGGGACCCCGTTCGGCAAATACCAGGTACGTTTTCGATCAAACCCTGCCTCATGTAGTTCGGCTGTTACGTCATTGCTCACACCTGTGGCCGCATCCACATTGGAGGATACGTGCCGCAGCAATCGCTTTCCGCCGGGAATAGACAACCAGACTGCCATGTCGCCGGTCTCTCCGGCGCAATGGCTGGTCGTAAGCACCTTTTTGCCAAGTCGTTTGGCGACAACTACGGCCAGATAGGCCGAAAGATGAGTCTGGAATACATGTACGATGTCGTACTCATGCCGGCCG
>JABXJW010000575.1 GCA_013375395.1 Desulfobacterales bacterium
TCCAACATCCGGCTAGCCACACGTACAGGCCTCAATGAAAAGAAGCCCGTTTTAGCCCCCGTTTAAGGAAATAACCTCATAAAACCCTACCCTTACAGGCTTACATCTATATAACAATGTAAATAAGAGGGAAAAGGGCTCTCATACACATAATTACAGTAATTCGTAGGTTCAGGCCGTGAAACGTCAAAGCTTTGCCAAGGAGAAGACGAAGGAGAACCTCCTCACCGATATCGAAGTGGATCAGCTGAAGGGGGCATGTCAAGGGTTTATAGATATCTTCCTGGTTTCGATGCTCCTCTACACGGGTATGCGGGTTAGCGAGCTCATCCACATGAGGCAGGGCTGGATAGACTGGGAGATGAAGCTGATCCGCATCCCACGGGAGCAGGCCTGCAGCTGCTCAGAGTGTAAACGAGAGTTCCGGAACAAGAAGGGTAAGGTCACCAAGCCCTCCGGCGTCTGGATGCCCAAGACACCCGATGCGATTCGGTCAATCCCCATCGTGCCAGAGCTGGAGGACCTCCTCCAAAGGTACCTTCGGGAGTATGAGACCGTCAGAGAGATCATCCCCAGCCGAGGAGCGGCCTATTACCGCCTAAGGCGAATCTCCAGGTATGCGGAGATTGGACACCCAGTGTTCCCTCATGCCCTCAGAGGAACATTTGCCACAATCCTCGCGAGGAAACAGTTCACTAGCTCCGAGATGATGAGCACCATGGGGTGGAAGTCAATCGCAGCAGCTGACAGCTACATCAAGCTCTCCGGTGCTGCGGTCAAGCAGGCCTTTAAGAAGAAGTGGTAGGGAGGTGATGTCATGAAAACGTGGCGCCTACTCAAAATTAACGCGACCATAGCCGCGCTGTC
>JABXJW010000576.1 GCA_013375395.1 Desulfobacterales bacterium
ATCAGTGGTGTTCTACCATTATTAGTCTTTGCGTTGACATCAGCTCCTTGTGAAATTAAAACCCATCTGGCCTGTCCAGCCCGTCTGTTCAAGATGGAAAGGTGAAGAGGGGTCTGGCCATTGTTATCCTTGGCATTAAGGTCGGCCCCTTGCTCAATTAAGCGTTCGACTCCCTCTTTATCGCCTGAAGCGGCAGCTCCATGCAGAGTCTCTTTTGCCCCGTGTCGGCGCAGGATATTGACAACTTCAGTCATACCTCTCCCTTTGGCCACAGCTAATGGTGTTCTGCCTACTTGCGCAGGCACATTCATGTCAGCCCCTTTGTTAATTAAAAGTTCGACTATGTTTCCATGACCCCTGATGGCCGCAGCGAAGAGAGGTGTTGCGCCATTGTTAGCTCTTGCGTTGATCTCGGCGCCGTTTTTAATGAGATATTCTGCCGCATCTTTGTTGCCGTAAGCGCAGACAAAGTGAAGCATAGTTCGTCCATATGGATCCTTGGATTGGATGTCGGCACCTTTGGAAATGAGCCGTTCAAGCATAGGTACATCACGCGCAATCATTAACGGCGTAAGGCCAAGTCCGTCCCTCACATTAAGTTCTGCACCTTTATCAAGAAGGTAATCTTTAACCTCTGGGGAGTTTGCTGCGACTGCCCAATGCAAAGGAGTACAACTGATTTCGTCTTTTGTGTTGACATCTGTACCTTGCTCGATCAGCGTTTTTACTCTGTCCAGGTCTCCCTTGCAAGCTGCCAGATGGATGGTGTTAGGATAGTCCCCTTTGGCCAGGATCAAATCGAGCACATCCTTGCTGCCCATTAAAGCTGCCAAGTAAAGCGGTGTAAGTCAGATCGGAAGAGCGTC
>JABXJW010000173.1 GCA_013375395.1 Desulfobacterales bacterium
AATGTCAACCGTTCAGGAAGGTCAACGAAAGAAAGATAACCTGAACGGTGAACCCTGAACCCCTGAACCCCTGAACCTCTGAACCTGTCAATACATACCAAAGGGAGTTAAAAATGGAAGCACAAATTGGAAGTTACGAAGAGGCAAAAAGGGCCATCCGCACAAAAAGGGCGAGTGAGAGAAGGATTGACGCTGATCTGGATGACATTGATCCGAATTTGTTTGATGGTTCCAGACGACAGGTGGAGCTTTCGGACATCGCCCAGGTCGGCGCCAAGGTCCTCATTGGTGGGGGACTTGGATTGTTGGCAGGCGTGGCTACCATTGCAGTGGCAGCCGGCGCCGCAGAGGTGGTGTTGGCAGGCGCCGTAACCAAGGTTGCGGGTGTTGTGGGTGGCGCTACCGGTCTTTCTTTGGGTATAAGAAAAATAAAGAAGAAGAAAAGTCGGGTTTAAAGAGGGCGTCATGGAAGCGGAAGAACAGATTAGAAACGCCGTCGAGTGTCGCCAGTGCCGGAGCCCGATGGAACTTTTCAAGACAAAGAAATACCATGGGAGATGGCCCCTTGCGCTGATGGCATCCGGAGTATTTTGTTGTTTGTTCTTTATTGGGGCATTGGTTGGAATCCCCATGTTGCTGCTGGGGATCTACATGGCCACGGCCAAAGAGACCATAAGCCTTTGTCCGAAGTGCGGGCATTATTACAAGGTATGGATGTCGGTGGACAGTGATTAGTGATCAGTGGCCCGGCTCAACCGGACAACGGACTGTGCTGGCAACGGACACCCCAACGGGGCGTGTCAGGTTAATTCAACGGCTCCTGTGATGCAGAACAGGGTACAGGTACCGCATCCAATACAAATCTTGGCATCCACCTGGCAATACGTGGTCTTAAAGATGATTCCATTTTTTATGACTGCTATGGCTTCCTGGGGGCAGTTTAAAAAGCAGGTTTTGCAGCCGGCACAGATGTCAGGATCGATGTTGGCCCTGGCCCTCTTTTTCTGCTTGCGCTTTTTGGGAGAGCGGTTCCCTTCGGGGTCGACAATGGCGCCCTGGGGGCAGGTGTCAAAACAGGCGCCGCATTCCTGGCAGAGGTATGGATCTATGTCGAAGCGAACTTTTATTTCGCCGTCAATTGCGTTTTCAGGGCACTTTTTGGCGCATGTGCCGCATCCTTTACAATCTTCGCTGATCTGGTAGGCCATGAGTAAAAAGAGTAGAAGGAGTCTGGTTAATATCTACCTCCCCAGCCTGCCCTCCCCCTTGAAGGGGGAGGGTTTGGGTGGGGGTGCTGGAAATGGCTGGATGCCTGCGTTGAGCGGTATTCATTGCGCCCTGAGCGACTACGTTTAGGGAAAGTTCAAGTACAATTGTTCTGTTTAATTTTTCTATTTTAAAGCCATGAAAAAGTCAAGCAATCCAAGTTCGGCAAAAAAGATTCTCATTGTAGGACTGCCAAACTCCGGCAAGAGCCAGATATTCAACAATCTCACCGGGGATTATGCTGTGGTGGCCAACTCTCCTCTGACTACCATTGAAATAAAGAGAGGACATTGCCGTATAGGGAGTCAACTCTATGAGGTCATTGATACCCCCGGTCTTCACTCCCTGTACATCCATTCGGAAGAGGAGCTTGTGGTGCGCGAGGCGATCTTCTCCGAAAGGCCGGATGTGATCATTCAGTGCATTGACGCAAATCGACTTAAGCAATCTCTTACCTTAACCGCGGATCTGTTAACATTAAGGGCGCCGATGGTCATATCCTTAAATGCCATCGACGAGACGGCAAGAAAAGGCATGTGGATTGATTCGGACGGCCTGTCACGTATTTTGAGCATTCCGGTTGTGGAGTCTATGGCGGTATACGGCCAGGGAACAAAGGAGTTGAAGAAGGCTGTCGGCAGGGCGCGGCCAGGGAAGTGGGAGGTGCGATACGGAGATGTCACAGAGAACGGGCTTTTGTCTGTTGAGTCCAGGCTGCCGGAAGATCTGGTTTATAAGGGCGCTGTGTCTCTTCTTGTGCTTATGGATGATCCGTTCATGACGGATTACCTGAAAAAAGAATATGGTGAGGTAACGTGGGCGAAATTAAGAAAAGAGATAGAAAAGGTCAGGAGGCAATATAGAGGTAATATCAGCCGCGGCATAATTAACAAGCGGAACGGCTGGATAGATGATGTCACGGAAAATACAATCAAAAGACAGAAGATAGCACCGAAAGAATTCTCGCAGGGCGTTGCCAGGTTGAGCCGCCATCCCGTGTTCGGAATTCCCATACTGCTGATGGTCGTATCCACCATGTTCTATCTCGTGGTCAACGTGGCCAATGTGATGGCAGAATGGATGAATGGCGTGTTGTGGGTTCCTGTACAGAGCGCGATAAATGCTATTTTCCCAACAGGATTTTGGCATGATTTTCTCATAGGGGATTACGGAGTGCTCTCCTTAGGGTTGGCCAATGCCCTTTTGACGGTTTTGCCTATCTTATCTGTCTTTTTTATCATGTTCAGTACTCTTGAAGACATAGGATACATCCCCAATCTTTCTGTTTTGACCAAGCGAGTCCTCGGGAAGCTGGGATTGAGCGGCGGCGCTATCATGCCGCTGGTTCTCGGTTTCGGCTGCAAGACCATGGCCACTTTGACAACAAGAACCCTTCGTTCAAGAAGGGAAAAACATATCGCTGTGTACTTGATAGCCTTTGCAATCCCCTGCTCAGCTCAGATGGGTCTCAATATGAGCATACTCGGGAGGATGGGAATAGGTGCATTCGTCCTATTCTTTTCTGTGCTGGCTTTTGTAGGAACCGCTGCAGGCGTTGCACTGAACAAAATCCTGAAGGAAGAAGAGGAAAAAACGGCCTTCATACAGGAGCTGCCGACAATACGGTTGCCCAACCTGAAGGGAGTCCTCAAGAAAACATATTACAGGCTTTACTGGTTTCTCAAAGAATCGTTGCTCGTTTTTGTCTACGCGGCAGTTGCTCTTTTTTTCATTGATAGATTGGGAATTTTGGACGCGAGCAAAAAGGTGTTGAGCCCAATTGTTGAAGGGATCTTGGGTCTGCCTTTGGCTATGGTCGACGCCATTATCCTGTGTTTTGCCAGACACGAAGCAGGTGCGGGCCTGATCATAAATCTCATAAGAAAAGGACAGATGGACTATGTGCAATGTATAGTCGCAGTTACCGTCACCACCATATTTGCCCCCTGTTTTGCCAACATAATGGCAATGAGAAGAGAAGTTGGGGGAAAGAGCACCGTAGCGATACTGTTTAGTATCGGTGTGAGCGCTCTTGCAGCAGCCGGGACCTTGAATTGGGCGCTTGAGGCGTTGCTTTAGGCGCTTTAGCTCACTTGGAAACTTAAGGAAGATGGTCTGGTAAAAAGTCCAAATTAGACGGCAAAGTAATCCGCCGAAGGCGGACCAAATTCAAGGCGCGCACCTCTTTTCAAGCCGCCAGGCCTCCGGCCCGTAGAGGCACGAGCCTACGCCTCGGAGAGCGCAATCCTGAGGAATGAGGCGTACTTATGGTACGCCGCAGTGATTTACCCTGTTAAATCGGCTAGGCCGTCTCGCATAGCGAGAATTTAACGGGGCAGGGGATGCAGCGCAACGCAGAAGTTGGACTTTTTACGAAGCCGTCAAGGAAGGCTGTATCATGGACAATAACCGTAGAGAAAAAGAAGAGCATCTGGAAAGACTGTGGGGAATGAAAGAGGCCGGGCAGGATTCCATGGATATTCTCAGGGACACCGTGAACGGAGTCTTTGATCCGCATATAGTTGATGAGTTATTGCTGGAAGGCCAGATTGAATTGACCGACAACAAAATCTGGCTGACGGAAAAAGGCGAGAATAACGCACGAAGAGTAATACGCGCGCACAGGATAGCCGAGAGACTGCTATATGATGTCTTTGGGGGAGAATTTGAGATCGGCGCCTGTGAGTTCGAGCATACGGTTACCGTGGAATTGGTTGATGGTATCTGCACCTTGCTCGGTCATCCAAGAGAATGCCCTCACGGAATGCCGATACCTGAAGGGGAGTGCTGCCGGCGTTGCGCCAAGACAGCGCATAACGTGGTCGCCTCTTTAACGGAGTTGGATATAGGCCAATCAGCACGGGTTGCCTATATGAACTGCCAAGCCGATCAACAGCTCCATAAGCTCAACGGCCTTCAGGTAAGACCCGGGGCGACTGTTAAGCTGCATCAGCGATATCCGTGCTACGTGGTTGAGTGCGAAGGCGCTCACATTGCCGTGGATGACGAGATAGTTTCCAACATATCAGTGTGGTCCAATAAGCGCCAATTTAAGCCCGTAGAGAAAAAGCCCCTCCTTGAGTTGGAACAAAGAAAAGGCCGTCATGGCTGGGGCAGACTTATATTTGGACGTAAAAAGTAATTTAACGTCTCGGAATTTCTACAACCTATTGAAAGTATAGCTATATATTGGCCGTCTTGGACGCTCTATCAGGGAATAATGGAATACTGGAATAATGTACAAGATAAAAAGACCAAAATCCTCTTCAACGCAATATTCCATCATTCCAGTATTCCATTATTCCAATTGTGAGCGAAGCGAACTAAGTTCGTTCCTTAGTTCCAAGATTCGTGTTTTTTCTGGCAGAAAATTATGGCCATGTTCGACAAAAAAGTGAGCTAAAGTGCCTAGAGTGCCTAAAGTGAGCTAAAGTTAATGTGCACACCTTCGGCGTGGTCAGTCTTAAGAACAGGTTGCGCTGAAAGCGCATTCCTTAACTTTAGCCACCGGCCCGTTGGGCCTATGGCCCGGAGGGGCACTTTCAACCCTGGCCCAGACCTGGCCTACAGGCTTAGTAGACTGATTTCAGCATATAGCGCCAGGGCGGGCTTTAGTTCACTTTAGGCACTTGTTCGAGTTAGATTTGGTTTTATTTTCCAAGGCTTAAACCAATTCTTGTTTGGTTCCGGCTTGTCCGGGTTAGGCAGGTGAATCATGAAAATTGTATCGCATAGATTGACGACGTTCAGTGAGGCAGGGAAATATACCTGCGCCACGGCTGAATATACGGGCCTGGTCTCGTACAGTTGCGTCAAGAGGGGCGGCAATACTGTAATAAGGATAAGCAGACCTGTTACTTCGGCCATATCCCGGCCTTTTGTGTTTGTTAAAGACGGGGCCGGCAAGGTCTTTGACAAAACGACCTCCGGGCTAAGGGCTGTTGGCCGGGCGGGTAAATATGGCTGCGCCACGGCTGAATATACAGGAGTTGTCTCATACAGTTATGTCAAGAGGGGCGGCAATGCCGTCGCAAGGGCAACCATGCATGTCGCTTCGGCCATATCCCGGCCTTTTGTGTTTGTTAGAGACGGGGCAGGCAAGGTCTTTGGCAAGAGAACCACTGATGCTGAAGTGGTAAGGAGGTTGGAACAGAAGATTTTGCAAATCGACGAAAGATTGTCTTTGATGGAGAAACGCGGCGTGGTCTCCGCTGTAAGGCCGATTCTTCCGGAAAAAGAAGGGAGATTAGATGCGGGCAGGAAGGATGTTTTGCGCGCGATTGTTGAGGAAAATATACAACTAAGAAGGGGGAGAAAATGACAAAAACCAAGGTGTTGAATGTGGGCATTGACCTGGGCACTTCGAGAAGCGTCATAGCTGCCGACAACGGCATAAGGACCTTTGTTTCAAGTTATGTGGGATTTCCCAAGGATGTAGTCTCAAGAAAGATGTTGAAAACCGAGATCGTCTTCGGTGATGAAGCCCTCAAGAACAGGCTGGCTCTCGACTTGTACAGACCCTTTGACAAAGGTATGCTCAAGTACTCCGATTCTAGTGAACATCCCGAAGAATCCAAGAAGGCAAAGAGCGTTGCAAAGCAACTTTTGGAACACCTTGTTGATCTCGCTACAGAATCGCAAGCAGGGGATCTGACCCTCCGAGGGGTAATCGGCGCTCCGGCGCTGGCCAGCCAAAAAAATAAGAAGCACCTGCTTGATGTAGCGGAAGAGATACTTGATGACGTCATGGTGGTCTCGGAACCATTCGCTGTTGCCTATGGACTCGACATGTTTTACAACGCCCTCATTATAGATATCGGGGCGGGGACTGTTGACCTGTGCAGGATGGCCGGAACCATACCATCCGAAGATGATCAGATAACTACATTCAAGGCCGGTGATCACATTGACGAGGTTTTCCTCGATCTTATTAAGACAAAATACGAGAAAGCCAACTTCACGGTGACTATGATTAAGAAGTTCAAAGAAGAAAACGCCTTTGTCTCAGCCAAGGGGGAGAGGGTTTCCATAGAGCTTCCCGTGCGCGGCAAGCCTACCATCCATGATGTGACCGATGAACTCAGAGAGGCGTGCAGGGCCATAGTGCCGGAGATTGTGGAAGGTGTCAGAAAGCTTGTTGCCGCTTTTGACCCCGAATTCCAGGACGCGTTGAAACAGAACGTTGTCTTGGCCGGTGGGGGAAGCCAGATCGTGGGACTCCAAAGAGAGATCGAAAGCTATATGAAAAAGACCCTGGGATACGGCAAGGTCACCAAGGTGGAAGAGCCTCTATATGCGGGGGCAAACGGGGCGTTAATGCTCTCCAGGGACATGCCTGATGAGTACTGGGATACGTTGAAAAGCCGTTGCAAGAAGAACGTGATCGGGATCGTCGGTGATTAACGGAAAGAAAGGAGGGTAACATGGAAGAGAGTTTCAGATACAAGATGCAACATGTGGGAGACATCTTTGTGGAGAAGATGGAAGTTGTTTGCGACGCTCTTAAGTCCTGCACCAGGGGGATAACCTTGACCTATGATATCCATGACCTTGAAAGGAAGAAACGCAGGATCACAAGAAACATAGGAGAACGAATTGCGGAGGTCAGAAAGAAGTCTCCCGAGCTTGATATTTTTAAGGACGAAAAGATGATGGAGCTTTTTTCTAAATTGGAGAGCATCGAGGAGAGCATCAAGTCACACAAGAAGGAAAGGCAGGAAAGACTGAATCCTGCTGAAAATGCAGTTTAGCAATGAAGAAATTTCGCGATATCACCGGGGATGCTCTCTCGATTGGGCCCAACTCTCAGACGGAAAATGGTGATTGGCTGGTAAGAATACTCGGCCTTTCGGGGGCGGCCTTGCCCGCTATACGTGAAGAAGTAAGGGATATGAAAAGAGAGTATGAGCTTGAACAGGCATATGGATCAAAGCGGGATATATCATACGATGTGAGCAGCAGGCTGATAAAGCGCGCTGCCATGAAGGCCGGCGCCGTTGGAAGCATCACTTCCGCCCCCGCGTCATTGCCTGTTATAGGAACCTTGGGCACGGCGATTGCCGGTGCAACTGCCGACCTGGCCTGCCTTCTAAGGGTACAGACCGAACTCTGCTATGCAATATCTGCGGCATATGAAACCAGCATGGACGGAGAGGAGCTAAAGGCTATTACTCTTGCACTCCTTGGTTTTTCCGGGAGCGGGGAAATGGTGAAAGAAATGGCCGTCTGCACATTGAGAAGTATTGTTGACGCAACAACGGAAAGGTATTTGAAGAAGGGGATAGCCAGGGCAGCAGCAGAGGTGTCAGGCAAGATTATCCCCCGGCTGTTCGCCAGGGCTTACAAGTTGATTCCCTTGATCAGCATTCCTTTGAGTGCCTCCATAAACATAGCCTCGACTATGATGGTCGGAAATCAGGCCAGGAAGTATTTCAGTATCTTGGACGATAGGCCCTTGGTGTCCGATAATGCACCAAGCCGAAAGAAGCGTAAGGGTAAACGTTCACGGGTTCAGGGTTCAGAGGTTCAGGGTTCACCCAAAATCTGAACCGTCCCGCCTGCCTCGCAAGC
>JABXJW010000019.1 GCA_013375395.1 Desulfobacterales bacterium
ACCGCATGAAATACCAAAACCTGCGCTACCTGCTATACCCCTTTCAGCCCGCGCGGGGTGATCCAACTTTCAACTCTTTCCAAAAGAAAACCGAGCGTGATGGCCATGGCAGCAGTAGGCGCCGCTCCCTGGAGGATGATTAAGGCCTCTCGGGCAAATACCCCTGTCAATGTGATTTTACCCAGGCCTGCCCCACCAACAAGAACAGCGAGTTCCGCAGTCCCCACGGTAATGACAGTTGAAATCCTGATACCGGCTACTATTATGGGCCTTGCCAAGGGGAGCTCTATCTTCCGAGCGATTTGCATCCTGGTTAGCCCCATACCCTTGGCAGCTTCTATGATTGCAGGATCGATCGCTTTGATACTCACATAGGAATTACGCAATATGGGAAGCAGTCCATAGATGACCAACGCCACAATAGCTGACCGAAGGCCGAAACCCAAGAGTGGGGCCATAATAGCAATGACGGCCAGGCTCGGTACCGTTTGCCCCACACTTGCGCCCCCCATTACGGGAAGTGCGAGTTTCTCAAGGCCCGGCCGGGTGACAAGCACCCCCAAAGGTACACCAATGGCAGTCGCTATGGCAACCGCTGCGAATACCATCTTGAAGTGGGCCCACGCACTATAGAGGAGGTCATCATAGGCGAAAGTGCTGTAAATCCCTACCTTCCCCATGCTGGTAACCCAAATGGTCACTCCGATAAGAATCGTCAAAAGAATAGCCGGAATGACTTGATGTTTCATTCTGTTTGGGCGGCTCTCATGAGTGCCTCCTGGATTGCTTCAAATGTTAACACTCCTTCTAATCTGTTATGCTGATCGACTATAGCCAGCACTTTGAGTCCGCTGGTCAACATGTGCGACAGGGCTTCGCTCAGGACGGCGCTTTCGGTGGCCGTGATAGGCGACGGCCTCATGGCGTCCTTGACCGTCCGGCCCCCTTTCAAATCAGAGGCGACAAACCAGCCGGAAAAACGTCCGTCATCGTCAATCACCGCCACCCGGTCGATCTGTTTTCGTTTCATCCGGTCTCGAACCGCCTCCACTTCCTCGTCCGGTCTTGCCGTCGAGGGCGCCTCCGACATCACGTCCTTTGTGCGAATCAACTGCAAACCCTTAACGCCACGATCAGCACCGACAAAACCCGCCACAAAATCATTCTTCGGCCTGAAAAGAAGATCAGCGGGTGGGCCGTATTGAACCAGCCGCCCTTCCTTCATCAAGGCTATCTTGTCTCCCATCTTGATCGCTTCATAAATGTCATGGGTCACAAATATGACGGTCTTTTGTATCTGCTGCTGTAGATTCAGGAACTCATCCTGCAATTCGACTCGAGTTACGGGATCGATGGCCCCAAAGGGCTCATCCATCAACAGGATTGGGGGGTCCGCTCCCAATGCCCGGGCCACACCCACCCGCTGACGCTGGCCCCCTGACATCTCGCGGGGATATTTGTCGATGAAATCATCGGGGGCCATTCTCAAAAGCTCTAAAAGCTCCTTGGCCCGCTTTCTTCGCTTGCTTTTCGGCCAACCCTTTAGCGCCGGAACCGTCCCTATGTTCTCACCGACCGTCATGTGAGGGAAAAGGCCTATATCCTGAATGGCATAGCCTATATTTCTTCGGAGTTCATTCTCATCCATGCCGGCATTTTCCACCCCATCGATATATATCTTCCCGCCGGTTAAAGGAATCAGCCGGTTTATCATCTTCATAGTGGTGCTCTTTCCGCATCCCGAAGGGCCCAACAGCACGCACAGCTCCCCTTTTTCGACCGCAAAGCTCACCTCTGCGACTGCCTCTGTGCCGTCCGGATAGATCTTGGTCACCTTCACGAGCCTGATCATTTTCTATTACCCTTTCAAGCCCCTGGGGGTCATCAACTTTTCCAACAAGGCCATGAGACCATCGACAAGCAAGGCCAGAACCGAGACGGACACTCCCCCTGTAATAATCAAATCCATCCGAGCGTTTCTTAGCCCCCGAAATATGGGCACTCCAAGACCTCCGGCTCCAATCAAGGCCGCAATGGCCGCAATCCCGATAACAAGTACCATGGCATTTCTCAACCCGGCGAATATGACAGGGAGAGCAATTGGGAGCTTAATTTTGAACAGCAGTTGCCTTTCATTCATCCCCATGCCCCGGCCCGCCTCGATCATGGCAGGGTCGACCTGGCAAAGCGCAGTATAGGTGTTGCGCAGGATAGGCAACTGACCGTAGATGACCAGTGTGATAACGGCAGGCAGAAAACCAATGGCGCTGAACCCCAAACGCCCAAGAAGAAGCATGAGGAGCCCAAAAAGGGCCAGGCTCGGCACGGTCATCATGATCTCTGCGAAGTAGAGCACCAGATCCGCTACCCGTTTCCTGCCTGGGCCTGATATGAAGATTCCCAGGATGATACCGAGAACAGCTCCTATTCCAATGGCAACGAGACTGATCAAGAGATGATCAACGACCCACGTTGCCAGCAATCCGGGATGCCGAATTACAAATTGATAGGCTTCCAGCATGAACGATCATCCGGTTGAACCGCAAAAGCGAGCGCATTCCCGCAGGTTCTGCCTGACGGCAGTGCTTCGCGGGCTGCGGGGTTAGCGAGCGAACCTGAAAATGGCCGACTTCCTCACGGTCGAAAATTCCCTGTCCGCCTCAGGCGGACCGCAGGGATCTTCAATAAAGAGGACCGGGCTGAAAAATTTTATTGCTCCACAGATCTGTCCGTGCTAATTAGTTTCATCAGCAAAATATTTCAATTCAAAACTTTCTTGCAAAGGATACTTGCAAAGGACAGACCGTGATGTCAAATTATGTCCAAACGCCCGTTCAAGGGCAAACCCCTGAAGCCCCTCAAGACCTGGTCAAGCAGATTGTGCATCAGATCCGCAGGCTTATGCAGGCGGGAGAACTCTACACCAAGGAACTGAACAAGAAGTATTGGGTGACCGCGGCCCAACTTAATTGTCTCATCGCCCTGTATGAGCATGGTGCCCTGCCTGCTTCCCAGATTGCCAAGCTGATCATGGTTAAGTCGAGCACGGTTACCGGAATCGTTGATCGCCTGGAACTGAAAGGGCTTGTCACGAGAGTTAGAAACTCGCCTGACCGACGCGTCATCAACATTGAGCTGACAGAGGCGGGACGAAAGCTCGCCGAAAACGCACCTCCTCCGATTCAACAAAGGATTGTGGACGGTCTCAAGAGTCTTCCCAAAAACGATGTAGAGCAGATCGTCCAGGGCCTCAATATGCTTACCCACATGCTCGAAGTTCAAGACCTGCAAGTCGAGTAAGTCCCTCGGGTACCCCCCAGAGCCTTGCAACGCCTCGCGGCGACAATGCTCATCCGAAAAACCTTTTACAACCGGGGCCTTGCCCCCTGCGATCCTACCCCCGGCGTTGAGACCGGCGGAGATGGGGGCGCCGCTGCACCTTGACAAATCTTAATGATTTCGGTAAACTCATAACCCAGACTGTTTCCGAAAACTCTCTACGGGGCGGGCGGCACAGTGCAAGAAGAATCATCAAAAAGCATCTTGTTTGAAAAACTCTCCCGACTCTATTCAGAGATGGAGGAAGCATACGACCGCACGGCAGGAAATATTGGGCTCAGCTGCCGTGGGTGTCCCGACAATTGCTGCACCAGCTATTTTCAGCACCACACGTATGTAGAATGGGCTTATCTTTGGAAAGGGCTAAGATCTTGTCCCAATGAAAAACAGCGGGAGTTTGTGCACAGGGCAGCAGAGTACGTCAGACAGAGTCAGGTTCTATTGGCTCGTGGCGCTAAACCCCGAATTATGTGTCCTTTGAACGATAACGGGCTTTGCCGGCTCTACAAATACAGAGTCATGATCTGCCGCATGCACGGGGTGCCGAACAGCTTTGTCATGCCGGACGGCAAAAAGAGGGCCTTTCCGGGATGTTTCAGGTGCCAGGAGCTTTGCTCGCATTTGGAAGAGGCGCCTGTTCTGGACAGAACAGACTCTTACAGAGGTCTTGCCTCCTTGGAGATGGCCTTTGTTGGGCAGAAGATGAAAACCTTGCCCAGGGTGAACCTGACCCTGGCCGAGATGCTGGTCCAGGGACCGCCGGAAATTTAGTGTGTGCCTATAGATTCGTTTTCTCTTCGTCAATCTCCTCATCAGCCACTCTAAGTTGATCAATCAGCCACTTTTGATCCTCTTTGATCAGATAATAGATCTCCTTTTGCTTTGTTTCACCACCGGCGGTTCCAATCTTGGCGTCAAGGATAACCGCAGCCCTGTCGTCTGCGAGCTTTGAATCAATGACGGAGCCGTGAAGTCTTCTGTAATCTATTCTTTGTAAGGCCTTCCACGTATCCACAATCCAAACTGATTTGGGCCTGTTGGCCCTGAAATGTTCTGTCGTGTAGTCGACAATCTCGTCCATATTGGCCCCCCCATAATAGGCGCTGAACAACTCGACCACTTGAACAGGGGAGTCTTCTTCGGCGTGACACACCCCCATCGTGGCGAACAGGAGGGCGAGCAGGATTGGGATTATTCTACAGGCTCTTTTCATGAGTTTTATATCAAATATACTGGTGTGATTTCGTAAAAAGTCTCTGATGAGCTTATCCTGGTCGCTTCTTGCTGAAGGTTCTTAGTGCGAAGTGCAAAAATTGTGCGCCTGCGGCGGACTTGAGGCCTTAACCCCGGTTCAAGCGGCAGGTCCGTTGCGCCCTTCTATTATATCGTATATCGGCATACTTGCAGGAAGAATTTAGGCCAAAATAATGACGGCTTCGTAAAAAGTCCAACTTCTGCGTTGCGTTGCATCCTTCGTCACTGCGGCGTACAATAAGTACGCCTCATTCCTCGGGATTGCGCCTAGCGGCTTGAAAAGAGGTGCGCGCCTTGAATTTGGTCCGCCTTCGGCGGATTACTTTGCCGTCTAATTTGGACTTTTTACAAAGCCGTCAATAATGAAGATCAAAAAACGAAGGGACTGGGAGGTTCTTCCTTGCGCTTGCGGCAGCGCATTGAGGTGGTGGGAAGCGGGCCTATTTGACGTCCTTGTTCATGGCTTTGTAATGCCGGCTTGGTCAAGGATTCAGCACGTCATTCACGAAACGTACGGCCCGAAGTATACATTAACGAGCCTGGACTTTCTGGGCCTCTCTTTCAGCTTTCTCGGCCTTTTCTTTATAGGCTTTGAGTACATGATCCTTCATCTGCACCTTGTCCTCCCCAAAAAGTGCGCTTTGGAGCCAATCAAAGCCAAACTTGATCAAGGCGACTTCATCGGTTTTGATCTGTTCAAGGAGGTCTTTTTCGACATCGTATTTTTCCAGAAAGCTGCTTTCAAATATGAAGCGCCTGAGCCTGTCTACATTGGAACTCACCATAAAGAACATTCCGCGGCTTTCTTCGCTAAGGTCTGCCTGAAATCCAAATGACTTTTTCCTCAGCATAAACTCCATCCAACTGTGGTTCACTTCGTCATATATCTCAACATCTTGATCTTTGCGCCACTCACTCACGGTCCACTCCTTGTCTGCTTCAAACCCAAGGCAGTGGGACTCGTGCACCATGAAATAGAAATCTTCCCCGGTAGGCTGTATCTCTTGTTCCCTGAAGGCTGCCATGCCCAGGGGGTAGTATCGGCAAGTAACAGGGCGATCCTCATATATGATGCACCCCTCCGGCGTGATAAATGGGCAGCTTTTGTTTTCGTCATCAAGCATCTTGAGTGTGACCACCGGGAGCCTGGTTCTGGCAAGCAGCTCCGGTTTTGTGTATACGGCAAGGAACTGATCACCGGTTAGTCCCAGTCTGTTTTTCATCCGAATGATGTCATATGGCGTCAGGATCATGTTGAGGTCGCTGCAACAATGGGTATAACATTCCTTGCCCTTGTGGCAGGCGAAGTTGAATCTGTCCTCCAGCTTATATTTCCTCGGTTCTATACCGTCCTGATATGTTTCATCACTGTCCTTCATGCTTCATCCTCTCTTTCCGAAAGTTCAATGCGCCTGCAAGGAGCCATTCGCCATTGTCATCCTTAAGGTTGTCAAAAAACATTACCATTTGAGGTTCTGGTGTCAATCCTTTTTGGGGCGTTTTTCGCCTGAGCCGACTCAAAAGAGATCCCCCTGACGGCTGACAGACATACGGCTCTTTGGCCGGCAGCCCGTTGACTTTTGAAAGGACGGTGCTATGATATACATAATGTCAACAACTTCGGAGGTCAGAGATGGCAATTCTTACACGAGAAGACGTATACAACAAAATGGTCACCCAAAAAAGGCCCGTATGCCCCCATTGCGGTCAGGAAATGGTCATATGGGAATGCCCGCCGATAAACTTTTCAGACGGTTTGGGCTGGGGAACCCCCTACCTTTTCGCATGTTTTAACGACGACTGCCCTTTATATCTTGAGGGCTGGCAAGATGTCATGGATAAGTATGCAAACGTAGCCTCATACCGTTGCATATGCGACCCCATGTCCGGAAACATGGACTGCATGCCGGTATTTAGCCGCGAGGGGGGCACAGGCTCCATCATCGATGTAGAGATAAAGGCCAGAGAAGAGGCGCGAAAAGCCGCCGAGAAAAAAGGCATGGAAGAGATCAAAGCCTATCATGACGCCGGTGATGCAAGCGCAATCCTCAAGGTGCTTCTGGATGAAGATACGCTGCCCGCGGTTTGTATGAAGGCCGCAGAGATGATAGGCGAGGTCGGCGGGCTGGATATTATTGAGCCCATACGGAATCATGTCTTTGAAAATGACCTGATCAAAGCAAAGGTCAATACCGGCATCGACCTGATTCACAAGCGAAATTACACGAAGGAATGCCCATTTTGTGCCGAGATTATCAAGGCACGCGCTGTTTTGTGCAAACATTGCGGAAAGGATTTGCCCGAAGGTAAGTAAGTCTGCACTTGCTCATTCATGCGCGTTTTAGTTTCCTCTGGACGTTGATGTTCATTTCATCGTATGAGCGGAAGATAATCTTTTCCCGCTCCCGCCTCTCTTGAGGGAATGGCTGAGGCCTTATTTCTTTCATGCGTTCAATGGCTTCCTCCTTGGAAGGAATGCACTCCACGCCGCGCCCTAGGACCTCTCCGGTGACGGTGTCGAGCAATTCTGCATCCTTTCCGTCTGTGACAACAGAAAATGGGATTTGGTATTCATCCAGCAACCTGGCTGCTGCCAGGGTTTCTCGTTGTCTCGAAACCAGCGATCCGGGAACACATCTCAGGACAATGAACCTTCTTCCCTGAACGCTTACAACCAGGTCCACATTGGAACGGATTTCCTCGCCTCCGATTGTGAACCAAAGGTCCGCATCCACCTCGATATCCTCTTTGCCGTAGCCCTTTGTCTCAACCAGGAAACCTTCGACCCTCTGTCGGTTTTCTTCCGCCCCGATGTTCGGCACCTCGTTTCCTGTTACAAAATCGGTGATCATGTCGTAAGATTTGGGTTTTTCAAGCATTGCACCTCCTGTTGAAGCTGAAAGTTCAAAGCTGAAAGCTCAAAGGTAAAAGAAAGTTCAATGATCGCTTTGAGCTTTGAGCTTTGAGCTTTGAGCTTCTATCTCTTCCTTTAACAGGCAACAGGCGATCTTATATCTTGGCCTTCCTTGTTTATCGTAACTCAGGTTGCCTGGTTGAACAAGCTTGTTCATCACACAGCCTTCAGGAATGGAGAGTTGAAAAAAGTCCATTTCATTGATAGGGGGGGTCGCCTTGAGCCTTTCTTTGTCAAACACATAGGAATGGAGTGGGAAATCTTCGCACAAGGGGCATTGATAAACCCTGCCGTTGGGAAAGATAAAGTAGTTTTCAGCAACAAGAGCAGCACATTCAAAACGCTCTGAGCTGTCCAAAAACACCTTGGGATAGGTTGCGTGTATGCCGAGGCGCGCTGCTCTGGCTGCCACCCTCGGTACAACAGCAGCCCACTCCTTTCTGGTCAACTGAGACTCTTGTTTTTCGCCCTGTGCTGATCGCCCTCTGATTCCAATGACTTGAATAAACAACCTATCGATGCCGAGAGCCTTCAATAAATTCGGCATGTTTTTCAAATCATGGATATTCGATGGGCCGACCGTGTAGATCAAGCTGATCTTGAACCCCTTTGAAAGGGCCTTTTTCATGCCGGCGACGCACTTGTCGTAACTCCCTTTTCCCCGGATAAGGTCGTTGATCTTGCTGCAAGAGCCGTCCAGGCCCACACTGAAATAATCGACCTCCTGTGTGGTCACTTTTTCCAGGATATCGTTAAAAAAGAACCCGTTCGTGTCCACGGTGATCGAGGCATAACCCATCTTCCCGGCGGCCTTAATCATGAGATGAAGGTCTGGGTGGAGCGTGGGCTCACCGCCTATGAAGATGAGGTTGGAGGACTTTGCCTTGTGCATCATGGCCTTCAACCACTTTTTTGTGGTCTCAACAGAAAGGGTTTGTTTGCCATGCTGCTCGGGGTTAATGTAGCAATGCCGGCATCTCAGATTGCATCGGGTCAATATATGAAAGAATATGTTTCTGGCGTTTTTCTGAAAGGCTACGGTCTTTGTCATCTCAAGAAGTCTGAAATCCTCGAGTCCGAAAAATTTGTTCCTTATTACCACCAGGAAACGAATCAGGCAAGCGCCGGTCAAGAGGCTTGTTTTTTGAGTCCATTCCCGTTACATATACCCAGCCTGGATAAACCGGGTTAGGCACTCAACAAATGAAATATATTAATCCGCAGGCACAAGATGATCTCTTAATTAGGAAACTTGAAGACGGCGAAGTCTTTGCGTTTCGGTGTCATGAGGGGCTGGAATGCTTTACGCGGTGTTGCCGCAATTTAAACTTGTTCTTGTATCCTTATGACGTGCTCCGGCTGAAGAACCGACTGAATGTATCCTCTGAAGAGTTCCTGGACTCCTGCGTGGACATTGTGCTGCGTGAGTCGAGTTTCTTTCCGGATGTGTTGCTCCGCATGGCCGAAAATGAGGAAAAGACCTGCCCATTCTTGAACGAGTCCGGGTGCGCGGTCTATCCGGATCGGCCTGATACCTGTCGCACCTTCCCTCTTGAACAGGGGATTATGTTTCACGGCCCTAAAAAAAAGGCCAGGGACATTTACTTTTTCAAACCGCCTGATTTTTGCCTCGGACAGCATGAATCACAACAGTGGACGACCGAAAGCTGGGCTGAAGATCAAGGGGCCGTCATTTATCATGAAATGACAGCCAAATGGGCAGAGGTAAAGGCACTGTTTCAGGCGAACCCGTGGGGCGCCGAAGGGCCTTATGGTCCCAAGGCGAAGATGGCATTCATGGCGACTTACAATCTGGACAGATTTCGTGATTTTGTTTTCAACAGCACGTTTTTGAAAAGGTACAAGGTCAAGAAAGAGGTGCTGAGAAAAATCAAAGCAGACGATACGCAGTTGATGAAGTTTGGTTTTGACTGGGTAAGGTTTTTTGCCTGGGAGACTAAAGTCCCCTGTCTGAGACCACGCTGAGAAAGCCTATTGTTCGAGGGTATATCGAGCAAGCAGGCTCCCTTTCAAATAATCATTATTGGGCTCTGAAAAAAAACTTTTGAAAAGCTTAAGGCTTTTGTCCCTTAAGATGCCCTGGACGATTGTTACATTCATATCCCTGTAGAATGGGTTGAGCGCTGTAAGGTCAAACTTGGTGCCGCCTCCGAAAACATCTTCGTAGGCATATACGATATTTCTTATCCCGTTTACGATAAGGGCCGCATAGCACATCAGGCAGGGCTCCAATGTCGAAAACAGAGCAACCTTTTCTCTGTCGATCCCGCCCCCCAGATCAACCAAACGCCTCAAAGCCAACATCTCAGCATGGTCAAGCTCGTTCTGCCTGTCCGGGTCGCTGTGATTCCGGGCCCCGGTGACCAGCACCCTGTCTTCATACACCATCAGGGAGCCGACCGGAAACTCTCCCGCGCCGAGCGCCTTGCGCGCTTGCTGAAGTGCCTCTTCCATAAAGAATTCGTAGTCCATAATCACTCTTCATTCCAAGATCTGAATAGAAGAATACAAAGAAATCTGAGGCAACTGTCCACAAAAAAACTTAAACCATGTTCAGCAATGAAGTAAAGAGGAAAAGGCGTTTTGCTGCATTGGCATGTTGTGAAGGTGGAAATCTCGGCCATAATACCCTTTACAGTCTGTTCATTTTATGCGATAAAGACAATTATCCTTTGCACGTGCCTGCCGCCTATTTGGTCCTTGGCAGGTTGTGACTTTGAATAGGCCTCGCCCAAACAGCCATTGAAAAAAGGCATCAGGGAGATTTCTTGTTTTGAAGGAAAAGGTTGCGCGATTGTATAGGCTTCCGTCCATACGGGAAGAGTCAGAGGCATGGGAGAGGGAGTATCTTTCTCCTCTCGCGTGCTTGAGCAGTGAATCCCGGGGACGCTCAACCCATGAAGAGCATTGCCCAATTCGAACTGCATTTCAAAGAGACAGGGACCGTATTGTTTACAGCAATGCCTTCAGACGCCTCAAGCACAAGACCCAGGTGTTTCTCTCGCCCCTTGGAGACCACTACCGGACGCGTCTGACCCACACACTGGAGGTCTCTGAGATTGCTCGCACTATTGCGCGGGCCTTGAGACTTAATGAAGACCTGACAGAAGCCATAGCTCTTGGCCACGACCTTGGGCACACCCCGTTCGGGCACGGCGGGGAGGTTGCACTGAAAGAGATCTATTCGGAAGACTTTTCTCACCATGAACAAAGCCTGAGGGTCGTTGACCTGCTGGAAAACCGAGGTCTGGGAATGAACCTGAGTTTTGAGGTTCGCGACGGGATTTTAAAACATTCCAAAGGCTACGGCGCCGTTTTCCCTGACGAGCCGGAGGCGATGGCTTGCACTATTGAAGGCAGAGTGGTCCGTTTTGCCGACATTATGGCCTATCTGAATCATGATCTGGACGATGCCATCCGCAGCGGCGTCATCGGTTTGGTCGACATCCCAACCTTGTGCACAGAAGTCTTGGGCCACTCGCATTCCGAGCGCGTTCGCACCATGATAAACGACCTTGTGGCATCGAGCCGCGTCAATGACGGAGAGGCACACCTTGCTACAAGTGAACCGGTATCTGAGGCTATGGCAACGCTCAGACAGTTTCTCTATGAGAATGTGTATAAGTCTGCGCAGGTGCACAAGGAGTTTGTCAAGGCCAAGAAGATTCTATCTGAACTTTACTACTATCTTTTGGAAGACCACGGGGCTCTTGAAAAAGAGCTCGAGAAGATGGAGATGGGAAATTTCAAGTCAACGACTACCAGGGAGCGGAAGGTCTGTGATTTTATTGCCAGCATGACTGACCGTTACGCGCTGAGTCTTTACGAAGAACTCTTTTTCCCGGTCCCTTTGGTTTGAAAAGGGGGGGAAACATGGAAGAGCCTCAATTCATTCCCTACGAACAGGCCAAAAAGATTGTGGCCGAGGTAGTGGAAATGGAGCATCCGACCGAAAACGGAAAGCGCATTTTCAGTGTGTACAATCACAGAGGAGAAGCCATCTGTTGGTTTGATGCCAACGAGGTGGAGGAAGAGATTGAAGCTGAAGAGTTTGAAGACGTAAAGGACCACATCCTCCATTTAATCCCTGACTGGGCCGTCTGATGCTTGTTCGAAATTCGTTATTCGTTCCGCGATCAACGACTCGCGATCTGTGCATAATGCCTCAAGATCCTCTTCACAGATATACGGCGGGCGATCAGCTTTTGTTCCAACATGATCCTTTCAGTTTCTATCCAAGCTTTAGTATCTATCCTGCCTATCTCCACCTCCGGCGACGGTTTCATAAGTATTCGAGTGGCCTGAAGCTGTTTCCTTATTATGTGCACGGGGGTATCCTTGTCAAACCGGCAAATGGTCTTCACTGCCTTTCCGCAATTTGCCGGATTCAGGGCTTCTCTCCAACCTTGGAGCAGCGCTTTTGTAAATTTGTGTACTATATCCGAGCGTTCTTTCAACATGCGCTCCGTGGTAATGACTGAGTTGGCAACAAAGCGAGCACCAAAGTCATCAGGGTTGAAGAAGCCGGCCCTTTCCCCGGCTTTGCGGAGCTTTTCGCCAATGACCATCCCTTCGGCATTCTGATAAACGGGCCACAGATCGACCTCGCCATCATAGAATGGGGTGTAATCGTAACGAACGCTGAACAATTTTACGTCCTTGTTTTTGATCTTCCATTTTGTCAGAAGGGCCCTCATAATCGTTTCATCGTTGCCCCCATATGTCACGCCGATTGTCTTTCCCTTTAAATCCTGCACGGTATCAATGCAGGTCTTTTCAGGCCTGTAGATCCATTGAAGCGGATTGACCTGAAAAAGTTGGGCAATGACCACAACGGGAGCACCTTTAGATACAGCGCGTATAACCTGATCGGCTGAAGCAACGCCAAATTGCGCGTGGCCAAGTTCCAATTCCTTGATCGAATCCCGTTCGGGACCTCCTTCCTTGATCGTGACTCGCAATCCGTGGTCGGCAAAAATTCCGTGTGCGTCCGCATACAGGCCGCCTGCGACGCTGGTGTTAATGAGCCATTTGAGTCGATAGGTGACGGGTCTGAGATCTTTGTAAAGACTTTCCCCGCAACCACCCGTGCAAAACAGTATCGCAACAGAGAGAGCCAGCAGAAAAGTACTTGAACTTCTTTGGATTATCAAGATGCACCCATTCATTTTACCAAGAAAGAAAAAACTGCTCTCATTTTGAGAAACGGGACATCGTGTTCGCTGCTTCGCCACATGGATCTTTCAGCTAAGTGTTGATGGTCTCGTAAAAAGTCCAAATTAGACGACAAAGTAAAAAGCTCCAAATTCAAGGCGCGCAAGTCTTTTCAAGCCGCTAGGCGCAATCCTGAGGAATGAGGCGTACTTATGGTACGCCGCAGTGACGAAGGATGCAGCGCAACGCAGAAGTTGGACTTTTTACGAAGCCGTCAAGGGTTGACGTTACCTCAATGAGGTAAAGCATGTATCATAAAATACTATCCTTATGCAACGACTCTCAACGATTCAGGTCGTGATTTGGGGCGGGGGCCTCCCTTTAAGCGGCTTATACATCCCTTATCTATTGGCTTTGAATGGAAAGGAGGAGGTAATGGCTTTCCGGAAGGTCAGGAGACCCCCGCTCCAAATTCTATCGGCATATTGGGCAAAAATCTGAAATCAAAAATCGAACTTTATGGTGTGCCCTGGGAACCTAGGTGGTAAGTCGTTGAAATACAAGGACTCTGGCACAATGGGGATTCGGCTCTGAGGCATAAATTTTTTAAAGCACAAGCGTGCCTGCATTTCTGGAGGACATGATGGCGGGATCCCCAGAGCCGAAATTCGTTTACCCCATCGAATCAGTCCCTGCATACAGGGGGTGCAGGTCTGATTCCTTGGCCATGAAACTAAGGAGACGCAACAATAGCCAAATTGACTGATTGCCGTCCAGATCGCCACTCCTGACTGCCTTCGCAGTTTGTCGCCCGTCAGGGCGCATCCTTTAAGGCTAAGGGACCAAAAGGGTCTGAACAGCACATTTTCGATTTGTATATCACAGTGCACAAAGGTTGTCAAGTATATATTGTGGTCTTATTAGAAAAAACACAATATATAGTGGCGCGGCCTTAGGGTTCGCGAAGAAATAAATTTACATTTTCAGGAGTCGAGGCGCCCGCATGGCAAGGCGCGAGGAGGGCGAATAGCAAGCTATTTAACAGACAAGCAACGCAGCTAGGCGGGATGGATCGGCGCATTAA
This sequence comes from Desulfobacterales bacterium, assembly GCA_013375395.1. Classification (GTDB taxonomy): domain Bacteria; phylum Desulfobacterota; class Desulfobacteria; order Desulfobacterales. The sequence goes on from JABXJW010000019.1 coordinate 13,767, forward strand.
AATGTGAAGTTATTTTTGAGCGAGCCCTTAGCCTCCCCTTGGAACGCTCCACCTCTTTTGTGCCAGGCGCCCTATCCACTCCAGGCAGGTCAAATAGAGTGAGGTACATGTCCCGATTAGAAAAAGGGCCACAAGGATCTTTGCGAGATCGCTCTGATAAAGCGCTATGCGGATACTGTAGCCGATTCCGGCGTTGGCAGCAATAAATTCGGCTACAATGGTGCCGACCATGGCGAGTGTGGCGCTGCCTACGACCACCGTGGTGATCTTGGTGATATTCTCAAAGGCGCGGATCTTGACCTGCAATCGCCAGTTCATTCTTTTGGTGGCGATGTAGAACTGCTCGATATCGGCCACTGGTTCCGACAGGATCCCGACAAAGGACAGCAGCAAGGGGAAATAACATATCATGGATGCAATCAGGAGCCTTGAGGAGAGCCCATCGCCAAGAAGGATAAATATGATGGGCGCTACGGCCACAATCGGATAGGCCTGAATGTTGTAAGCAGCCACCTTGATGAATGAGCCTACCCAGGTGGTGAGCCTGCCTATAATCCCGACAATGGTTGCCAGACAAATGGACAGGATGTGGCCGATGACGGCAACGGAAAGTGTATCCATTACACTGAATAGATACCTGGGAACCACGCGACAGGCGGTGCGCCATATTTCCTGGGGGCCGGGGATTAAGTAATCGGAAAGATTCAGTATATATTTTATCAACAACAAGAAGGCCAAGCCAAGAAAATAGACGATCACGAATTGATATATGCGCCTATGCAGCATGTACGACCTCTAACATGGTAAGTTCAAGGTCTTGCTTTTTCAGGGGCTTGCCTTCCGTGTAGTCTTGTCCCACGACAGACATCGCTTGAGGGGTTTTGTGCACGCTGCGAAGCACAAGTATCTGGTTACAGAACTTGGAGACCTCCAATACATTGTGGGAAATGTAGAGAAAGCATCTTGCTGGAAACATCTCTTTGATCTTCAATATGATCTGCTCTCTGGTAACTTCATCCACATTGGCCAGACTTTCGTCCATGATCAGCAGATCAAAATCTTGCAAAAGATAGCGGGTCAGATTGGTGCGGTTCTGCTGTCCCAGGGACATCTGGGCGAATCGGGAGTCCAGGCATGCTCGAAGGCCAAAAAAGCCGATCAGATCGTCAATCTTATCCTTGTTGGAAGATGGCGTTATCTCTGCCAGGTGGTCTCCGACGCTGTACCATCCGGGAAGCCTTTCCAGGTTATAGGAATAGAGTATATTGTTCATCTGTTCAGATGCGATTTGGCCTGAAAATCCCTTGATTTCCCCCGCAATCATTCTCGCAAGGGTCGTCTTGCCCACGCCCGACGGCCCGAACAAGGCATGGAATCCGGGAGTGCGCAGGCCACAGGCCAGATCCTTGAACACAGGGGTATCGGCGCCGGGGTATTGAAACATTATGTCCTTACATTCGAGTAGCATCGCTCCATTCATACCCATCACTCCAGTGCTCCAACACCCCAATTAGGGCGAAGCCCCTAACCCGGACAAGCCGGAACCAAACAAGGATTGGTTTAAGCCTTGGAAAATAAAATCAAATCTAACTCGAACAAGTGCCTAAAGTGAACTAAAGTTGAAAGTGCCTAAAGTTAAGGAATGCGCTTTCAGCGCAACCTGTTTTTAAGACTGACCACGCCGAAGGCGTGCACATTAACTCTAGCTCACTTTAGACATTTTAGGCACTTTAGCTCACTTTTTGTTGAACATGACAAAAATTTTCTGCCAGAAAAAGCACGAATCTTGGAACTAAGGAACTAAGTCCTGGCCTCCAGTCGCTGGATGATCGATTCTGCGGCCTTCTTGCCGGAAAGGAGCATACCGCCGAATATGGGACCCATGCGGTATGAGCCGAATGTGGCATTGGCCGCCATGCCGGCCACATAGACGCCCGGAAATGCCTCGCGGGTGTTCTCCAAGGTGGAGCGTTCCGCCACCTCGGCCCAGAGAGACTTTTCACCGATTACTTTCCCGGTTTCCGTCAACAACCTCGATCCGGATTTTTTCTCTATGATGTGCATCAATTCGGTAGCATGCCCGGTGGCATCAATTGTATACTGAGTATTTACCGTTAAGGGGTCCACGTGGAGTTGTGCCATTTCAACTGCCGTCCAGTTGACCACCAGACCGGTTACTCTGGCCGATTCCCGGCCCTCTGTTTGACGTATGATCACGTCTTCCACACTCATAAGGTTGAAGACCTTGGCCCCAGCCCGGCACGCCTTGGAAGCCAGGGTGGTGACGGCCTCCACTGCATCTGCCGTGTAGTATCCGGCTTGAAAGGGTTGGCTGGAGATGCCCAGTCCGTCAAAAATCGTCTTGGCCTCTCCCTGGACCACGATCTCATTCAGCATCATTCCGCCGCCCCACATGCCGCCTCCGATGCTCAACTTGCGTTCAAAGAGCGCCACCTTCCGACCATTGGCGGCCAGGTAATAAGCCGCTACCAATCCTGACGGTCCGCCGCCCACGATGGCGACGTCCAGCCGGAGGTGGTCGAGCCATTTTTCAGTGAAACGTTGGATGATAGCTTTGGTTATAACGTTCTCGTCCAGTTTCATGATCCTACCTCGAAGATTATTTGAAGCCCCCCGCAGCCTCCGGCCCGTTGGCTTCCGGCTCGTAGAGCTTTCCGAGCCGTAGGGTTTACAAGCCGGAGGCCTACAGCTCGGAGAGGCCTACGCCCAGGAGGGCAAGCTGCGGGGAATGAGTTCGCTCTTGCGGTTCAATTAGACCTGCGACAAATGCCCAGTGCGAAAAGATTGTTAGGGCTCGGTTGTTAACAACCAGGCAATTTGAAGTCAAGAATTTTGTTCCGGAGCGAGAAATGAAGTAAAAAAAACCAATTGACATTTTGGGAACATCGTGGTTTTATAATGCATATGAAAAGATGTATCATGCGTTTATTACCACTCGACCTTTTGCTTCTACTCCTTCTACGGGGAGGGGCCTGCTTGCGGTAGTCAACGTACAATCATGGTGACCATGGGCCGCAGGCGGCAAAACCTGCGGCTTTTTTTTTGGAGGGAAAGAACCGATGGAAAGGATATTCATTTTTGACACCACCCTGAGGGACGGAGAACAGATTCCAGGGGCATGTTTGAATCCCAGAGAAAAGATGGAGATCGCCTTGCAGCTTGCCAGATTACAGGTTGATGCCATCGAGGCCGGGTTTCCCGTCTCATCTCCCGGAGACTTTGAGGCTGTAAAGGCCATTTCCGAAAAGGTTAAAGCTCCGACCATCGTGGCTCTTGCACGGGCGGTTCGCAAGGACATAGAAACAGCCTGGGATGCCATAAAAAAGGCGGAAAGGCCGCGCATTCATGTTTTTCTACCTTCATCGGATGTTCATATTCAGAAAAAATTCGGTACGGATCGAGAAAAGCAATTAGAGCGAGGGCTTGAAGCTTTGAAGTTTGCCAAGTCCCTATGTCCTGAAGTGGAATATTCTCCTGAGGATGCTTCACGGACCGATCCGGCTTATCTGGCCAAGGTAGTGGAACAGGTGATCGGGGCCGGGGCTACGGTGGTAAACATTCCAGATACGGTCGGCTATGCTGTGCCTGAACAGTTTGGCAAACTCATCGCCTATCTCGGAGAAGCCGTTTCCAACATTGATCAAGCCGTTATCAGTGTTCACTGCCATAATGATCTGGGGCTGGCTACAGCCAATAGCTTGGCCGCCATCGAAAACGGAGCCAGACAGGTGGAGTGCACCATGAACGGCCTTGGAGAAAGGGCGGGCAATGCTTCTTTAGAGGAGATTGTGATGACCATTAAGACCAGAAAGGACTATTTCAAGTTCCATACTTCGGTGAACACCCGCGAGATCGTGAGGACGAGCAACCTGGTGAGCCGCCTCATGGGGATGCCGGTGCAGGCCAATAAGGCCATTGTTGGCGCCAATGCTTTTGCTCACTCTTCCGGCATACACCAGGATGGGATCCTGAAAGACCGGTCCACCTACGAAATTATCCGTCCGGAAGATTTGGGAATTACCGAACACACGATGGTCCTTACGGCCAGATCGGGCAGGCATGCTTTGAAAGATAAGGTCTCTAAGATGGGCTATGACCTTGATGCACAAGAGTTTGAGGCGGTCTATGAACGCTTTCTGTCGGTTGCCGACAAAAAAAGGCAGGTCTATGACAAAGATGTGGATATCATTGTTCACGACGTGATTTTTTCCCATTTGGTAAACAGTAAGGCATACACTTTTGAATCATACAAACTAGCTACGGGCACCCATGAATCCCCGGCGGCCCTGGTGAGGCTGCGTAGCGAAGAAGGCACCTCGGAGGCAAGTGCGGAGGGTGACGGGCCCGTTGATGCCATCTTTAAGGCCATTGACAACGTCGTGGGGGCTTATCACAAGCTTGAGGACTTTCAAGTCAAGGCCGTCACCGAGACGAAGGAGGCCATGGGGGCAGCTACTGTGCGGGTATCTCGCGAGGAGGCTCGCGCTTTGGGGCGGGGATCAAGCACAGACATTCTGGAAGCAAGCGCCAAGGCTTATGTAGAGGCCATAAATAGAGTTCACTATTTACTGAGACACCGTTCAGAGGCCAGTCATTCGGACAACGGGTTTTGACCATCAAAAAGATTTCCACAGGGGCAGCTCCCGCATAAGCCTCGGTCAAGAGGGGCTCTTCGACTGCCTGAAAACCGATTTCTCTCGGCCGGCGGTTTCGGCCAAGCCGTTACTGAAACAGCTCACCTGCCTGACGCTTACCTCTTCCGCAGTTGTGAAATTCGTATGTTTCCGGCAGAAAAATCTGCTATGAAGGCTCAAAGCCGAAAGTAAGTGAATCTGGGGTCTGAGATTTGGGTCTCTCTCTGAGCTTTCAGCCTTGAGCTTTGAGCTTATCCGGTTCATCCGGGTTATGTTGTGATTTTATAATTGATAAATTCCATGACTCCGAGTATATTAGATAAGCTCAGATACCTGCTGAGGATGACCTGTTAAGGAAAAAGTTTGACGGTGGCAACAAATTATTCGGCAGAAGGGAGTCCGTTGTGAGGAGAGCAAAACTGTTTGTGGCTGCGGGTGTTGCCGCTATGGTTGTTGGGATGACAGCACAATACCTTGTGGCAAAAAGGCACGAGCTTGTGCAGAAGGTGGGAACCCATGGGCGGGTCAACTGGTCGAATGGGATCATTTACGCCAAGTGGGTTGGAGCGGCCTCAAGAAAGTTCGGTAAGAATACTCGGGCCGGGTCAACGGCGCAAAAGGTGGAGATGGCTGCGTACTCCAATCTCCTTGAGACAGTGAAAGATATGAGGATCGATTCGTCCACTTCGGTCAAGGATTTCATGGAAAAGCATGATGTGATCCGGTCCCAGGTGGAAGCCGTTATTAAGGGGGCTGAGGTGGCCAAGAGGGAGTATTTATCAGATGGAACGGTTGAGGTCACCCTCGCATTGAAGCTGACCGGGGGGTTTGCGCAGTTGATCCTTCCACAGGACATTAAGCACGTGCGGGAGGTCAAAACCATACCCAAAACAGCCGCAAAGGAACAAAAGCCGGTTGCAGCACCAGAGCCATCGATGCCGGCTCCCGCACCTGCCGCATACACGGGCCTTGTGCTTGATGCTCGCGGACTTAAGGGCCGGCCTGCCATGTCTCCAAGGATTATCGATGAAGAAGGTCGGGAAGTTTACGGTTCGGCCTATGTGAGCCGCGAATTTGCAGTTCAGCACGGGATGGCGGCATATTGGAAGGACCTGAAAGCGGCTCAGAAGCACCAAAGGGTCTCCGGCAACCCTTTAACCGTGAGGGGTTTGAGGATAGGAGGAACCGGCCGATGTGATTTTGTCATCAGCAATGCACACGCCTCGAAGATTCGAGGTGCTTCTGAAAATCTTTTGTTCTTGAAAAAGTGCAGGGTCATAATAGTGTTGGACTGATCGGGCATGAAATCCATGAAACATCTTCTGATGGCTTTGCTCTTTGTCGGTTATGTGCTGGGATTCAACACTGTCTCGTGGAGCCAACAGGGCGAACAAAACGGGACCTTGGACGTAATCGGCCGAGGCGCAATTTTCAATGATGACGTGGCTAAGGCCAGGGATGAGGCTGTTGCAGACGGCTTAAGGAATGCAGTAGAAAATGGGGTTGGCATTTCGATCCCCTCGGAATCGGTGGTCGATCACTTCCAACTATTGAGCGATCATATCTATGCAAGGGCCGAGGAATTTGTCCATGACTACAAGGTGCTCACTGAGTCCAAGTCAGGAGGATATTATCGGGTGGTAGTCCGGGCCAGGCTGTTCATGGGCGCTCTTCAGGAAAAACTGCAAGCTATAGGTATCCTCGCGCCGCAGAAGGAAATGCCGAGCCTCCTGTTCTTGTTATCGGAGCAAAACATTGGCGAGCCTTCACCCCGGTACTGGTGGGGAGAGACCCCCTTTAGGGCGTCGCGATCGGTTGTCGAAGATACGCTTTCAAAATACATGCGCAAGAAGGGTTTTGTCATCCTTGACCCGGAAAAGCTTTTTCAGGATATTGAGATCATGCCGGAATGGCTTGGGCCTGACTTGAGCACTGAAGCCGCGGTAAGACTTGGGGAGCAGCTTGATTCGGATGTGGTTGTCGTGGGCAACGCCGTGGCCCGTCGTAGCGGCAACGTATTTGCCAGGAACATGAAGTCCATTCAAGCTACAGTGTCTGGGCGCGCTATCAATACAGATAACGGGGTGGTCATCGGCTCATCTCAAGGAACCGGGGCGGCGCTTCATTCAAATGAGAGTGTTGGAGGCAAAGAAGCTCTTATGCTTGCCGCTTCGGCAGTGGCCGAAGACCTGACGAGGCAAATCACGGCGAATTGGCAGAAGGCGGCCGCCCAGTCGGCTCTGGTGGATTTGGTTGTGAGGGGTATTAAGGACTATGCTGATTTTGTCACGTTCCGGACTATTCTCAGAAATGATATTCCAGGCGTGAACAATGTTTATCTGCGGACTATTAAGTCAGGTGAGGCCAAGATGGACGTTGACATCAAAGGACACGTCCAGACTTTGGCGGATCAGTTGATGTTGAAGAACTTTGAAGGCTTTGGAGTGAACGTCTTTGAGATTAGTCAAAACGGGATAAAATTGGAGCTAATACCAAAACAGGACACGTGGGAAATGATCCAGTGACCGGGTAAGCTGGACTCTGCGACACTGGATGCTATCATCATGAAACAAGCGATTCCAATAAACGTTCCCAATAGCCTGACTCTTCTCAGGGTACTACTGACGCCGCTCTTTGCCATCTGTTTGATGAAACACCTGTTAGGTCCTGCCTTGTTCGTCTTTGCCATTGCCGCAATTACCGACGGGCTGGACGGGTTTGTGGCCCGTTTCTTCAAACAGAAGACCACCTTGGGCACCTACCTGGATCCTGCTGCCGACAAGCTATTGTTGGCCACGGCATTTGTGACGCTGGCCATTCAGGGCATGATTCCGGGTTGGCTCACCGTGATTGTTATGACGCGGGATGTGCTGATTCTGTTTGGGGTGGCCCTTTTTAATATCATGCACAAAGAATTTGAAGCGAAACCTTCTATGCTTAGCAAGATAACCACAGTGGCGCAGGTGGCCACTGTGTCCTCCGTATTGGTGGGCTTCTATGTACCGAAGATCGTCCACATTCAATGGCCTCTGTTCTGGTTCGCGGTCGCCATGACAACGGTTTCAGGGTTTCAGTATATATACCGGGGGCTGAACATCCTGCATGAGGATTCCTTGTGAGACAGGTTACGCCGTCTGGCGCTTGTATTTTTCTTGACACGCCCCGGGATAGTTGTTAGCCGATATATGTACCCTTAGGCACGTAGCTCAGGGGGAGAGCGCTACCCTGACACGGTAGAAGTCGCGGGTTCAAATCCCGCCGTGCCTACCAGGGAAGTCCAAAGAAAAATCGTTGCACAAGATGGGCCTCTCGTATTGAGAGGCCTTGTTTTTTGAGGCCGACGAGAAAATTCAACAAGGTCTTGTCTGATGAGAAGGTAGGTGCTATCTACTCTGGGAGGAACATCTTCCAAGGGCTTGACTTCGAGCCAAAAAGCAATACGAAAAAACATGAAGATCGTAGCCATCATTCCGTGCAGGTACGGCTCCAAGAGGTTTGAAGGAAAGGCGCTGACGCCGATTGCCGGCAAGCCCATGGTTCAGCGTGTATACGAAAGGGCCAAACAGGCCGGCCTTCTGGACGACGTGGTGGTGGCTACAGATGACGAACGGATTTTCAGGTGCGTTGAGGGCTTCGGCGGGCTGGTGGTTATGACGGCTGCGACCAATCGGTGCGGATCCGACCGGGCGGCGGAAGCAGCCGGAAAACTCGGGCTAAAAGACGAAGACATCGTCATCAACATCCAGGGGGATCAGCCCTCGCTTGATCCACGGTGCCTTTCGGAGCTCGTTACCCCCTTGATAGAAGATGCATCCCTTGTCATGGGAACACTGGCATACAGGACAGATGATCCTGCCGACATCAATGATCCTAATTGTGTAAAATGTGTTCTTGACAAGGATGGCTTTGCCCTTTACTTTTCCCGCGCACCGATCCCTTTTGACCGTGACGGTTCGCAGCCGCATGATGTGTTCAAGCACCTTGGAATATATGCTTACCGGAAGCATTTTCTGGATCGCTTTGCCTCATTGGCTCAGGGGAAACTTGAGGCCGTTGAGAAGCTGGAACAACTTCGGGCCATGGAACACGGCTATCGGATCAAGGTGGTGGAGACGCGCTACGATTCAAAGGGGGTCGATACGGCCTCTGACATTGAAAAGCTTGAGAATGATGACTTCGTAAAAAGTCTTCAATAAAAACAAAACCGCAGGAGGATCCAGTTAGACATGCATTTTCCAACCAAGTTTATCTTTATTACCGGTGGCGTGCTATCATCTTTGGGCAAAGGGCTTGCCTCGGCAGCGATCGGGGCGCTGTTGGAAAGCCGAGGGCTGACCATCACTCTTCAAAAGCTGGATCCATACATCAACGTTGATCCCGGCACCATGAACCCCTTCCAACACGGCGAGGTCTTTGTTACCGACGACGGGGCTGAGACCGATCTCGATCTTGGCCACTACGAGCGGTTTACGCACGCCAAGCTGGGCCGAAACAATAACTTCACCACCGGCAAGATCTACCACTCGGTCATCACCAAGGAGCGCCGGGGAGATTATCTGGGCGGCACGGTCCAGGTCATCCCTCACATTACCGATGAGATCAAGCAAAGCATCATATCGGTAGCCAATGATGTTGATGTGGTGATTGCAGAGGTGGGCGGAACCATAGGCGACATTGAAAGCCTTCCATTTCAGGAAGCCATCAGACAGTTCAAGTCAGACGTTGGAAAAGAGAACGTTCTTTACGTACACCTCACACTGGTCCCCTATATATCTACTGCCGGCGAGGTAAAGACCAAGCCGACGCAGCACAGCGTCAAGGAGCTTCGCAGTATCGGCATCCAGCCGGATATTCTTCTTTGCCGCACTGACAGGTTTTTGTCAAAAGAGATCAAGTCAAAGATAGCCCTGTTTTGCAATGTGGACGTAGATCAAGTGATCACTGCCAAGGACGTAGAGACGATATATGAGGTCCCATTGCTTTTCCACCAGGAAGGCCTTGACAACAAGATCGTAGCACTCCTTAATATCTGGACCCGGGCTCCCAAGCTGGGGCGCTGGAAGGAGCTTGTAGAAAAGATCAAGACCCCCAAATACTCGGTCGCCATTGCCGTTGTGGGCAAATACATCCACCTGAAAGAATCTTACAAGAGCCTTAATGAGGCCCTGTGCCACGGCGGCATTGCCAACGATTGCAAGGTGAATCTCGATTTTGTGGACTCGGAAACTATTGATGAGTCAAACTGCCGGGAGCGCCTTGGGCAAGCAGATGGTGTCCTGGTGCCCGGCGGGTTCGGTGCACGTGGTATAGAAGGTAAGATTTCCGCCATCCGGTTTGCCCGAGAAGAGAAGATACCGTTTTTCGGCATATGCCTGGGCATGCAGATGACAGTGGTCGAGTATGCCCGCCATGTTGCAGGGATGCAAGGCGCTCACAGCACGGAGTTTGACGAGGCGACCCCGTTTCCGGTCATCTACCTCATGAAAGAATGGTTTGACTACAAGTCGCAGAAGGTTCAGCAAAGGGACGTCACTTCGCACAAGGGCGGCACCATGCGCTTGGGGGCCTATCCGTGTGTGGTCAAGGAAGGCTCATTGGCCCATCAGGCATATAGGAATGAGGAGATTTCAGAAAGACATCGTCATCGTTACGAATTCAATAATGACCTCAAGGAAAGGCTGGAGGAGGCAGGGCTTGTCATGAGCGGCATCTCGCCTGACGGCAAGCTGGTCGAGATTGTGGAGATGGCCGATCATCCGTGGTTTCTCGGCTGCCAGTTCCACCCGGAATTCAAATCCCGGCCAATGGATCCCCACCCACTTTTTGTCTCGTTCATCAAAGCAGCGATTGACTACAAAAATCGGCGGGGTGGGGAGTGAAAGGAAACAGAAACCGCAGGTGCCGACGTAATTGTCAAGTGAAATCCCGATAGCAATAATCGGCGGCGGCGTTATTGGTTGTGCGGTGGCCAGGGAGCTTTCGCGCAAGTATGGCGGAATATTTGTGTTTGAGAAAAACCCGGGGATCACACAGGGGGAAAATCAGTCCAGCCGCAATTCAGGGGTGATTCATTCCGGCATCTACTATGATCAGGAGACACGGCCTGCAAAAGCGGCCCTTTGCGTGGAGGGAAACCGGCTGCTCTATGAATTCTGCGACCAATACCAGGTTCCCGCAGTAAAAACGGGCAAACTTATTGTAGCTACGACCGATGAGGAAGACAGCGTGCTTGATCTCTACTTTGCGCGGGCAAAAGAAAATGGGGTGTCGGCAGTTGAGAAGATCTCAGGCCGACAGGTCTCCCAACTGGAGCCTAACGTCAAGGCGAAATCCGCCCTCAAGGTCCCCAGTGCCGGTGTGGTGGAGCCCACCTCGCTCGTCTACCGTCTTCACACTCTGGCCCACCAGGCCGGCGTTCAGTTCGTGGCCCAAACAGAAGTCATTGGGCTGGCGGCACACGGTGATTTCGTAGAGCTGACTATTCGTTACCGTGACGGAGTTACGGATACGATTAAGGCGAAGATCGTCATTAACGCTGCCGGTGTGGATGCGGATCATATGGCCCGCCTGTTCAATTCGGATTCACCCTATGAGCTTGATCCCGTAAGGGGGGAAAGTTACAAGTTCTATGCGCACAAGCGCCCCGAACTGAAATTGGAAGGGAACAATATCTATCCCGCGCCTCGGTCCGTGGTTACGCCACATGGGCGACATTTCACGGTCGGTGTCCATTTGACCCCGACCTTCGAGGATTTATCTTATCCGGCCCGTTTGGGCACAACGGTCACGGTCGGTCCCAAGCTTGTGCCTGTTGAGGATCGCGATGCCCGGACCGGGACATGGCTTCCTGCCGAAATTTTTGCAGAAAAGGTGCAACCCTTTTTTCCGGCCTTGAGGGCGGACGACCTGATTCGGCACCAGGCAGGAGTTCAAGCTCGCCTGAAAAACTCTCCTGATTTTGTCATAGAAAACGACGCCCAATATCCACAGTTCATTAATCTTCTCGGCATTGACAGCCCCGGACTGACCTCGTGCTTGGCTGTTGCTCGCCGCGCAGCGGGGACAGTGGGCAGGCTGGGCACATTTGCTTGATGCCCGTGTGTTTCATGCGCTCTGCACGCACAGCACATAAAAGGAACAAACATGAAAAAATCCTTTCGTCGGCGGACATTGCTTGACCTTGATTTGTCATTTGGCTAAACTTCTATCCTCTCCGTGAAAGGCATCTCATGAAACGTTTGGTCGAATATTTTGAAAAACCCGGCCCTCAAAACACCCGGGCCTGCATGGATATCCTCTACAAGTTAATCCATGAAGATGGCTACAAGGATGCTGTGGTGGCATCCACGTCAGGCCAAACCGGTGTAACGGCAGCCCGAACTCTGGGGGGTGAAGATGTGAATCTGGTGGTGGTGGCGCATTCGGTAGGCTTCCTGAAACCAAACCAGGATCAGTTCTCGGATGAAGCCTATGAGGAGATTAGCCGTCTGGGAGGCCGCATTTACAAAGGGACGATCCTGACCCATTCCATTGAAACTGCCCTGGCAAAAGAGTTTTCAGGGAGCTATCCCTCGATTCTTATTGCCAACACCTTGAGACGCTTGGGCCAGGGAATGAAGGTTTGCTGCGAGATCGTTATGGAGGCCGCTGACGCAGGCCTCGTTGACGAAGGAAAAGAGGTGGTGGCTGTGGCAGGCACCGCCAAGGGTGCAGATACTGTGGCCATCATAAAGTCCGCAGCCTCCAAGCGGTTTCTCGATCTTTATGTGGCCCAGATCGTTGCCAAGCCGGGATATGTCTCTTAACAAAATATTTTCGGGGCAAGCAAACCGTGATGGTCTCGTAAGAAGTCCAAATTAGACGGCAAAGTAAAAAGCTCCAAATTCAAGGCGTGCAAATCCTGCGGAATGAGGCGTGCTTATGGTACGCCGCAGTGACGAAGGATGCAGCGCAACGCAGAAGTTGGACTTTTTACGAAGCCGTCAAAAGTGTATAGAAAGGGATCGTAATGAAGCGCTGGCAGGACAAGTCTTGGACACGCTCCATGAAGATCGCGCTGGACTTTAGCGGCATGATGGCAGATGCCGCAGGTCCCCGCCACGGCCTAACCATGAAGCAAATAAACGCCGTGGCGGATGCGTTTAAATCCGTACACCAAGGCCTCAAGCAGCAAAGGAGGGCAGGAGACCTCCCATTTTACGAACTCCCTTACGACCGGCAGGTCTTGAAGCAGGTCTTGAAGACAGCCGGGCGGATCATCAATGGGTGCGAAAACTTTGTCGTGCTTGGAATAGGCGGCTCGGCCCTTGGCGGTATTGCACTGTTTAGGTCCCTTGCCCATCCACAGCACAATCTCCTTCCAAAGAACAAACGCAAGGGGCTGCCAAGGGTATTCTTCGCCGATAATATCGACCCTGAGGGCTTCGGCGCCCTTCTGGAACTGCTCGATCCGGGCAAAACCATATTCAACGTAATCAGCAAATCCGGAGGAACAGCCGAGACCATGAGCCAGTTTCTCATCGTGCGCAACAGACTGGTGAGAAAACTTGGCCGCAAGAAGCACACATCCCATATTATCGCCACCACTGATCCCGAGCAGGGCTATCTAAGGGCCATTGCCGGAGAAGAGGGATACGAAACCCTGCCGATCCAGCCGGGCGTGGGGGGACGGTTTTCGGTTTTTTCCCCCGTGGGGCTCCTGCCGGCGGCTGTCGCCGGTATTGATATTGCCGAACTCATGGCCGGCGCACAGAGTGCGGACAAGACCTGCCGGCAACAGAACTTGTGGAAAAATCCGGCAGGCATGAACGCCGTGCTTCAGGTATTGGCCTATACCGTAAAAAACAAGCCCATCTCGGTCATGATCCCCTATTCAGATGCCCTGCGGGATATAGCCGACTGGTACCGCCAGCTCTGGGCGGAAAGCCTTGGCAAACGACTCGACGTGGACGGCCGGGTGGTCAATATAGGACCCACTCCGGTAAAGGCGCTAGGTGTGACCGACCAGCACTCCCAGCTCCAGTTGTACATTGAGGGTCCTTTTGACAAGGTTATCACTTTTCTCACGGTGGGAAGATACCGAAAAAACATTAAGATTCCCGCAGGCCTCAAGCATATGGACGGGGTGGGCTACCTGGGAGGCCACACTCTAAACGATCTGATCCAGGCCGAAGAGCAAGCCACGGAGTTTGCCCTTCTACAGGCAAACCGCGTTAACACAGCAATAAGGCTCCCCGAGATCAATCCCTTTACCGTGGGACAGCTTCTGTTCATGCTTGAGGTTCAGACCCTGTATGCAGGGGGGCTCCTCAGGATCAATCCTCTGGATCAGCCGGGCGTTGAAGCCGGCAAACAATTTGCCTACGGGATGATGGGACGAAAGGGTTTTGAGGAAATGGCCGGTATGATGCCTTTAAGACGCCAGGGGAAAAGACCCTGCCATATCATGGTCTAGCGAGCAAAAGGGATGCACCAAAATGACATAGAACGGATAAAACCATTCAGGCTGGTCAAGTATTTTACTTTTACCAGCCTTATCTTGATCCTCCTGGGCTCCTTGGCCTTGTCCATGGTGATCGCCCATCGAGCGGAAACAGTGCTTTTGAATAAGAGTGAAGATTACGCACTGCTGATGGCGGAAAACCTCAACCATCAGGTCTTCCTCCAGTTCATTATCCCTGCGGCCCTTCAGTTCGGTCAAGTCATTGAGCTGCGCAACAAGGTCCTCTTTGGGCGCCTGGACCAAGTCGTAAGGAACACCCTTCACAGCTTTAGGGTGGAGATGGTCAACATCTTTGACCGCGAAAAGAATGTGATCTTCTACAGCTTTGACAAAAAACTGTTAGGGAGAAAAGGCTTGGGGGGCATTGATTATCGCCAGGCCCTCCTCGGCAAATCAGGCTCAAGGCTGATTCGCAGGGGAGGATCCTGGGGTATGCTGTTCGGAGCTCCAAAAGAAGGTGAGCTGCGAACTTATGTCCCACTGAGGGCCGAGATGCCCCTGGCAAACATTGAGGGCCCTATTCTCGGGGTATTTGAGATTATTCAAGACCTCTCCGAGGATTACCGGACCATCGTTCATTTCAAGCACACGGTTATCGCCACCTCTATTGCCGTCATGGGGATACTCTTTGTTATCCTACGGCACGTTGTAAGACGTGGCGAGGAGATCATTAGAAAGCGGGCACAGGAGCGACTCCTTCTGAAGGAAAAACTGGATCATGCTGAGCGCCTGGCAAGCCTCGGTGAGATGGTAGCCGCTGTCTCTCACGAGGTACGCAACCCCCTAGGGATTATCACCAGTACAGCCGAACTTCTGAAACTGAAACTGAGCGGCGGCCCTGACCGCCAAGCCCAGCTTGCGGAAGTCATTGTCCAGGAGGGGGGGCGACTCAACGGTATTGTGACCGATTTTCTCAACTTCGCAAGGCCTCGGGCGCCGAACCTCATGCCTTGCAGAGTAGACGAGGTCCTGCAGAGGAACTTGACCTTTCTGGCGCCGGAGATCAATAAGGACGGGTACGAAATCCACCAGCGATTTGCAACCCATATCCCGAAGATACAAGCCGATCCCGGCATGCTGTACCAGGCCTTTTTGAATATCCTGATGAATGCAATGCAGGCCATGCCCGAAGGCGGCTCCATATACATTGAGCTGTCTGCACGCTGGGCCGCTCTGACGATCATTTTTACCGACGAGGGCAACGGAATCCCCGAGGAAAGTCTTGGGAAGATTTGGGAGCCGTTCTTTACCACGAAAGACAAAGGGAGCGGGCTGGGCCTTCCGATCGTGAAGAAGATCGTAGAAGGGCACGGCGGCACTATTCGTATTGAGAACGGCAAGGAAAAAGGGGCCCAGGTCACCATGACCCTGCCGGTACGGAGAGGCATAGAGCATGGGGCATAGCGTAAAACAACTATACACCCCATGCTCTATGCCCTTTGCCTTTTGCACGGCGGAGTAACGAATATGGAAACAATCCTTATCGTAGATGACGAAAAAAATTACCTCCTCGTCCTAAGCGCCTTTCTGTCTGAGGAGGGCTATGAGACCCTTACCGCAGACAACGCCCACCACGCCCTTGAGATTGTGGAATCCACAGACCTCGATCTGGTACTGACTGATATGAAGATGCCCGCCATGGGCGGCATAGAACTTCTCAGACGTATCAAGGAAAAACGCCCCGAGTTGCCGGTGGTCATGATGACCGCATACGGAACGGTGGAAAAGGCCGTTGAGGCCATGCAACTGGGCGCCTTCAACTTTATTCAGAAGCCGTTTCAGAACGAGACATTGAAACAGATCGTAAACAAGGCCGTCGGTACGTATAGAGTCTTGAAGGAAAACCTGCGTCTTGTCCAGGCCATTGAAGAGCGCTATCGCTTCGACAATGTTATCGGCAAGAGCAAGCGCATGCATGCCATATTCGATATTGTTCAAAAGGTGGCTCACACAAAGGCCACCGTATTGATCACTGGTGAGAGCGGCACCGGCAAGGAACTGATTGCAAGCGCGATCCACTTTAACAGCCCACGTCGCAACAAACCCTTTGTGGCGGTCAGTTGTGCAGCACTAACCGAGACCCTGCTCGAGAGTGAGCTGTTCGGTCACGAAAAAGGGGCCTTTACCGGCGCCATTGCCATGAAAAAGGGGCGGTTTGAACTGGCAGATGAAGGGACACTGTTTCTGGATGAGATCGGCGAAGTGCCGGGTTCCATGCAGATAAAGCTTCTTCGTGTCCTTGAGCAAATGAGCTTTGAGCGTGTGGGCGGCACCAGAAATATTGCCGTGGATGTCCGTTTGATCACGGCCACAAACAAGGACCTTAAGGTCGAAGTAGAACGGAACCGTTTCCGGGAAGACCTCTATTTTCGTCTGAACGTGGTTCACATTGAACTGCCTCCCTTAAGAGAACGGAGCGAGGACATCCCCCTTTTGGCAGCCCACTTTGCCGACAAATACGGCAGGGAAGCCAACAAGGACGAGATAACCATTTCCCCTGAAGCCATGCGTTTTTTGTACGATCACCGCTGGCCCGGCAATGTGAGGGAGTTTGAGCATGCTATTGAGAGGGCCGTACTCTTGAGCAAGGGCAACGAGATCACCATGGACGACCTGCCCAAGGAGCTCATGAATTTTGCAGACCTTGAAACTCCAATAGACTGGCAAAGGCTGTCCAATCTTCCCGAAACCCTGGATGCCATAGAGAAAAGAATGATTCAAAAGGCCCTTGCGCTCTCAAATAATGTGCAATCCCGGGCAGCCAGACTTCTTGGTATTCCCCGCAACAATCTGCACTATCGCCTGAAAAAGCATAATCTCTTGTAGGCCCGCCTAACCCGGACAAGCCGGAACCAAACAAGAATTGGTTTAAGCCTTGGAAAATAAAATTAAATCTAACTCGAACAAGTGCCTAAAGTGAACTAAAGTTGAAAGTGCCTAAAGTTAAGGAATGCGCTTTCAGCGCAA
>JABXJW010000174.1 GCA_013375395.1 Desulfobacterales bacterium
ACCGACAACGACGACCTAACCGACACTCTCACAAGCCCCATAACGATTGTGCCGTGGATGGTAGGTGGAGACTTCCCTGACCTAGTGGGGTGGGAAGCAAAGCCTGAACGCCACCGCCTGAACGAGGGCCCAAGTGTAAGGGGAATGAACCTCAGCAGCAAGGTGGGAAACCCAAGCAATGACACATACTACGAAGTATACGTCGAGTTCACCCTGTTCAGCAAAGACGAAGGCACGAAGCTCGGAACCCTCACAACCCCCATCGACACATTAGGCCCCGGAGAAAAGCATGAACTAAGAGCATACTTTAACCTAACTGATCCAACGTGGCGTGCTTTCAGCGGTCCCGCACTCACTAAGTACAATTGCTTTGCAAGCGCCTACCACAATGTCAGCAGTGGATTCGTTAAAGGACTCGTCGAGAAAGATTTCGGTTTCAACGTTCTTCCGGTGGAACATGACATTGCCGTACTTGAAGTAACCACAATGCCACGAAAAAATGTCACGGAAGGAGACCCCCTAGCAATCTACGTAAATATGACGAACGAAGGTTCTCTTGAAGAACCCTTCAGCATCACCGTCAAGTACACGGGGACCACAACTCCGGAGACGGTTCTTGAAATAAGACCGACAACGCTAGAAGGTGGCGAAACAAAAATCGAAACGTTCACCTTGGACACAAGCGGAATGAAAACAGAGCGTTACGTCATAACGGCAATCCTGTCAAGACTGATTTACGAAACGGACACCATGGACAACAGAGGAATTTGCTTCGTCAACATCATCGAGTAAACGCAAAAACCAAAACATCTTCCCTTTTTTTTGTTGTTTTTGCCCATTTCGTTAAAAGAGCGAGCTCAAATGAGCCGTAAAATCACCCTAACCATAATAACATTAACGCTGTGCCTGATCACAGCAAGCACAATTGTGCCATCAAGCCATGCGGTTGAATGGTCGCCAGACATCAGGCTGACCCTAGATGACAACGTAGACTTCGCCCCCTCAATCGCCCAGGCTAGTAACGGAAACATTTGGGTTGTGTGGGATTCGGACAGAACGGGTAACAAGGAAATCTTCTATAGCGTCCATGACGGTTCTTCATGGTCTGATGCAATCCAGCTAACCAACAACTCTTATTACGACTCACATCCAGCAATTATGAGGACCAGTAACGGCAGCATCTGGGTTGTCTGGGACTCTGACAGAAACGAGCATGACTTCGACCTCTATTACAAGGTTTACAACGGTTCTTCATGGTGCGATGCAGACCAGTTAACCACAGATCTCCATCACGACCGGCATCCCGCAATTATGGAAGCGAGTAACGGCAGCATCTGGGTTGTCTGGGACTCTGACAGAAACGAGCATGACTTCGACCTCTATTACAAGGTTTACAACGGTTCTTCATGGTGCGATGCAGACCAGTTAACCACAGACCCAGATACGGACGATCAGGACCCCTCAATCACTCAAGCCACAGGAGGCATGGTTTGGGTTGTCTTCACAAAGATTGTTGACGAAACGAACGATGAGATATATTACAAGCGTTTTAACGGTACCTCCTGGTCCATTGACGTAAGGCTGACATGGCATTCGGGTTCTGATCTGCATCCTTCCATTACGCAGGCTAGTGACGGAGCTATCTGGGTTATGTGGGATTCAGATAGGGACAACAACGACAACATATACTACAAGTTTTTTGACACCTATTGGAGATATGACAAGAAACTAACCACAGACCTATCAGATGATTTTCGGCCATCGATCACACAGGCCACAGACGGAACCATCTGGGTGGTATGGACATCGACCAGACTCGCAAATTTCGACATTTACTATAAAACAACTGTAGTCTCCCCGTACCATGACATCGCCGTAATCAGAGTCACAACCAACCCAGCTATAGCAATCCGAGGTGAAAACGTTTCTATCGAAGTTACGACCCAGAATCAAGGAACATACGGCGAAACCTTCGAAGTGCAATGCCACGCCAACTCAACTCTAATAGAATCAACAACAATTTTCTTGTCACCCGGACAAACCAACATAATGTATCCCCCATTCCAATGGAACACAACAGGAGCTCCACGGGGCACGTACATCATAAGCGCGACTGTAGTCGCCGCTACTAACGAAACCGATCTTGCCGACAACTCTAGAGATGCTGACGAACCAGTTGAAGTCACAATTAAAGGCGACATATGTGGGATGTATGAAGGAGATCTATTACCAATTCCCGACGGGGTTGTTGACATATGTGACCTCACAGCAGTGGCTAGGCTGGGACCCTACTCTAGCGAATATCCCACTTGGGATCCGGTGTGGGGTCCAGCCTGCGACGTGAACAAAGACGGCAAAGTAGGTGAAGCGGATCTGATGTTGATCAGCATCCACTTCGGCGAGACGTAAACATGCGATTCAACTCTAATGAGGGTGTGGAAAAACGATACTTTCTTAAACCTCTTCAATAATACTCCTATGTAAGGGGATGACTGAGAGAAAGGGTGAAACGACATGAGAAAGAATCTGCATTGGCTGGTTCTAACCACAATTTTTGTGCTTAGCATAGTTATGGCCGGAATAGGCACGGCTTCTCCCGCAGAACCTGCGGTTCACGTGGAACCCAAAGACAACACGGCAGAGGTGGGCGAAACCTTTGGTGTCAACATAACCGTAACCGACATCACCGAAGAAGAAAGTCTCTATAGTTGGGACTGCCGAATAACCTTCGATCCCGGCATCATAAACGCCGTTAACGCAACCGAGGGAACTTTCCTCACGAGCACTGGGTATGACACAACCTGGCTGCCCCCGAACATAGACAACATAACCGGCACCATAGACATGGGAGCCATAATAACTCCTTCGATGGAGTGGAACGGATTTCCGCCAAATGGAGCGGTTGGCAGCGGAACCTTAGCCACGGTCACTTTCAAGGCTGTAGGCCAAGGCGCAACGGGTCTGGATTTTAAGGAGAAGGAAATGGACACGGCGCTCTATACGGTCATATTTGCGGCTGGTGATCAGAATAATGCTCCGATAGCTCACAATGCGGAGGGTGGTGTCTTCAGTAACGCTGGTCCACCAATTCCGCTACATCTCATTGCTGGCGTCGTAGGTGCAGTTGTAGTCTGCACCTTTGCAGTGTTCTACTTTAGGAGAAAGAGAGCGTAGACAAGAACCCGAGTAGCTCTCGTTTCCCAAATCTTCACTACCTTTTTGTTACGTTTTGATTAAAGAATTTTGTTAGTGCTTCTACTTTTAGGTGCGAAGAGACCGCACGGAACCGAGGTTGCTTAAGGTTGGATGTGCGAAACAATAGGAAAACAGTCATGTTTCGGGTAATAAAGTAAAACTTCATAAATGTCTTTTTCCATTATTTAATGGTTGAACTCGAATAGAGAGAAGAGGAGAGGAACAACTGTGAAGGGAAACGTGTTATCGATATTCGCAATCATTTTTCTTATAGTTGGCACGGTAGAGGTGGCAGCTGTGGGCACAGCATCTCTGACGCCTGTTATTTCCGTGAAGCCCTCAACAATGACGGCGGAGGTTGGCGAAGCTTTCGCCGTTGATATAACTGTTGCTGATATCACTTCGGACGAGAGTCTATATGGCTGGGAGTTCCGTATGAGCTTCGACCCCAACATCCTAAACGCGACAAGTGTCGTGGAGGGGCCATTCCTCAAGACCGTTGGCGACACCTCGTGGGGGATGATGGCTCCGAAGATAGACAACTATAGAGGCTGGGTAAACGCTTCTGACGCACTCTGGACGTACCCGCCGCAAGGGGCAACCAGCAGCGGAGTGCTATGCAACATCACGTTCCAAGTCAAAGCCGAAGGCAAAACCAGCCTAAACTTCAACAGGACAGAGCTCTTTACATACGATGGAGATTGGATAGTACCAATGGACCATGGGGCAGTCGACGGCTTCTTTGCGTATCCCCTATTGCGTGACATAGCGGTCACTGGCGTTACGGCTTCTCCAGCCTCGGTTCCAGCCGGAGAACCTGTGTCTATTAACGTAACAGTTGAAAACGAGGGCGAGGTTTCAGAAACGTTCGATATCACTGTATTGTACGACTCTACCGACATTGAAACGAAGACCGTAACTGATCTGGCTCCAGGGAGTTCAGAAACATTGAGCTTTAGCTGGGACACAGAAGATGTAGACGAAGGCAATTACACGATAACTGCTGAGGCAAGCGAGATTGGCGGGGAAACAGACACTGCGGACAACACGTACACAGACGTTGTTGTTGCGGTGACGGTGTCATCATTCGCGTTCCCTATACAGCTCTTTGTTGCCGTTATAATTGCGGTCGCAACCATGTGTAGTGTGGTAGTTTTGTACCTGAGGAGACGTAGGCCGACAAAACCATAGCTTTCTTTCCTCTTTTTCTTTAAACTGCTATGAAGAGGATGATGAAAGGTAAACTTGATAAATCACGTTGATCTAGATAATAGTTGAGAAGGTTAGTATTGGGGTGGATCAAGTGAGAGGAAGGAGACAAGGTTTATCATGGGTAATGCTTGCTATTCTGCTTCTCGCCTGCATGACCATACAAGGCGGCGTCCGCATAACGAAGGCTTCGTCTGGAAAACCGGCGATGCGTGTGGATCCTCGAATAATCGAGATACCGCCCCCCGAAACCTTCGACATCAATATAAATGTTACTGACATCGTCATTACTTCCTCATGTAAAGGGCTACATGCGTGGGATTTTTCGCTGGAATTTGACCCCAGCATTCTAGAAGTCACCAATGTTACTATGGGGCTGTTCCTCTACGAGGAAACTGGCTGGGAGACAGCGTGGCAGCAGGGATTTGTGACACCGGCAATAGACAACGTCAACGGCTTCGTAAGTGCGGGTGACGCGATTATGCCCGATGATTACACTGGAGAACTCCCAGGGGTAGGAGCGAGTGGTAATGGACTCCTTGCTACCATCGCCTTCAACATCAAAGATCAAGGGACATCCCTCCTACACCTCGACGAAACATATCTCGACACTGTTCTAGGTGAACCACCTCTTCAGACTTTTGTTCCGATAGATCATGAAGCGTTCGACGGTCTCTTCGAGTACCCGCTAAAGGTCCACGACATAGCTGTCACCCACGTCACGGCTTCGCCAACCTCAGTTCCAGTTGAGCATTACGTGTATATCAACGCAACCGTTAAAAACGAAGGCCAGGTTGCAGAAACATTCAAGGTCAAGGCCTACCACAACTGGACGCAGCCCGAGTGGTCGGAAATCGGCAAACCCGGCATCACCGTAACTGATCTGGCTCCAGGAAACTCAGAAACAGTAAGCTTCAGCTGGAAGCCATATGGAGAATATAAAGGCACATTCATCATCAAGGCGGAAGTAGACCCTACCCCCATCCCTGGAGAAACGGACACAGCCGACAACACCAAAGAGTTCGATATCACAGTTTTCGTAGGAGAGGCCCCCGAGGCCTCCTTCACCTACTCACCGAGTGAACCACTCGCCAACGAGATGGTGACCTTCAACTCAACCAGCTCTGACCCTGACGGCTGGATCGTGAACTGGGCTTGGGACCTTGACGGCGACGGCGTCACCGACGCCACCACCGAGAACGCAACCCACACCTACATTGAGACCGGAACTTACACGGTCAACCTCACCGTGACCGACAACGACGGCCTAACCGACACCGCCACAGATGTCATCACAGTTTTGCTCCACGACATAGCCGTTACCAGCGTCACGGCTTCCCCTATAGCGGTGATGCCTGGGACTCCCGTGAAAATAGATGTTACGATCGCAAATCTGGGAACTGAACCTGAAACTTTCGATGTTAACACCTACGCCGAGGAGACTCTAATAGAAACAAAGCGGGACATAACGCTTGAGGCTGGTGAAAGCAGAATTCTAAACTTCTCTTGGAAAACCGCTGGCTTAAGTGAGGGCGACTATACCATCAAGGCGAACGCAACCATCCTGCCAGAAGAACATAACACCACCAATAATGAGCATATCTATGGTACAGTTTCCATAAAACCTTACAACTACTTTCCGTTCGAAAGAATTGTCGGAGGCGTCACGTTCAAAATCAACATCAACACCACATCAATTGTTTCCTATTTCACCTACAGTTCAGCTGCCAAAGAGATCACCTTCAACGCCACCGCCGTACCCGGACTGGAGGGACAGCTTGCCTGGTGGAATGTGACGATTCCCAAAGCGCTACTGGACGGCAGCTTCACAGTTCTCATCGATGGAGATTCTGTCGATCTGACACAAACTCTGAACACCACCCACACCTCCCTCTACTTCAATTACACCCTAAGCTCGCGCCACATCCGGATAAAAGGAACCATCGCAGCCACTCCACCAGTAGCTTCCTTCACTCCATTAAAAACTGAAGCCTTTGTAAACGAACCTATAACCTTTGATGCTTCAGCCAGTTACGATCCAGACGGCAACATTACTAGCTACTTCTGGGACTTTGGTGACGAAACCAACACGACTGATGTTACGGCAACTCACTCGTACAGCGCAGCTGGAAACTACACGGTAACCCTAACCGTAACCGACAACCACACTATACCTCTCAAAGATAGTTATTACAAAAACGTGACAATTTTATGGACCCATGATGTAGCCGTAGCCAACCTCACGGTCTACCCAAACACAGTGAAAAAAGGAGAACCGGTATACATAAACGTAACCGTCGCTAATGAAGGTGATTCCACTGAAAGATTCGCAGTCAAAGTTTACTGTGACAGCCGTCTCCTTAAAATTTGGTATCCCTCACAAGTGATGGTAGCTTCCCACGAAAATACAACCCTAACCTACACCTGGGACACAACAGAAGCAGGCAAATACACCATAAAAGCCAACGCCACCCTTGATGACGACGCAAACTCTGGCAACAACGAACTCATCTACGGCACTGTCACCGTGCTGCTGAGCAGCACCATCTCCATCTCCGCGTCTCCGACAACTGTAACGCTTGGAGAGAGCACCGCCATCACCGGGTCCATCGATCCTAAGCGCACAGGAGTAACCGTTACCATCCAGTACAGACCTGCTGGAGGAAGCTGGAGTGAACTCACAACCGTGACAACCGACGAGGATAGTCAGTACGCGTACGTTTGGACACCGACAACGCTCGGAACCTATGAACTCAAAGCGAGCTGGGAAGGCGACGCAAACACTTCCAACGCAACAAGCAACGTAATAGCCATAGAAGTTGTAGAAATCCGCGACATAACCCTGGACGTAGGAGGAGTCAGCTTCCATGTTGTTACTGAGAGCAACTCAACCATCTCCAATTTTGAGCTTATCCAAGCAGATAAGAAGATAAGCTTCAACGTTACAGGGCCAGCTGGCACCGTCGGCTACTGCAACGTAACGATCCCGAAGGATCTGCTGGACGCTACACCCGATCAATGGACCGTCCTAGTTGACGGTGAATCAACAACTCCCCTTGTCACCGACAACGCCACCCACACTTTCATCTACTTCACGTGCACCCTAAGCACTCGCAAGGTTGAGATAAAGGGTGCCACCGTAGCCACTCCACCCATTGCACTCTTCACGCCTTCAACTACGAGCTCATATGTAAACGAATTAATAACCTTCGACGCCTCAGCCAGCTATGACGACGACGGCGACATCGGCAGCTGGGACTGGGACTTTGACGGCGACGGCGTCATCGATGCCACCGGTGAAATCGTAGAGCACGCATACTCATCGGCTGGCAACTACACCGTGACTCTGACCGTTACCGACGACGACGGCCTAACCGACATCGCCAC
>JABXJW010000577.1 GCA_013375395.1 Desulfobacterales bacterium
AGTTTTCGCAGAGCCTCTTTAAGTTGGCTTGCTCCACAGTGAGAGGAGAAATCGAATTGCTCATAAAGGGCTTTAACTTTGCGCACTTTGCCATCAATAGTGCAGATGCCCTTGTCCAAAAGCTCTCTTCCAGGAGTTCCTGGAATCTGGTAGCTCACCAAGAAAATGGCGTTGTTGGCTTTTTTCCCAATTTTTGACACGTAGAAGGCAGCTGGGCCACCTTTCAGCATGCCTGCGGTCGAGATAATCACGCTGGGCGCCTTGAGCGCTTTTCGGCGGTCTCGCCAGCCTTCAATCCAATCAAGCGAGTGCATAGCGTTCATGAACAATTTTGGGTCTCTTAGGAACTCTTTGTAGTTCATTATTATTCTGCTTGCTTCGCGCGCCATACCGTCCAAGACGATGGGATACTCAAAATGATGAGCAGCTAGAATGCAAGCCATTTCTTGGGATCTTCCAACTCCGAAGGCGGGCACCAGAACGATTCCGCCCTTCTCCACCACTTCTATAGCGGATTCCACAAAGCGTTTTTCAAGTTCTGAACGTTCCGCGTGGTCCTCGTTTGCATAAGTGCTTTCCATGACCACGGCGTCCAAGTCTCCGTAGTCCATGGTAGCGCCTGCCAAGAGTTTGCTATCGGTGATGTTGAAGTCGCTCGTGTAAAGCAACCTTTTACCTTCAGCCTCAATCAGCGCTTGGGCGCTTCCAGGCGTGTGCCCAGCGTTCAAAAGCTGAAAGCGCATATCACCCACTTTCTCTTCAACGCCAAAATCCAAATGCTTGTTGCTTTGCATCATGGTTTTTAATTCTAGATACTCAAAAGGCAAATAGTAACCAGAAAGGTGAATAAA
>JABXJW010000175.1 GCA_013375395.1 Desulfobacterales bacterium
CTTCCGATCTATCTCGGATGCCATATTCTGCTTCGGAGAGCAGCTTGATCATTTGTTTGCGAATTGTTCTTTCCATAACCCTCTCCTCTCCAGGGGAGAGGGAACTGATCGGTATCATTTTAGCCGGGATGCATTCAAACTCCTTCCTATCTGCCCGGCACATCGTACAAAGAACCCAAGGGCCCGGCAAACAGGATAAGACTGATCATCCAAAGGCTGAAGGCAGAAAGGAGCACACAAAGGGTCGCTTTGCCGCCGCCCACGTCATAGATTTGCCGGGTCGCCACAACGGCAACGACAATACTCCAAATTGTCGCAAATAGACCGACCATGGGTATGATGACCGTCCAGTCGAGAATTCCGCTCAAGGCCATGATCCGCACAAAGCCCATGAATTCTTCCTTGCCCTTTGAAAAGCCCGCAGAAAGGTGGAGAAGAGCCGAGAAGAGAAAGAGGGCGACTACAGAATAGACGGCGGCAAAAGCAATCCCCAGGAAATTCGACTCCGGAAGCACAGCCAAAACTCCACCCGTGGCTGTTACAACAAGGCCAAACCTTATGGCATTTCTGTCTGTAGCCACTTCATCCATTGCCGGCTTGTTGAGTTTGACAATTTCAAAAGCCTTTCTGAAATAGTCGAAAGTGCCTGGAGGTTGAAACTGGGGATCATCCCGGCGCATCATTGCTTGTTCCCTGGATATCCGGTCGACTTGCCAAAAAGTGCGTTAATTACCCGACTCCACGGATAGTGCACAAGCCAATGTCGAGCAGAAAAAGTTCTCATTGGCAATAAGGTTGAAAACTTAATCCGCCGCGGCGGAAGTCAAGTTTTGTGGTCCGTTTGAAGCGGATGTTTGTGAACTCCGGCAGATCCTGAATACCGGACACTCGATACAGGATTGAATTCGGACTGCATTGCCGAGTGTCATTGTTCCCCTTGGCATCTTCTATGTCAATCAAAAATCTTGACGGCTTCGTAAAAAGGCCTATTTCCCCTCCCCTGGCGGGAGGGGATTAAGGGGACGGGGCTGCAACAGGCTGAAATGCCTCATTTTTCACCCTCACCCCAACCCTCTCCCGTCAAGGGAGAGGGGGTATTTTGGACTTTTTACGAGACCGTCAATCTTAGGGCTCGCTCAAAAATAACTTCGCAGACACGAAGTGAAGCTTTGCGCTATTGGCGCTCAGATTTGGGTGAGATTTGGCCGATTAAGTTTGTCTTGCCTAGCGTCTTTCGATAACGCCTGTCGAATAACTCGACATCATTATATTTGTATCATTTTAGCCTTATGAAACAAATGGATTCGAGGGAGATCCAACGACGATCAAATTTTGAACCGGGGAACTGTCTGAGGGGCTTAGTGAGCCTTGAGAAAGAACGGGGAGCTAGACGTACCGCACTTGAATGCTGAACAAAGAGCACACCTTCCAGGTACGCTTTAACAAGCAGATGCAGTTCTTTCTTTAGGCTCACTTAGGCCCGAGTTTTACACGGTTCAAAATTTGATCGTCGTTGGAGCGACCGCCTTTTCAATGACCTAAATTGTTACTTATATTTAAGGATGGTTCTTCCTCAACTCTTCTTGGGCTTTTGGCATAGTAATTGCAGCTACTTATTCTACAATCGATACTAACCCCCAATACCCTCTATCAACTATCAACATTGAACTCTTTTCAACTGGCAGGGACCCTAAGATGAAAAGAGCCCACGTCGTCATAGCCTCATCCGAGCCCGCCGAATATCCCGGATTCCCATTAGAGCTGTCTATAGAAAACCTTACGGTTGAAAAGCAATGCTGCGACGAATACTTGAGCAACCAGGGGAATGATCAATGGGTACGTTAAATATCGACGAGCTTAAGGCCGACATGATTGCGGCCAGTGATGTCGCCAACAAGCACGGCAATGTCCTCCTGGCGAAGGGCGCCATGCTCACTGAAAAGCGCATCATGGTTCTCAAGGCGTGGGGTGTAACCGAGGTGGACGTCGAGGGCGTTGATCGAGATCAGGTGGAGCGACAAGAAACCGAGGCCGTACCGGGCGATGTTGCAGCGTCCATCGAAGAAGAGATCAAGCAATGGTTTCCTGATTTCGGCGACAATCCGGTGATGAAGGAAATATACAGGGTCGTCAGAAAGTTCAAGCTGCGGAAGGCTGCGTTGCAAACGAACGGATCGGCGGATGAAAGAGAAAAAGATTGATCGCATCCTTCCTTCTGTTGGAAGGTTGCCCACTTTGCCTGTCATTTATGCAAAGCTTTCACAGTTGCTGCAGGCGCCCAATGCAACGATCAGGGTAATATCCGACGTCATTTCGGAGGATCCGGCCACAGCCGCCAAGGTGCTGAGAATCGTCAATTCAGCCTTCTACGGATTTCCCCAAAGGATTGGCAATGTACAGCGAGCCGTTGTGATCCTGGGGCTGAATGAAATCAAAAACCTGGTGCTTGCAACGAGTATTTTGCAGGTGTTCAGACGATTCGGGTCGGAACATGTCTTCGATATGGACAGGTTGTGGGAACACTCCATAGGCTGTGCAGTGGCCTCAAGAGTACTGGCTGAAGCGGCCTACCTGAGGAACCCGGAAGACGTTTTTGCCGGAGGCCTGATGCACGACATAGGAAAGCTGATCCACGCGGTGAGTTTACCCGAAAAATTTGCAAACGTAATCAATGAAGTCCACGAGACCGGAAAGCCGATCATTCAGGCAGAAGAACAGATTCTTGGTTTCAACCATGCTGAGACCGGCAGAGCGCTGGCAGTGAAGTGGCATTTCCCCGCAGAAACCGTCAATATGATAACGCGTCATCATTTGGACGACGCGTCAGCCGAGTTGACCAAGGAGATCGCCGCCGTTCACGTTGGAAACACCTTATGCATTGCCCTTGGCCTGGGTTCGGGGGGAGAGAAGCGGGTTCCGGTGGTAGATGAGAAGGCATGGCAGATTTTGGGCCTCAAGCTCAGCCAGCTTGAACCGATAATGGCAAGAATCGAGAAACTCTTTAAAGAGAGCACGGATATTTTAAGAGGGTAACGTGACCCGGGAAGAGATGAGTGCCAAATACATTCGGATCGATTCTGATGAATACGAATTGATGGTCAAGAAACTACGCTTTCTGGAGGAATCAAACATTGCCCTGATAGCCCTTCAGGAGAAGATAGAGCAGCAGTGTCAGTTTCATTCCGAGATGATTTTGACTCGTGATGTTCACCGCATCCTCGAGACATGGCTTCTCAGGTTCCGCCAGTTGACCAGGACGGAGGTTTGTTCGGTGTTTCTGGTGGATGAACAAGGATTTGAGTTTGTGCACAAGATGTCGGCGCCCGAGGCGCTTTCACCGGCTATCCAAAGGGAGGTTGATGCCCAGATCCGTTCGGGGAGTTTTGGCTGGGTGGTAAATAACGGTCTGCCGGCATGCATCCCGACCGAGGTATTTGGAAAAGAGACCGGTCGACCATTGAGCATCATGATTGCCCCGCTTTCCAACAAAAGAAGGACCATTGGGGTGGTTGTCATTGTCTTTGAACAGGACAAAGCTTTTGTAAGACAGCAGACCTTGAAACTTTTGTACATCATTGCGGACTTTTTCTCACTTTCCCTGCAAAATGCTTATTTGTTTGACGATCTAAAACGCGGTTACTTTGACACGATCCGGGCCATGAGCAATTCCATAGAGGCGCGCGATCCTTACACCAGGGGCCATTCTCACAGGGTGGCTCAAATTAGCAGGGCAATAGCCGAAGAACTCGACTGGAGCCAGGAGGAGATGGATCTGATCGATTGGGGTGCAGTCCTGCACGATGTGGGAAAGATAGGCATTCCCGATGCCATCCTCAGCAAACCCGGCAAACTGACCGATGAAGAATATCGGATCATCAAATCCCATCCCTTGATCGGGGCTGAAATTGTCAAAGGTGTTTCCTTCTTGGAGCCTCTGATACCTTACATACTCGAGCACCACGAAAGATTTGACGGCAAGGGTTATCCCAAAGGCCTGGCCGGCGACAGCATTTCCATTAGAGCAAGGCTGCTGGCGGTTGCCGACGCCTTTGACGCGATGACGACCGACAGACCCTACCGAAAATGCCTGGAGAAAGAAGTTGCCTTCAAAGAAGTGTTGGCAATGGCAGGCACCCAGTTTGATCCGGAAATAGTGAAAGCCTTCGAAAGATCCTGGCTGGCCGGGAACGAGATATATCGCAAGGATTGAATATTGCCTCACCCTTCCGGTAAAATCTTTGCACTCCCCTAACCCGGACAAAAAACTTTTCTGCCAAAAAAAAACACGAATTCCATTATTATACGATATAATAGAGAACAAAAATGAAGTTTACATAAGCGTTGTTTCGCTGTAAATAGCGGGGGAAATCTTTGGGAATAAACCTTTGGATCCGGCTTTTGCTTGTCCTGGTGGAGAATGCTGAATATAGAGGAGGCAGAGATGATTTGCAAGACGCAAGAGGATGTCTTGAGGGTGGTTAAGGACAAGAATGTCAGTCTTATTCAGTTCTGGTTCACTGATGTCTTGGGCATGTTGAAGAGCTTTGCCATCGTACCCTCCGAGCTTGAGGAGGGGTTGACGGAAGGAATGGGTTTTGACGGCTCTTCCATTGAAGGGTTTGCCCGAATAGAAGAAAGCGACATGATTGCCAAGCCTGATCCCGCCACATTTGAGTTCTTGCCATGGCGGTCCGCGGACAAGCCCGTGGCCAGGATGTTCTGCGATATCCTCCGGCCTGACGGCGCCCCTTATGAGGGTGATCCTCGATATGTGCTGAAGCGCGTTTTGAAGAAGGCTGCCGATAAAGGATATACCTTTTATGTAGGGCCTGAGCTTGAGTATTTCTACTTTAAAGACAATGAGGCGCCGAAGACTCTCGACAAGGGTGGGTACTTTGACGCGCGTCCACTGGACATGGGGGGCGATTTGAGAAGAGAGACGATCTTTGCCCTCCAGGATATGGGTATTCAGGTAGAGTACAGCCACCATGAGGTTGCGCCCAGCCAGCACGAGATCGACATGCGCTTTGACGAGGGCTTAAGGATGGCCGACAAGACCGTGACCCTCAAGGTGGTGGTCAAGGAGATCGCCAGGCAGCATGGAGTATATGCCACTTTTATGCCCAAGCCCATATATGGCGAAAACGGAAGCGGCATGCACACCCACCAGTCGCTTTTCAATGGGGAGAAGAACGCCTTTTATGATCCCAAGGACGAGCACCATCTCTCACAGGTGGCAAAGTGCTACATTGCGGGCCTTTTAAAGCACGC
This sequence comes from Desulfobacterales bacterium, assembly GCA_013375395.1. Classification (GTDB taxonomy): domain Bacteria; phylum Desulfobacterota; class Desulfobacteria; order Desulfobacterales. Next base: position 5,272 of record JABXJW010000175.1, read on the forward strand.
AAGAGAGATCGCAGCGATTACGAATCAGTGGGTAAACTCCTATAAACGGCTTGTGGCCGGATACGAGGCTCCGGTTTATGTCTCGTGGGCCACGCGCAACCGCTCAACGCTTGTTCGGGTTCCCATGTACAAACCGGGAAAGGAGAAGGCCACGCGGATTGAGTTGCGCTCACCGGACCCGACCTGTAATCCGTATCTGGCCTTTGCCGTGATGCTGGCTGGCGGGCTGAAGGGGATTCAGGAGGGCTGCCGGTTGGCCGATCCTGTGGAGGAGGATATCTTCGCGATGGGTGCGGCGGAGCGAGAGCGGGCCGGGATCGAGTCGCTGCCGGGAAACCTTTTTGAAGCAATCCTTGAGGTGGAAAAGAGCGAACTGGTGCGCCGGACCCTTGGCGATCACATCTTTAACAAGGTTATCGAAAACAAAAAGATAGAGTGGGATTGCTACCGCACCCATGTAAGCCAGTATGAGATAGAAAAATACCTTCCGATTATGTAGTATGAAAATCGCTTTGGCCCAGATCAACCCTACCATTGGGGATTTTGAAGGCAACAGACAGAAGATGATGGGCTGCATAGAAAGGGCCCGAGGTCTTTCCTGCAACCTTGTTGTCTTTTCGGAACTCGTGATCTGCGGCTATCCGCCATGGGATCTTCTGGGAAGGCAAGACTTTGTCGCTGGAAGCCTGAACTGCTTGCACAGGCTCGTCAAATCCGCCAAAGGGATCGGTGTCATATGCGGGTTTGTGGAAAAGAACCCGCACCATGACGGCCCACTACTGTATAACTCGGCAGCCCTGCTTGAAGGGGGAAAAATCCTTCACACCATTCGAAAAAGAGCCCTTTGCAGGCACGATTTTGATGAAAATGCCTATTTTGAGCCCGGCGGCCAGACTGCGGCTTTTGTCTATAAGGACCGCAAGATTGCCCTGACCATTTGTGAGGAATTCTTTGACGAGAAAAATGCCTCCTCACAAGGAAACCCGGTCGGTGACCCACTCGCCAGGATGATCGAACACGGAGCAGACTTGATTATCAACATTGCAGCCTCTCCTTACCACATCGGTAAAAGGCAGCTTAAAAGGGACGTCCTTTCTCATGTTGCAAGTACATATGGTGTGCCACTTGTCTACGTGAATCAGGTGGGGGGAAATGACAGTATTGTCTTTGACGGGATCAGCACGGCCTTTGATTCAGGAGGGCAGATGACGGCCCGTGCCCGCGACTTTGAAGAAGACATGGTCATCTTTGATGCCGACACCCAACAAGGCGACATGCATCCGATCAGCCGGAGCGATACCGAGTCGTTGCTCAAGGCCCTGATCGCGGGCACTCGGGACTATGCCCGCAAATGCGGTTTCAATAAGGCCCTGGTGGGGATCAGCGGCGGGATGGACTCGGCGCTGACAGCTTGCATTGCGGTGCGCGCCATGGGCAAGAAGAACGTAGTGGGCGTCTTTATGCCTTCGCAGTACACCTCCCGGAATAGTATCGAAGATGCAAAGGCCCTGGCGAAGAACCTTCAAATCGAACTGGTCGAGATTCCTATCAGTCCTGTCTATGATCAAACCTTACAAGCCCTTTCCCCTGTGTTGGGAGAGGCTTCATCCCATGACATAACAGAGCAGAATATCCAGGCACGTATCCGCGCAGTGCTCCTTATGGCGCTTTCCAACAGGCTTGGACACATGGTTCTTTCCTCGGGCAACAGATCGGAACTGGCAGTCGGTTATTGCACCCTGTACGGTGATATGAGCGGCGGGCTGGCCGTTATCTCTGATGTGCCGAAGACCGGAGTTTATGAACTTGCCGGTCTGATCAACAAGAGGAAAAAGGTTATCCCGAATAGAATTCTTCAAAAGCCCCCGTCGGCCGAACTGAAGCCGGATCAGTCGGACCGGGACGACCTTCCGCCTTATGAAATCCTTGACGGCATATTAAAGGCATACATTGAAGATAATAAGGGTGCGGGTGAGATCGCCGGCATGGGGTTTGATCCTCAAATAGTGAAAGAGACGATTGGCCGCGTTAATCGCAATCAATACAAAAGACGACAGGCTCCACCGGGATTGAAGGTTACAAGCCGCTCCTTTGCCGAGGGGCTACGGTATCCGATTGCCTGGAAATGGGGTTGATAGATCCGCTTTCTTTGCGAGTTTCCCTAAGGTCTTGGGCCAGCCAACACCACCCCGGCGCTCCATTGCTCTTATTGACCTTTCGAGTGCAATCTGTTACGTAAGCCACGCTCGAACTGAAAAAGCAAGTCCCAAAATCCCTCCCCCGTCGATTGGGAGGGAACTCTTGAGGGTTCCTATATTCCCCCTCATGAAATCCCCACAGCCCCCTTTGAAAAAGGGGGAGCTAATGTACACGCCTTCGGCGTGGTCAGTCTTAAAAACAGGTTGCGCTGAAAGCGCATTCCTTAACTTTAGGCACTTTCAACTTT
>JABXJW010000176.1 GCA_013375395.1 Desulfobacterales bacterium
AATCAGAATAATATCATTTTTCTTATACTTCTCCGACCTTGCGGTCGTGAGACCCCACAAGAGAACATCTGCATATTTTTCCAATTGAATGTCTGAAAGCATGATGTAACTCCTTATCTACCTAGGCAAAAAGACCTGCGATACAGCCCGTCATCAGGCAGGCAAACGTGGCCGCGTACAAGGCTCGGAAGCCAAGCTGTGCGAGGTCTTTTGCGCGGGCCGGCGCCAGGGCCGAAAATCCTCCCACAAAGATGGCCAGCGAGGCAACGTGAGCAAACCCGCAAAGGGCGTATGAAGCAATGGTAATGCTCCTGTGATCGGTCAATATCCCGTCCTTGATGAGTTGATTCAAGTGCTGGTAGGAAACCACCTCGGTGACGATGGTCCTTTCCCCGAGGAGAGTAGCCACATGACCTGCGTCCTGCAAGGGTACCCCCATGACTACCGTCAGCGGATAGTAGAGGTATTTCAGGACCGATTGCAAGGAAGCACCCACTCCAAACACATTGCCTGCAACAAAACCCAAGAGCCAATTGCACATGGACAACAACCCGAGGAATGCCAGGAGCAGAGTGATAATCCCAACACAAAGTTTCACCCCGTCGTTTGCTCCATTGATGATCGACTCCACCCAGGTGGTCGACCGATGATCTCTTTCCACCTGCACGCTTATCCCCAAGGTTTCGGGCGCCTCTGTTTCCGGCACGACCAGCTTTGACATGATGATGGCTGCCGGTGCGCTGATGACAGATGCCGAGATCAGATGGCCTGCTATGGATGGGAATTCAGTGTGCAAGAACGCAACATAGAGGGCAAGCACCGTGGACGCTATGGTAGACATGCCCGCCGTCAGCACCGTGCAGAGCTCCGATCTTGTCATCTCCTGGATGTAAGGCCGGATGGTCAGGGCCGATTCAACCCCCACAAATATATTGCTCGAAGCACACAAAGACTCTGCCCCGCTGATCCTCATCAAGTAAGTGAATATCTTGGCAAACAGCCTGATCACGATGGGGATGATATTCAGGTAGTAGAGAAGTGAAACTACTGAGGAGAAAAAGATGATCGACGGAAGCACCTGGAAGGCCAGGATGAAGCCGGGAGAGGTTTCTCCGGCAGGGCCGGTTTCTCCTGGTGACACTGCCAGAGGACCGAACAGGAAGTACATCCCGTCTTTGGCAAAAGAGATCACCCTTAGTACTGCATCGTTTAGCAAAGAAAAGACGGCAGCGCCTACCGGAAGCTTAAAGATAATAACGGCAAAAGCGCACTGAAAAAGGAGGCCGGTCCCAATCAACCTGAAGTTGATATTCTTCCTGTCCCTTGAAACGATCCATGCTGCAAACATCAATACAAAAAGTCCGGACAAGCTTATCAGTCTATTGACCATTATCAATCAGTCCATATTGTTGTAGTTGACCCGAATTTGGGAACATTCCCAGTTTCTTACAGCGCTGAGAATAAATCCGAATATAGCATTTTAAAACATGTTTGGTTTCGGTAAGAATTTAGCCTTTTGAAAGGATGGCGGCTTCAACGGCGATCAAATTTTAATTCGTGTAAAACTCGCGACAAGTGAGCGTAAAAAAAGAACAGCTTATCCCTCTTAAATAAGGCCGCCAAGGTCTGCACTTTGTCCAGAACTCAAGAGACGCCCAGCACCTGACTGTTCTTTCTTAACGCTCACTAATACGCTCAGACAATTACACAAATTAAAATTTGACCGCCGTTTCAGCCTGTTTCATTCTATTTCTTTCATAAGGCTAAAATCATACGGTTCCGGCTTCTCAGTGTTAGCTTCCTCTGTCCCAAGAAGGCCAACCAGTTTGTCTGCTGCCTCCTTGCCAAGTGTTCCTTTGGCCCTGCCAAGATCGACCGTGTAAAGGCCAAGGGTTTTGTAGATCGTAAGGAGCACGGGGGCATATTTTTCTATTGCCTTAAGATGAGCAGCCACCGTGTCAACATCCCCCCGGGCGATGGGCCCGGTCAAGGCTTCGGGTATCCCCATTGCGTCAATATTGCCCAGTGTGCCCTTGATCAAAGGAAACAGCGCCCTGAAGGATACGTCGCGCGGCATCCCGGCTGCGCCTTCCAACTCGAGGGCAAGATCTATCAGGGTCACCAAGTAGTTGGAAGCAACCACGGCTGCTGCATGATACAGGGTTTTCCCCTCTGCGCTTATCTCCATGAGGATACCCCCCACGTCATTTACCAACCGGCGCACAACCACAAGGGCTGCTTCATCGCCTTCAACAGCGCAAAAAGAGCCGGGCACAAGGGCCTCGGCCTGATCCACCGAAGCAAAGCTCTGGAGAGGATGAAGGGTTGCAACCGTAGCCCCGCATTGTCTTGCCCATGACAGAACGTCTGAGGAAAGCGCGCCGCTGCAATGAATTACCACTGCGTTTTTTTCAAATCCCTCATGTTCGGCAATGGCTTTGCATGTTGACTCGATCGCATCGTCAGGCGTGGCAATAAACACCACCTGGGCCCGGCTCACACCCCAGGGACAATCAGAGAATCGTTCGGCGCCGATGACCTTAGCCGCTCTGCCGGCCGTCTCAAGACTTTTCGTAGCCACACCGCCAATGTGGTAGCCTGCGCGAGCAAGCAACTTGCCTATGGCGGTTCCTACGATCCCGCAACCGACTATGGCAACAGTGGGCTTCATATTTCCTACAAGAAGAGTTTGCAGGTTCCGATTTCCTCATCCTCGAGCTGCAAGGTTATATGATTTATCCCAAACTTATCATTAATGAGGCCGATCAGTTTCTGCAGTATCTCTTTGCTGCGCCCCATATCCTCCACAACCACGTGGCCGCTTAACATGTCAACCTGCGAGGTCAGGCTCCAGACGTGCAGGTCGCATAACCCGCTGACACCGTCAACGGTAAGGATTTCCTGTCTTATATGCTCCAAGTCAATATAGGGCGGGACCCCTTGCATGAGGATATTCACCACGTCCCAAAGGAGCCGCCATGCGCTGTAGATAATCAAGATGGCAATGACGACACTCAGCAGGGGGTCAAAAATGGTCCAGCCTGTTGACCAAATAACAATGGCTGCGGTTATGGCCCCGACAGAACCCGCAGCGTCTCCTATCATGTGCACCAGGGCGCCCCTGACATTCAGGTTTTCCCTTCCGGTCTTACGCAACAAATGGATGCCGAACAAGTTTACCGTCAACCCTGCCATGGCGATGAAAAGCATGGGCAAACTTTTGACTGCTGCCGGATGGCGAAAACGGCTCCAAGCTTCTGCGAAGATCCAAAGAGCTATAAGGATCAGCAACACTCCGTTTATGAAGGCGGCAACCACTTCAAAACGGAAATAGCCGTATGTCTTGGTTGGAGAAGGCTCCCTGGCGGAAAGCCAAAAGGCAAACAGGCTGAGCCCCAATGCAAACATGTCCGAGAGCATGTGCCCTGCATCCGATAGTAACGCAAGGCTGTTGGCCCACAGCCCTCCCAAGACCTCGACTACAAAGAAAAGACAGGTCAGGACAAGAATGAGTCGAAGTCTCGATTTTCCTGTTTCTCGAAAATTCGCCCCTTGGCTGCTGTGACTGTGACCTTTCACAAAAAACTCACCCAAGACAATTCATATAGAATCTCACCACATCGGCCTGCCCTGGATCGACAGGCCCGCTGCCGCTCTCGATATTATCCAATAAGGTGTGTGAAATAGCCCTGGCGTTGTCTTGTCTTCCGGCATGAACCAATTTCTTAAAAAGGTAGTCATAAATGCTCGCCTGAACAAAGACTTCGCTTTGCATGAAGCGCGCGATCGCATCTTCCCAAAGGGCCTGGTCGCCTAGATAGCTTATGGCAAGACGCCTGTGGGTCGCTGCGTCGTATCCGCCGCCGCGAGATGCGTGAGATGAAAGCCCGGGGAACACTCCCCTGACATATTCATGGACATCAAAGGGGCTGGCCGGTGCACAGTAATAATAGGGCAGCAGATATCCCTCGGACTTCGTCCCGTACAAATTCCCGGACGGTCCTTTCTTTTCAACATAGTCGCATAACGGCGTGCCCTGATAGATCCTTCCGCCCACCGTATATTCGTACTTTCTAATGGGACCAACAGGATATTCCTTCATTCTTGACAAGGTATGGTCTATGGTCTCATAGCTTTCTCCGGGAAGCCCGAATATGAGAGAGATCGTGCAATGAATGCCGGACTGCTCGCATGCCTCTATAGCCTCTATAACATCTTTTTCCTCATAAGATATGTGGTTTCTTGCAAGGACTGCGTTTGAAAAACTCTCACTTGAAAATACCACTGAAAAGCCCGCTTCGGCCAAAAGTCCTGCAAATCCAGGATCAAAAGGTTTGGGTATGAATTGGGTGGCAAAACGAAAGCGCTCATGAAGCCCTTCCCGTAATATGGCCTTCACAATCTCGGAGCAGTACCTTAGATCAGGGACATTAAATTCGGTGTCCACAAAAAATATGGAATCAGCCTCATATGGTCCTTCGGCAATGGCCTTTAGCTCGTCAATGACGCTATCCACGTTTCTGAAAACAAACCTGCCCCCCTCAATCAAAGGCTCCACACAGTAGCTGCACCTGCGGTTGCAACCCCTCTTCACCTGAACGGGCACCCCGGTGGCCTGATAGGCAAAGTTGAACCTGGGTTCTCTGGGCTCCGGCAGCAGGTCCGGCGAAAACCTGTATGGCCTCCGGCGGTTCACCTCATAGCCATTGTGACAAGGGTAGACCATATTCGTTATCTTCTCTATCTTCTCTTTGTCTGGGAAAGCTTCTATGAACCGGCAAAAGGGCTCCTCCCCTTCACCGATGATCCCGTAACCCAGTCCCAGGTATTTCAGTATGGCCACGGGAGATACGCTAAAGCCGCCGCCGCCGACCACGACAGGGATATGAGGCATGATCTTTCTTATCTCTGAAACGATTTCCTTTACTTGTGGGAGAAAATAGAATGTCTGATAATCATTCCCTTTGAAATCTCCATATTGCTCACATGACATGCAGGTATCAAGGTTGCGTATCCCGATACCGACAAAATCCGGTTCTGTGCGGCCAATGATATCTCTTACATTATTCCTGTAGTCCTCATGCGGCAGAAAGGGATACTCAATCTCCACGCTGTGGCCATGTCTTCTCAGATAACTGGAAATGAGGTCCAGCCCGAATGGATATACCTGGCTTATCAAGTAGTACTTGTCGGCGTATATGAGCAATACCTTTTTGCCGGCAGTAGCCATCAGCCTAGCCTTTCTTTATCTGAGCTTGCCGACGGTCCGCCAGCAAAAAAGGGGCCGGCAGACGCCCGCCCCTTTTTGGTTTCGTCCGCACAGTCCATATTTACGCCTTTGGCAAGTATAAGGTGAGATCCTCAACGTATTTCGTCAACACCTTGAACCCGGCTCCGGTTAAAGCCGAAACAGCTTTTTCCCCGTCAACTGCCGCCACTCTCATGACCAACTGAAAAGCTCCTGAGTGCTCTTTCTCAGGCCATGTAATCAGGCTGCATATATTAATCTGTTGATCTTTGAGGATTCTCGCCACATCGGCGACCATCCCAATACGGTCCTCAACCAGGACCGTAAGACGGCTGCTTTCCCTGTGAATGCCGATACCTTCAAGCAGCACTTCCGTGGCGTCTGTGTTTGTAATGATGCCTACGGGCTTTCCCTTTTGCGTAACCGGCATGGCGCTGATCCTGTTTTCTTGCATGATGCGAACGGCACGTTCAATGGTTCCACTGGGAGAAATGGTAATGATTTTCTTGACCATGATCTTGTTAACGGTCAACTGCTTCAACAAATGGTTCAATTCATCAGCGCTCAATATTGTTTCCAGAGATGCGCAACTCTGTTGGACATCCCTGCCTGAAACGATCCCAACGAGCTTACCGTCTTTGTCAACCACCAGAAGGTGCTCGGTCGGCTTTTCGGTCATAATTTCCCTTGCCTTTACAAGCGAAGTATCAGGGGACACAGTTGCAAACTCTGTGCGCATGACATGGGCAACGTGCATGGGGTCATCTCCCTATATTAACGTCCCGGAATTTCTACAACCTATTGAAGTTATAGACATTTATTGGCGCTATTGCAAGTTCGATCAGGGAATACTGGGCACGAAGTGAAGCTTGCGCTATGATGGAATATTGCAATGATGTAAAAGAAAAAAATCCTCTTAAACCCAACATTCCAGTATTCCATTATTCCAATTGTGAGCGAAGCGAACTAACATTGGGTCTTTGAAAATACGGTCGCTCCAACGACGGTCAAATCTTGAACCCTATAAAACTCGGGCCTAAGTGAGCCTAGAGAACGAGTCGTTGGATCTCCTTTTAGTTCCGGCCCGTCCGCCATCGGCTACGCCCCCGCCTGCCAATGCCCGGCACTGGCGGGCAGGTCAGGCGAATGCCGGGCGGGCTTGTCCAGGTTAGGTATACATAGGCAATTCTCGCCTCCGTGTCAACGAAAAAGCAGGTACGCATGACAGACAACTTATTGAAAAAGCAAATCAATTTTTCGGCCGGCGGGGACTAACCTGTGATTTCAACAACCCTTCTTTTGATCTCCGTGCCGTTTTCCAGCGTGTAGACCTTGGAAACGACCCTCAAACGGCCTTGGGCAAACAGCTGAATGCACTCGGGGTAAATCTCCCATTCAAGCTTGAGACCCTTTGACCTGATCGTCTCGAGTCTGTCTTCAGGGTTAATCTCAAAGGCCTTCTGACCGATAATGGGTCCTGTGTCCTCCCCATAGTCCAAAAAATGGACTGTGCACCCACCTACCTTACAGCCGTAGCGGTATGTGTCCCCATAGCCGTCCACCCCCGGAAAGGATGGAAGTAGTGCGGGATGAATGTTCATGATCCTGGGGCGTGTCAGATCCGTGTTCACACGATCGATAAAGTAGGGAGTAAGTATTCGCATAAAACCCGCCAAAACCAACAAGTCAAATGGATGCAAGGCCATCTCGTTAAACAAGGCGGCCTCGGCAACGGCCCTGATGCAAAAGTATCTTGCAAGCCTCTCTCTGTCCGAATCTTTGGGGATAAGGCGTTGGGCGGCCAGCACGTTGTCAAGGCTAAAGTCTTCGGGAAGCAGATCCTCCAATGGTTGCCGCCCGGCTTGCTCCATGATGGCATCATAATCGACTACAAATGTGTGAATACCATGGTTTCTTGCCCTGCCCAGGCCGTGGGCCTCAGGATTGTCCGAACCCACAAAGACCACCCTGCCGTCTATCCGGTCAGCCTCGCAGGCATCTATTATGGCCTGCAAATTACTCCCGCCTCCTGAAATCAGGGCGCCGATGCGAATCTTGTCAGCCACGGAATGAGAATTACCAGGAGGGCCTTTGATCTGTCAATAGCAATGGAAGCCGTCAGGAAGGTTGTCACGGTTTCCACGCTAACCGGCTTTTTGAAGATTCTCTAATATACGACGCCACAACTTTTGAACGTTACCAACTTCTTACTCTTTAAGGCCGGTTCGGACAACCGTCGGGATGTCGCTCAATGGCCTACGGCTTTACTCCTTTTTTTGCCTTGACTTTGAACCGCTTAAAACCTAAAATTTTGGTTATGCAAAGTCACCGTCTTGTACGCCTTCTCCGCATCATTGTTTAGATAGTTTCCATCCAGAAATGGCCCTTTTCCGCAATCTCGGCGTCAATCTGCGGGATCGCTTGTGCGACGTACCA
>JABXJW010000578.1 GCA_013375395.1 Desulfobacterales bacterium
CAACGGTCCGGATTATCTAAGACCCACTGTCTGATTTCCTTCAAACGCTCAGGGTCAGCCACTTTGAGTCTCTTGTGACCTCTAACCGCAATAGCCTTAAGGTTCTTGGAGCCCATTACTGCCCCCATTCCTCCTCTGCCAGCGGCATCCTTAAGGTTATTCATAATGCAGGCAAATCGTACCAGGTTTTCCCCCCCTGGTCCTATGGAGGCTACTCGAATCAGGCTGTCTCCCAGTTCATCTCTAATAATTTGTTCTGTCTCCTTGATATTCTTTCCCCAGAGGTGACCGGCATCCCTCAGACTGGTCTCTCCATCCTGAATCCAGAGGTAGACCGGTTTTTCAGCCTTGCCCTCAACGATAATGGCATCAAAGCCAGCGTGTTTGAGCTCGGCACCCCAGAACCCACCAACCTCTGACTTGGCATAACCTCCGGTCAGAGGCGATTTGGCACCAACACAGTGACGACCGCTTCCTGGCAGTGGAACTCCTGTCACCGGTCCAGCGGCAAAAATTAGCTTGTTATCAGGACTTAAGGGGTCAACCCCTTGCTTCAATTCCTTCCACAGGAAGTATGAAATGAAGCCAGCGCCACCTAAATATTTTCTGCAGAAAAGTTCATCAATTGCCTCTTCAGATATATTATTGTCAGACAGATTCACTCTCAGGATTTTACCGTTATAACCACCGACTACCTGTTCAGCCATTAACTTTACCTCCTTCGTTTTAGTCACTGTACCAACTAAAAAGCCGCCTTAGTCGGCTACTATAAATTCTAACTAGACTGAGTTCCCTGACTCTACCGCTTGAATAAGAGCCTTCATGTAGCCTATGCAAAAA
>JABXJW010000177.1 GCA_013375395.1 Desulfobacterales bacterium
TGAGGCGTACGTATGGTACGCCGCAGTGACGAAGGATGCAGCGCAACGCAGAAGTTGGACTTTTTACGAAGCCGTCACTAATCGTGGTTGCACAGATTCCCCTGGCGGGTATTTTTCTCCTCAAGCGCTTTTTGGATAAGGGAAAGTGTCTGTTGTTTGTTCAAGGCCCAGGCAGGAGCAAGAAGGGCGGATGGGCTGGGATCTCCGGTAAGACGCTGTATGATTATGTCGGGTGAGAGATGTTCCAGAAAAGCCACGACCCAGTTCACGTATGTATTCTGATCAAGCAGCGTGCAACCGCCCGCTCTGTAAAGCCTCGCCAAAGGTGTGTCTTTCAGGATATACTGGCTGTGAATCTTGATGCCGTGTATGCCTAAGTCGGTTAGTGCTGCCGCGGTGTCAAGCACATCCTGCTTTGATTCGCCGGGGAGTCCCAAGATGACGTGGGCACAAGTCAGGATGTTTCGGCCTTGTGTCATGCGAACCGCATGTAGAAAATCTTTGAACGTGTGACCACGATTAATCCTTTTCAGGGTTCGATTGTGCATGGATTGAAGTCCGTACTCTATCCAAACCGAATGGGTTGACGCATATTGCTCAACGAGCTCAAGTTTTTCCTCATCAACACAGTCCGGCCTTGTCCCAATGGCAAGTCCCACTATGTCTGAATCAGCAAGGGCCTCATCATACCTTTCCCGCAGGATATGACAGTGGGCATAGGTGTTGGTGAAAGCTTGAAAATAAGCAATAAACTTCTCGGCCTTGTAGCGAGCAGTCAATCGAGGCTTTGCCTGCTGAATCTGGTCGGTAATTGATCGGCCCATGCCCGCTGCCCCGGTACCCGAGCCATTCGCGTCGCAGTAGATACATCCGTCGGCAGACAGGGTCCCGTCCCGATTCGGACAGGAAAAACCGGCGTCTATGGTGATCTTCCGGACCCTGCCGCCGAACTGTTTCCAGAGATAAGTGTTAAAATCGTTGTATCGTTTTGCCATGATCTCGCTGTGGATGTGTTAGTTGTGGAAGAGGAAAGTCTGTTATTGGATAAGCGATTGTATAGGGATTTCTTTTTTCGAGCGGCGAAGCCCTTCGGCCTCCGGCTTGTAGAGGCACGAGCCTACGCCTCGGAGAGGGCGGAGGCCGCGTTACATAAGATCGCGGAGCGATCTTATAACTTGTTTCCATCCATAAATGGCCCTTTTCCGCAATCTCGGCGTCAATCTGCGGGATCGCTTGTGCGACGTACCAATGTACGTCTCCGCGCAATCCCTTGATTTGACTCGGGGCATCCATGCCCCTCACCCTTGCTGGCAGCCTGACGGCTGTCCAATTCCGCAGTCCTGCGGAATTGCCCTTGACCTTGCGAAAAACTGCTCATTTCTGAATTGGAAACTGACATCAGTGCCCAGAGTTTTGAAATTCGTTTATGGATGGGCACTAACTTGGTTGCGCACCCTTTGTCGAACCCTTTCCACGGCGCCTCGAGTCGTCATAATTTGGCCGAAGCCGTCCCACGACACATGCTGGATTACTTACCGCTGCTTCCTCCCGGACCTGACGGAGTTCGTAACCGCATGTTGCGTGGCGCCCGACCGGAGACTACTCTTGGGATATGGAACTGTGGACCCTCAAAAGGGAATTCAGCCCCGCATCAAGCGGATTTCGGGCGACAGGACACCGCTAGCTTCCCGCCTAGCGCAACCAAGATATTCTTTCATAGCTAAAACAATTCTATTATAGTTTAAACAGAAACCTATTTCAATGCCAAAAAACAGGACAGCCATTTACTCTTGACTTAATCTCCTTGAAAATTCTATACTTACTTTATTTTGCGCCTATGTCGGTAAAAGAATACGAGTTCTTGTCTGCCGTGGAGGCCACTGTGCGCCGCTATCACATGCTGGCCCCCGGCGATACCGTGTTGGTTGGAGTCTCAGGCGGGCCGGACTCCGTTGCACTCCTTCATGCCCTTGTGGCCCTTGCACGCGATTGGTCTCTTCGCCTGGTGGTCGCACACCTTAATCACCGACTGCGAGGAGCAACCGCGGATCAGGAAGCAGCTTTTGTTGAGAGGTTGGCAGATAGGCTGAGTCTTTCGCGTGAAATTGGTTCAAGGGATGTGGCATCATACAGGGCACGGCGCCGGTTATCTCTCCAGGAGGCAGCCAGACAGGTTCGTTACGCCTTTTACGATGAGGTGGCGGCCAAGTATGCTGCCCAAAAAATTGCCCTTGGTCATCAGGCCAATGACAATGCCGAGTCAATCCTCATACACCTGCTGCGAGGGACAGGGCCCCGAGGGTTGGCGGGCATCCCGCCTGTGCGCGACGGCCGCATCATCCGGCCGCTCATAGATTCAACCACGGAACAAATATTGCATTTCCTGAAAGAGGGTGGTTTTGAGTATGTGCGGGACCATTCCAACCTCGATCCCAAATATCTGCGGAACAGAATACGCAACGAGCTGTTGCCTTTCCTTGAGGAGAAGTTTAACTGGAATGCAGTTTGCATGCTCAATCGTCTGGCCTCTATTGTGAGGGACGAAGAGAATTTTTTGAACGAGCAGACCGGCGGTGCGTTTCAGGAGCTTTTGTTGGTGCTGACAAAAGATCGTCTAACTCTTTCCGCCCCCGGGCTCGCTCGTTTGCACCCGGCCCTGGCGCGGAGATTGATACGCCAGGCGGTCTTCTCACTAAAAGGCGATATAAGGCGATTGGGCCACAGACATGTAGAAGCGGTGCTCCGGCTCACCAGGCAGCCTTTCCCTTCAGGCCGGCTCGATCTGCCACATGAGGTTTTGGTGGTTCGTGATCGGGATGAAGTGACCTTCTTGTTGGGGCCGGCCGAGGAAACTCCCGGGTTTGAATACCTCATAAAGGGGGTTGGCGCCACCTTCATCCACGAGGTCGGCATGGTGCTGAAACTTTCGGTGTGTGAGGCAAACGAAGTGGATAACCCCAAGAAATATCCTGCGACCACAGCACTTTTTGACCTGGGTACGGTCTCTTTTCCCTTGAAGGTGAGAAGCTTCGGGCAGGGAGACAGGTTCAGACCCATGGGAATGTCGGGCTCTCAAAAGGTCAAGGCATTTTTCATCAACCATAAGGTCTCACGGGCAAAAAGGCAGCGGTGTCCGATGCTGCTCAGCCGCGGAAGGATCATATGGGTGGGGGGATATCGGATAGACGATTCGGCCAAGGTGACGCACAGGACGAAGAGGGTGCTGAAGGCCGAGCTTTCGCCGGCATGATTAAAAAGATTGAAATGAGGCTCATAGTTGTTATATTATATCAAGTTCGCTTCGCTCACAATGTCAGAATATTGACTGAACAGCAAAGGAGGTTGTCTTATTGAATCCTTTTTATAAGAACCTGGCCCTTTGGCTGGTTATAAGTCTTGTCATGATCTTGTTGTTTAACTTGTTTAACCAGTCGAGGGTACAGGACAGAGAGATTAGTTATACGCAATTCATGGCCCAGGTGGAAAACGGGGATGTCGCCGGTGTGGTCATCCAGGGGCAACAGATATCGGGCGCCGACACCAATGGTGTCAGATTCAAGACATTTGCTCCTGAGGATGCAGAGTTGATCAAGATCTTGCGAACTCAAGGGGTTACCATCAAGGCCAAGCCCCCTGCCGAATCGCCGTGGTATATGACTATACTGGTGTCTTGGTTTCCAATGATTCTGTTGATCGCCGTGTGGATCTTTTTCATGCGCCAGATGCAGGGAGGAGGGGGTAAAGCGCTGTCTTTCGGCAAGAGTCGTGCCAGGCTTCTCTCTGATCAGTCTGCAAAGGTAACCTTTGAAGATGTTGCCGGTATTGACGAGGCCAAGGAAGAGTTGAGTGAGATTATTGAGTTCTTGAAAGACCCGAAGAAATTCACCCGCTTGGGTGGCAGGATCCCCAAGGGTGTGCTTCTCATGGGAGCCCCCGGCACCGGCAAGACACTCTTGGCGCGGGCGATTGCCGGGGAAGCCGGTGTACCTTTCTTCAGCATCAGCGGTTCGGACTTTGTGGAGATGTTTGTGGGCGTTGGAGCATCCCGGGTCAGGGACTTATTTGTTCAAGGGAAAAAGAACGCCCCATGCATTATTTTCATCGACGAGATTGACGCTGTGGGCCGACACAGGGGCGCCGGCCTTGGAGGTGGGCATGACGAAAGAGAGCAAACCTTGAATCAACTTCTGGTAGAGATGGATGGATTCGAATCCAACGAAGGGGTGATCCTGATATCGGCTACAAACCGACCTGATATCCTGGACCCGGCCCTCACGCGGCCGGGACGTTTTGACCGTCAAGTAGTTGTGCCTGTCCCTGATGTAAAGGGACGCGAGGCTATTCTCAAGGTCCACACCAGCAAGACGCCTCTGGCAGACAATGTCGATTTAGCTGTATTTGCCAGGGGCACACCCGGATTCTCCGGCGCCGACCTTGAAAACATGGTCAACGAAGCCGCACTTCTGGCTGCCAGGTTCAGCAAGGACTTCTTGGAGATGGTCGACTTTGAGGAAGCCAAGGATAAGGTGCTCATGGGCACGGCCCGCAAGAGCATGATCATCAGCGAGGAGGAGAAGAGGAATACTGCATATCATGAAGCAGGCCATACGCTGGTTGCCAGGATGCTCCCCGGGACCGACCCGATTCACAAGGTTACGATAATACCCAGGGGGCGGGCACTGGGGCTCACCCAGCAACTGCCTATAGATGAAAAGCATACCTATCCGAAAAAATACCTATTGAACAACCTTGCCGTGCTTATGGGTGGGCGGACAGCCGAAGAGCTGGTACTCAATGAGATGACCAGCGGCGCGGGCAATGATATTGAACGTGCCACGGAAACCGCCCGCAAGATGGTCTGCGAATGGGGTATGAGCGATGAACTTGGACCTCTTACCTTTGGCCAGAAAGAGGAGCAGATCTTTCTTGGCAGAGAGTTTGCTCAACATCGGGACTACAGTGAAGAGACGGCGGTGCTTATCGACAAAGAGATTAAGCGGTTCGTTTCAGAGGCCCATGGCAAGGCAAAAAATATCCTTCAGAATAATATGGATACCCTTCATACCTTGGCACAGGCCTTGCTTGAGAAAGAAACATTGGGAGAAAACGATGTCAAGGCCATTATAGAAGGGAATGTTCCCGTGGCCCCTGAGTCGAAGAAAGAAGAGACCAAAAGCGAAACACAAGGCGAAAGCAAGGAACATACGGCCCAGCAGCTCAGGCCGCTTCCAAGCTAGATCCAGTGGTAAAAGCCCATGAATAACGCATCGGCTTTTGATCTTCATTGCGGTCCTTTTCGGCTGAACCTGGGGACACGCACTCTGATTATGGGCATTCTGAATGTAACGCCTGATTCCTTCTCGGACGGCGGTCTTTTCTTTGATAAGGAGGATGCCGAAGCTCAAGGGGAGGCTCTGGCAGCAGCAGGTGCGGATATTATTGACGTTGGAGGTGAATCATCGCGCCCATTTTCAGAGCCGGTACCGGCAGCAGATGAGATCCGGCGCGTAGTCCCTGTTATTGAAGAACTTGCCGGTCGCCTTTCGGTTCCAATATCGATTGACACCAACAAAGCCGAAGTGGCAAGACATGCCATTGCCGTGGGTGCTTCCATGGTTAATGATACAGGAGCGCTCAAGCTTGATCCGGCCATGGCTGGTGTGGTTGCAGAGTCAGGCGTGCCCGTCGTCTTGATGCACATGAAAGGCACACCAAAGAGCATGCAGCTTGAACCCCATTATGAAGACGTGGTAGAGGAGGTCAGGACCTTTTTGGCAGATGCCGTCCAAAAGGCCGAACAGGCCGGCATCGACCGCACCAAGATCATAGTGGACCCGGGGATAGGTTTCGGCAAGACGGTTGCACATAACTTGCTCCTGATTAAGAACCTTTCAGCGCTGCACGCCCTTGGGGTTCCGGTTCTGATCGGGCCTTCGCGAAAATCATTCATAACCAAGATATTAGGCTCCGGGGACGAGCGTCGAGAACTGGGAACACAGGCTGCGGTGGCAGCAGCAGCTTTGCATGGTGCCCACATAATACGCGTCCATGATGTGGAACAGACAAAGCACACGTTAAAGCTGGCCGATGCCATCAGTAACTCGATTGTATAGGAATTTCCTTTGACAATGACTATGTTTGACAATACCGAGCCGAGAAATCATCTTCGTATGCTTCCATTTGCTGTCGCCGCTGCACTTATACTTTTTTTTGTAGGGGGCATACTATACTTCGGCAGGGACCGTGAAATCATACTTGCCATACCGGTCAGTTTCACGGACATTCCCCAAGAACTTCTTATTGCAGGGGATCCACCGGTGCTGGAGGTCCGCCTACGAGGTCCTTCAAGGATACTCAAAAGCCTTAAGGACTCACAGCCATGTCACCTGATTGATATGGCTGCGGCCAAGCCGGGGCAGCTATTCATAAAAACATTGCCTGAGACAATCAATGTGCCGCAGCGCGTATCAGTGCTTAAAGTTCATCCGGCCTCTTTTACCATATCCATCGACAAACGGATGGAAAAGCTGGTCCCAGTTGAGCCGGAGTTGAACAATGATCCGGCCCCGGGCTATGTCGTATCCAAGGTGGTGACGACGCCTCTTGCGATCCGGCTGACCGGACCTGCGAGCGTGCTCGAAGATATAACAAGAGTGCGCACTACCCCCATTGATCTGGCAGGGCTAACCGAGTCTGCCAAGAAAAAGGCGGCTTTGAATCTGAATCATAACCCCTATGTTCAGTCGGCAGACGACAGCCTGGTTGAAGTCGAGATCGCGATCAAGGAAAAGATTATTGAAGAATGGATGAATATCCGAGTTCGGGCCAAAGGCGCCCGCTACAGGTATGAGATCACGCCCGGTCGGATTAAACTCTTGCTCAGTGGACCGGTCAACACAATGAAGAAGTTGGCCCAGGGCGACGGGATAAAGGTCTATGTGGACCTCAAAGGCCTGAAACCAGGCACTTGCTTGCGCCCCGCTGTGATCCGGCCCCCTCTGAACACCACGCTGGTCAGGGCAGAGCCTGAGGTTTTTTCCGTGGAGGTGTTTGAATAGGGTTGATGCGGTTGTACCATGCTTCTGGTTATCGATGCAGGAAATACGAACACCGTAATCGGGGTCTATGATGATAAAGACCTCATCCACAACTGGCGCGTGCGAACCGAAAAGGATATGACGGAAGATGAGTTCCATCTGTTGGTCAAAAGTCTGTTTTCCTTTGAGGGTGCACCCGTCGAGGCAGTTTCCGGCACTATAATCTCTTGCGTGGTGCCTCCCATGGTAAACATCCTGAACGGTTTTTGCACGAAGCACCTCAATTGCGAGCCGCTGTGGGTGGATGCCGCCACATTCAAGGAGATGCCCATCCTCTACGACAACCCCGGCGAAGTTGGAGCGGATCGGATTGTCAATGCAGTTGCGGCCTTTCACAAATACCGTACAAGTCTTGTTGTGGTTGATTTCGGCACCGCCACGACATTTGACTGCATCTCGGCAGAAGGGGCCTATCTGGGCGGCGCCATCAGCCCCGGTATCTTGATCTCTTCGGAAGCCCTGTTTCAAAAGGCTTCCAAGCTGCCGCGAGTGGAAATATTTGCCAGA
>JABXJW010000579.1 GCA_013375395.1 Desulfobacterales bacterium
AACCGGTCCACACCATAACCAATGATTGGGAGCATTATATGTGGGTGTGGTGCCAACGATAGTATATCTAGATAGCGAATTTTCACGGAAATCGTCCCCCCAGATGGTGCTCGAATTCACCTTGTTGTAACCGAAGGAACTCCAGTTGACCATTCTCTCCGCATTGAAGATATAGGTGGCTTTTCCTGTCAGAATATCATAAGCAATTTCCAACTCATCGAGTCCAATATGACAATAAAGGTCGTCCAGAGTCCCACTATCCCAGTCTGCCTTGGAAGTCCAAGTTTTTGTTGCCACTTTATATTATCACCGTGACTAGAAAGTCATCTCCTCCAGGAATAGTCGAACCCACCTGGTCAATGTCTATACTTAGCCTATCTCCCTCGGCTAAGGCTCTTACATCAGGAAGCTCCGAATCATCAGAGTTCTCCCCGATGGCAATTTCTGGCCTGTTAGCCTGAGTTGTGAAAATAGTAGTGCCATTTTTATTGACATCCACTATCAAAGAAGCCCCCGTAGGAGCAGTATCACCATAAATTTTCACTTTAACTACAGAAACGGGAAATGGTATTAACACTTGAGCTAGCTTTGTCCCTACAGCAGCAGTCCCAAAGTTAAAACAAATTGCCTTAGTCTGCGGGGGAATTGGGTCAATACCCTCCTGATGAGTAGATCCGTGCTGTTTTAGTGGATGCAGTTGCAGTGCATCCATCTCTTCCTCAGTAAGCATTTAGTTACCTTTACGCTACCTTTTCTATGTCTTTTCGGGCGTATTCCTTTTTATGCTCCATTCGGCAATGCATTTGTGCCTTAGCTGCTGTATCAAATGGTTTA
>JABXJW010000178.1 GCA_013375395.1 Desulfobacterales bacterium
TGGACTTTTTACGAAGCCGTCAATATTGGAACTGGAATACCCAATTTTTTGGTACCTGTGCGGTTAGCGGATTCGTGGTCCTAGCAATACCATCCAAATCCCCCCCTGTCCCCCTTTTTCAAAGAGGGGGAGCCACGTTCGTCCAAGAAGTCCCCCTTTGTTAAAGGGGGACCCGCCTGCCAGCGCCCGGCACAGCGGGCAGCTGGAGTGCAGGCTTGGTTGGCAACCTGCCCGCCATTGCCACACACCTGCCCGCCGTTGCTATGTGTGCCGGCATTGTGACTACCCGGCGTGCGTGGCGCTGGCAGGCGGGTGCCGGTGTTGAAGCTGTCTGCTGTACCAGGCATTGGCAGGCGGGTGGCGGGCAGGTTTAGGGGGATTTTTCGGGGAACAGAGGGGTCGTGACTCAACATTTGACAGTTGGACCCTGTCCGATTGACACACGACTCCGTCCGACTCGCATTTGAATATCGAGAGCGCAAGGACAACGACACTCTCACTTTCATCATGAATCTCCCCCAAGAAAACTCATGGCAGCTTCTGGTTGCCATTGCATCCTGGAACCGCCCTTTACAATCCCATAAGTTAAGTATTGATAGTTGCGCATGCAGATCGAAATGGCTGGATACGCATCATCAGCGCACGAAACACAACACGTGAGAACTTTTTCTACTCGACATTGCTGGCCCTATCTGTGGTGTCGGGTAATTAACGCCCTCTTTAGTAATTTTGTCTTTACATTTATACGGAAATATTGTATATATCAGATACAATTATAGGCATATTTTATGTATATGATAAATACTATGGGGTGTCATGGAAATATCATTCCAGCTTTTACAACAACAGAATCCTTGGTGGTTCCGTGAAGAAGTTATTTTGGATGATGAGAAGATAGCGGACTACGAACGGGAAACCTACCAGTATATCCCCCCGATCCTGTCAGACTTTCCGGAAAACACAGATGCCATTCTAACACTCCGGGGACCTCGGCAAATCGGAAAAAGCACTAGTATGAAATTGCTTATCCGAAGGTTTTTGCTTGAATTGAAGATACCTAAGAAACACGTCTTCTATTTTTCATTGGACAGGATTGAGGATTACAATCAACTCTACGAATTGATAGACTGCTATCTCAGAAAGGTCAGACCGGGCAACCCGCAACGGTTGTATATTTTCCTGGATGAGATATCATTTGTGCGCCAGTGGCAACGAGGAGTAAAGGCCCTATCGGACGAGGGAAAGCTGAAAAATGTAACCCTCTTGCTGACCGGTTCCAATTTGATCGATATTCGTGGAGGGGCCGAGCGGATGCCGGGTCGAAGAGGAAAGCTCTCCAGAGTCGATTTTGAGCAACTACCGATGACATTTGCCGAGTTCATCCATTTGACGGAACCCACGATTGAATTGACCGATATCGACAGTCTCATCTATCACAAGGACCTCCTTTTACACCGTTTTGAGGAGTATCTCATTACCGGTGGATTCCCTCTTTCCATAAACTTGTTTTTCAACCGAGGCCACATTTCTTCCTATGTGTATCAACTCTACTTGAGTTGGATTGAAGGAGACATCGGGCGTGCAGGGAAACTGGAACGGAATCTTTACCAAATAATGTCCCGGGTTTTGGCACATATCTCTACCGGAATTAGCTGGTATAAACTCAGCAGAGAATCCGGCATCGCCTCCCATGCTACGGTACAGGAGTATATTGAGATTCTGGAAAGGATGTATGTCTTACGGGCTGTTCCGTTTATTGACCTGTCCTCGAAATTGCCGATGTACCGAAAAAACAAGAAACTCTATTTTCAAGACCCGCTTATTTTTCACTGTTTTTCTGCAAAAAATAATGGGATAGGGGACAATTTTTTTACTGAATGCCGGAGATTTTTAAACGATCCTCCGGACAAGTCGAAATTAGTGGAGTCAGTCGTAGGGATGCACATCTTCCGGCGCTATCAGAACTGTTTTTATTGGCAGGGTCAGAAGGAAATCGATTTCGTAGCCAAAGAGGGTAACAAGTTGTATTTCTTCGAGGTCAAATATCAAGAAAAGGTGTCTGCTGATGAGTTTCAATGGTTTAAAAAAATCAGTCCCAAAGGGGGGCGATTAACCGTTATTACAAAACAAGACTCCCTGGAACGCCGATCGATAAGCCTGGTGCCGGTACCGGTTTTTCTGATTCAGCTTGGACAGAAATAAATTCAGTTCGTAGGGGACTGAGGGTCAGGTCTACATTCTTCACTGAATATCGGATTCGCGGAAAGCAGGAATCCAAATAGAGATTAAATGCGACTCAGGAGTTGAAGGAGCACTGTAGCCTCATTGTTTTTCTATGTGCCTTATCTTTTCTTTTACCCATGAGCGCACCAGTTGGCTCTGTCGATGCCCGAGCGCTTGGATTCTCTGCCGATTATTCTAACGTCCCCGGGATCAAGCCGCAATTGGATCAACTTTTTGGGCGGTCGTACGAATTTCAGAGTCCCCTCTTGCCACCCTTCAAAGTCTTCCGGCTCATTTTTCTCCCAAAACGCCTCCAGTTCTTTATCATTCATAGGTGGAACACCTGATAATTTTTTTGAAGGTTTCATCGGTTAACTCCTCTTCTTTCATTATACATTTTCCTTTGCTTTGTATTCATATCCCTTCCTCGTGAACTCGAACCAGATGATGCCGGGAAAGCTGAGCAAAAGGTTAGCCATTGTCCACGTGATGAAAAGCGGCTATGGTGAAGCCATTGTCTGCGAAATGCCGGTCAAAGGTGAACGCTTCCGTGATCTCTCGTGCCTCCATAATTTCAAAACTGAGACAATCTACAAGACTTAGGTTTCGATTGTTTTGGGTCAAGAGGCGCTGTATGGCCCGGCCGTGCCACTCGGCGTCTACCCATACTATTTCCAGGAGAGGGAGGATCTTTGCATTAAAATCATGAACCGGAGCCAATCCAATACGCCGTTGCAAAAGGGCCAGAGTTTCCACCAGGATGTAGGAACTGGTCAGGAGTTGAACCCCTGTTTTGGCAAGGGATGCAAAGTTTTCCTTGGCCCTGATGTGCATTAAGTCATCACGGACCAAGAGTGCAAAAAGCGCGGACGTGTCCGCAAAAACAATCATGACCTGAAAGCCTCCTCGAGATAGCGGTCGTGTTCCACAGAGATGTCATGAGCGCCCGCCTCGTATTTTCCTACTATGGTAGAAGCCTGACGGTAAAGTGCAGATCGATCCGGCTTCCGGGTCATAAGGAACTGATTTACTGCCCTACGAATTAAGGATGCAATAGACTCCCGGTTGGTTCGGGAGAGTTCCCTGAGTAAACGGGCCTGCTCTTCGGTAAGTTGAACTTGAGTGCGTATCACGGGTCCCTCCTTGTTATCATGATAACAGTTGTGCTTTAATGCTTACATCAACCGTTACTAAATGTCAAGGAATGTGGGAATGGTCATACGTTCATGCGTTTCTTTCGCCGTCCTGAAGCACAAACCTGTCTGCTGTATCGGGGCAAAGAGCGCATAAAGATAAGAAACATATTATGCCTGCCATGCGAAGAATTTTTAATGAACCTGGCGACTCAAAACCCGATTCGGTTATGATTTTTCATTTATTTCCATTATCCCAACTTATCCCGCCCCCCATTTCTTCTGTTACCAAGG
The DNA here is from genome assembly GCA_013375395.1 of Desulfobacterales bacterium. Lineage (GTDB taxonomy): Bacteria > Desulfobacterota > Desulfobacteria > Desulfobacterales. The sequence goes on from JABXJW010000178.1 coordinate 3,651, forward strand.
TGCTGCGTGAGTTCCGCGACCGCTTCCTGCTCACCTAAAAATAATTGATTCTTAAGACACATTCCTGATAGGGCATAATCTCCGACGAAATACGAACGTGGTTTTGGTCGGAGGTTATACCCTTTTTTATTGGATAGAAAATATGACTGTCGTTTACTGTGACTATGCAGAGGGAGTGCCCGAGACTGTGGATATGATAGCCGCTCATGGCGAATATATCTATATCCCATCTATTGTTGTTGGCGAACTCACTTTTGGATTCATGAAAGGAAAGAAGCAACAATTTAATGAGAGAAAACTGCGGCAGATCATCAGTCGTTTACGGATTGAGATCATTGACGTGACAGCCGACGTTGCTAGAAAATACGCCATAATTTATTTAGCCCTGGCAAAAAAGGTGACCAAAATACCCATCAACGACGTGTGGATCGCAGCATGTTGTATGGAAGTGGGAGGTGCGCTTTTGACGAAGGATAAGCATTTCAAATACGTAGATCAAATAGAGTCCATTGTGCTGTAGATCTATTGAGAAAGAAAAGAGCGGTGGCTGCTTCATCGCCAGGCATGACACCCTTCTCCTAAACTGGGTATCCCGTCTGATCGACCTCCTTCGTTAAATCCCAAGGTCGTCAAAAAGCTCTTGGGTTGTCGAAAATCTTTTTCCCTTTCCTTCCCTCGAATTTTGGATAGCCTTCATCGTTTTTTCATGAGGTCATGAAACGTAAAACATAAATTGTGAACCGCAAAAAAAAGCCGCTCAGGAGTGAATCTCTGGGTGGCTTTTTGATTTATAAGAAAACCCACGGTAAGCGCAGAGCAGGGGGCGGCGGTCAGGGATCGGACTTGGACTTGACAGTGGTGGTACGGATATGGTACACCTCAAGAAAAATCAAGGGAGGTGATTCCCATGCCCACAAAAAATCCTCGAATCAACGTTGTTTTGGATAAATCACTATATGGCATGATCCGGAAGATAGCACAACAAGAAGGGATTTCTCTGTCTTTGACGGCGAGAGAGTTGATAAAGGAAGCTCTGGAGTCCTATGAGGACATGGCGCTGGCTCAATGGGCAGAGCAACGAGACAAAACGTTCGACGGGAAGAAGAGTTTGACCCACCAACAGGTTTGGGGTGAGTGAGTTGTCTTTCAGCATAACCTATCATCCGGAGGTAAAGAAAACCGGTATAGCCCTGTTGGATGATAAAATGAAACAACGCATCAAGAAGGCTATTGAAAAGCGCCTCCTGGTTGAACCTCACCGTTATGGCCGACCTCTTAGGAGAACACTGAAAGGTTACTGGAAGCTTCGAGTTGGGGACTACCATGTTGTATTCAAAGTTGTAAGGACGGAGATACGAGTGCTGGGTATCTGTCATCGAAAAGATGTCTATAAGAAAGTGCAAATGAGAAAAGAGTAAACTTGATGGTCTCGTAAGAAGTCCAAATTAGACGGCAAAGTAATCCGCCGAAGGCGGACCAAATTCAAGGCGCGCACCTCTTTTAAAGCAGTCAGGCGCAATCCTGAGGAATGAGGCGTACTTATTGTACGCCGCAGCGATTTACCCTGTTAAATCGGCTTCGGCGTCTCGCGTAGCGAGAATTTAACAGGGCGGGGATGCAGCGCAACGCAGAAGTTGGACTTTTTACGAAGCCGTCAAGCTTGATTCAAGCAGTGGAGACATGATCATCGATCTACAGTATCTCCATAAGCTCCAAAGGCGTTATCCGGTTTATTGTGGTTTTTTCCATTGAATCCTCGAAATTAATGTCCCCATGAAAATGGCATTCTAAGGCCTGAAAATGCCTATTTTGGGAACTATATTATTTGAATATCAATTGGATAGCTTGGCCTGATCGCTCCCCGGGGAAGGGCAACCGCCGCTATTCGAGGGTACAGAAATTCAACGGAACCACCGCAGACATGGCTTCAAAATCCCTGTCATTGTGAAGTAGGGCCAGGTTGTTTTCGATTGTGATCTGAGCGACCAGGCAATCAATGGTGCTCCTGATTGTGATTCCTTTTTTCCGGCATTCGAAATAGAGTCTTGCCGCTGCTTCGAAGGAATTCAGTGGGCTTTTGGGATGATAAAAGCGCTGGGTGCTTAGGTATTTTCTCAGACGTTCATATTCCCTTTCCGTTTTGGCGCCCTGCAAGACCTCTTGAAAGATGAATGAAGTGATCCCAAAAGGGATGTTTTGCTCCAGAATCGTCCTGAATCTTCGGGTGGCCGCATTTTTATTGCCTTTGAAAAAATTGATCAGGACGGAAGTATCGACCAGTATCATTTTCCCTCCCGAAGCTTCTTATAGTCGTAACCTTCTGCAAACTCGATTTTGCCCTCAAGATCAAGGAGATTCAAGCGGCGCCGGTTCTCGACAAATTCCTTTAGTGCCAGATGAACCAGCTCCTTCTTCGTCTTTACTTTTGCATATTGAAAAGCCTCGCTTACCAGCTCATCATCCAGTAGAATGTTAGTTCGCATAATACACCTCCTCGTACACCTTCTGATACACTTAAATGGTTTGGGTGTCAAGGTATTTTGTAATTCCGGGACATAATACCTATTTTGCATGAAATGAGCCTACGCCAACCAAGGGCTGTTTTTTAAGAGGTTAGCCATTGTCCGCGTGATGAAAAGCGGCTATGGTGAAGCCATTGTCTGCGAAATGCCGGTCAAAGGTGAACGCTTCCGCTACTAAATGCCAAGTGTGGGAGGCGTAAACAATGGTGATGCGGAAAGAGGAAGAAGAGGCGATCTGTTCGTGCGCAAGGTTTTCGGGCTGAGGTAAGGACAAGAAGTGGTAGAAGTCAATTCCAATAACACGCTGCTCAGGGTCGAAGGGTTAAAAAAGTACTTTCCGGTCCACAGGGGCTTTTTCCAAAGAGTGATCGGTTGGATCAAGGCTGTTGACGGGGTGGATTTTGATATTGAGCGTGGCAAGACGCTCGGTCTGGTTGGTGAGAGCGGGTGCGGAAAATCGACCGTCGGCAGGGCTGTGCTTAAGCTCCTTGAGCCGGATGATGGAAAGATCGTATATCGCAGAAAGGATATCAGCGGTCTGTCCCGGCATGAGATGAAGCCCTTGCGAAAAGAGATGCAGATTATCTTCCAGGACCCCTTCGGCTCCCTTAATCCCCGCATGACCATAGGGGCATCAATTGATGAAGGCCTGCGGGCAAGCAGTGTGATAGAGCGTGGCGAGCGCAAAAAGCGTGTGGAGGCGTTGCTTGAGATGGTGGGCATTGCAGCGGGGTCAGCCGACCGTTACCCACATGAATTCAGCGGGGGGCAGCGTCAACGAATCGGCATAGCGCGAGCGTTGAGCGTGGAGCCCTCCTTGATTGTGTGTGACGAGCCGGTATCCGCGCTCGATGTTTCGATCCAGGCACAGATCATTAATCTTCTAAAAGAATTACAGGCTCAGCTCGCCCTGAGCTATCTCTTTATCGCCCACGACCTGAATGTGGTCGGCTACATTAGCGATACAGTTGCCGTCATGTACTTGGGCCGGATCATGGAGTATGCCCCGGCAGAGGAACTTTACGAAAATCCCCTTCATCCTTACACCCTGGCGTTACTTTCAGCCGCACCGGGGCCTGATCCGGATGGCAGGCATGAACGCAAAGCGCTTTCCGGTGACGTGCCGAGCCCGTTCAACCCGCCGCCCGGCTGCAAGTTCCAGGGAAGATGTCCTATGGCCGAAGACCGTTGTCGAAAAGGGGAGATCGGCTTTTACGAAGCAGGCAAAAGGCACAAGGTGCGCTGCTGGAACGTTTCAGGAAAGTAATCCATATTGGCTGACTCAGACTTTTTGTATGGACACTAGATAGTTTCCATCCATAAATGGCCCTTTTCCGGAATCTCGGCGTCAATCTGCGGGATCGCTTGTGCGACGTACCAATGTACGTCTCCGCGCAATCCCTTGATTTGACTCG
>JABXJW010000580.1 GCA_013375395.1 Desulfobacterales bacterium
GGGACTACCTACGGTGTCTACGGGGCGAGCACCAGCACCGATGGCCACGGCGTCTATGGATATGCCAGCGCCTCCACTGGCGCCAACTCCGGCGTCTACGGGACAAGCTTAAGCACCGATGGCTATGGCGGCTACTTCACTGCATCTAACACAAATGGCATCGGGATATACGCCTATGGTGGACTAAATGGCTATGCCGCTGATTTTCGAGGGAACGTCAGGATCCGGGATCGCAGCACTGGCGATACCGTTATGGAGCTAGGTACAGGCCTTGACTATGCAGAAGGGTTTGATGTTTCGCATAAGAAGGAGATCAGTCCTGGATCAGTACTGATTATTGACCCAGATAATCCCGGTAAATTAACAGTGGGTGGCAAACCCTACGACACCAAGGTTGCCGGAATTGTGGCCGGGGCCAATGGAACAGGCTCTGGTGTCCGCCTGGGGGCAGGTCAGTTTGACTATGACGTTGCCCTGGCAGGCCGGGTGTACTGCAACGTGGATGCCACCGAAGCTGGTGTGGAGCCAGGGGATCTGCTGACCACCTCTGGTACACCGGGCTATGCCATGAAGGCCATGGATTATGGGCGCGCCCAGGGCGCTATCTTAGGAAAGGCCATGCAAGGACTGGAAAAAGGCCAGAAGGGGCAGATACTGGTCCTTGTAACGCTGCAATAATCAGGAGGTGACGATCATGAAAAGATTAATATTGATAATCCTGATCGTCTGCCTGGCGATCATGGGAACAGGGTTAGCGGTCCGGGCCCAGATGGCGACCATGGACGAGGCCCTGACTGTAGCGAGCAACTGGATCACCCTGATCATCCAGAA
>JABXJW010000581.1 GCA_013375395.1 Desulfobacterales bacterium
GAGGTGCGCGCCTTGAATTTGGTCCGCCTTCGGCGGATTACTTTGCCGTCTAATTTGGACTTTTTACGAGACCATCATTTAGTAGGCCATGAAAGGAACAGGCGTGTGCCATAGCCATATAAGAAGTGACCCACCTGGACAGACAAACGAGACCAAGCAAAGGCGGAGAATAACGCCGAATATGGTTTCAATAAGATTGGGATGTGCGATTGAAAAAGAGATTTATCAAAACCGAGGTCGGGGAAGGGTTACGTTGACTGAATATAGAACATGGCGAGAAACTTTTACTGTTCCCGTGGAAGGATACAACAAAATAGATCTCACCTGCCCGATATGCCACAGTCGCTTTGAAGTAAGAGTTCGCAGCAAGTCAAGGGCTCGTCTTAGGAAACTCTATTTTGCCTCCTGTTTCCTTACGATCGCCGCAGGCGGGATCGTCTTTGGAGTACTTGCCCGCAACGAAAAAGGTTTTATGGGTTATAGCCTATCGGCGCCCTTCATCTGTTTCACATTATGGCAGTTGTTAAACGTTATTCGCGGAAGGTTTGATCCCAGTGATGTCGTGTCTCATGTACGAGGGAAGGTACACAGGATTTTTGATGAACGTAAAATCATGTTTCCCGATCAATAAAGGCCCGCCTGACTGCGTACCTTACCACTGCGTAATCATGGGCAAGGTAAAAAGGCACTGGCAGGATTTTGAATGGGCAGGTTGAGCCAGCCGAGCTTTGGGTGCCAGGCAAAGAGCGCAAACGGGTTGCGGCAAGAAGTTTACTATGCTATTGGGCGGTAAGAGACCTTGGTATTGGTATGGCTCAAATAGCA
>JABXJW010000020.1 GCA_013375395.1 Desulfobacterales bacterium
TTTTTAAACATCTTGACCGTCTGCTGGAGATCGATAATATAGATCGCATTGCGAGCACCAAAGATATAGGGCTTCATCTTGGGGTTCCATCGTCTGGTCTGGTGACCAAAATGTACACCCGCCTCCAGCAACTCTTTCATGGTAACATAAGACATACTCTCCTCCTTTTAGTCTGGTTGCGCCTCCGTCCTTATCTTCCCCTCCCTCCACTCTTAGGGCAATGGCCCCGAAAGCACCGGAAAGATGGTCCAAGAACGTGCGAAGTTTGTAAACTAGCTTTTTTAACACATTGGCGGCAACTTTACAAGCCGATTTTTTGGTGATATTTTACTGTAAAATCGAAAAGGATCAAAGGAGAAGCTGAAATGCGGCGACTTGGATGCCTTATAGGGTAGAGCCGGCAATAGTAGACAGTATGACGGCAAATAAGGACACAAAAAAACCCTTGAGAACCAGAGCAAGACCATGACTCATAGTTCCACAAGGGGGTTGGGACTAAAATAACATCTATAGCCTAACCCAACATGTCAATAATACATCCTTCACTTGAATTCCGGTTGAGTTTATTTTGCGAAAGGGCTTCGTCAGTTAAACTCGATTCATCAGCCATGTTAGTAGCAGATTCTACAGGGTTTACCTTCCCTTCAACAACATCCTGTGTAGACTCGTAAACCACTTCCGCCTGGCCTTGAACAGGTTCCAGGTTGTTTTGATTCATTTTTCCCAGAGTATTGATCCCTTCAAACATGATCTACCTCCTTTGTGACAGGGTACATATTCGGGAACTGCCACACACCTCTCAAATATACCGGCAACGCTCCACGGAACATCGTCTTCGGCTCCTATCTGCTTCTCCTATGGTTTCCAAAGAAAAAGCCTTTTTTATCACCTTCTTGTCTGATTATTATATCGGCATGGCTGGAGGGAAACTTTAATCCAAAAGATATCGTGCCATTCTTCCGGTTGGGGAGTATTCTGTTTGGGTGGCGGGAGCAGCACGGTAAAGATTCGGCTCTGAGGCGCAATACTTGCAACACAAGCGTGCCTGCATTTTCTGGAGGACATGATGGCGGGATCCTCAGAGCCGAAACACCTTGTTGGGATCTATTTCTTTTTTAACGGATACCATGATGTACGGAGGATGTCAAGTATATATTGTGGTCTTGCTGCAAAAAAACGCAATATATGGTAGTAGGGCTATTTAGTGTTCATCCAGAAACGGCATCTTTTGTTCCTTTTGACTGCTTCATCATATTTTTCAACAGCGTCAAAATCTCCCCGTCAGGGAAAGGCGGGCAACTCATATCATCATGTAAGGCATAGACGCCTTAGAGTACACATCCAGATCAAGAGATGAGCTTTTCCCGGCAGAGAGATGATAGTGGCCCATGGCGGCGATCATTGCCGCATTATCGGTGCAAAGCTCGTGCCTCGGGATGTGGACCGAGACGCCAGGCCGCAAGGCCTCTTGCCTGATACGCGCGCGCAATCTGCTGTTGGAGGCCACACCCCCTACAACAACCAGGTGCTCACATCTTTTCGCCTCAACTGCCGATATCGCCTTTTGAACCAGCACGTCAACAACAGCTTCTTGAAATCCTGCTGCAATGTCCTGAAGGCTTACGGAAGCTCCATCTTGTTGTCTTTGTACATAGCGGGCAACAGCAGTCTTGATGCCGCTAAAACTGAAATCAAATCCTGTCTTATCGAGCAGCGCCCTGGGAAAGCGGATCCGCTCCGGATCCCCATCCCTGGCCAGCTTGTCGATAACCATCCCCCCAGGATATCCCAGGCCAAGGATCTTTGCCACCTTGTCAAAGGCCTCGCCCGCAGCATCGTCTCTGGTTTGGCCCATACGTTCAAGACGAGTGGGCCCGAGTACATAGTAAAGGTTGGTATGCCCCCCGGAGGCCAAAAGCGCCACAAACGGGAATGGCGGCGGGTCGGGTTCCAGGTAAACTGCAGTCACGTGCCCCTCCAGGTGGTCAACCCCCGTCAGTGGCAGCCCCGTGGCATAGGCGAAGGCCTTGGCAAAGGATACTCCCACCAAAAGTGCTCCCACCAAACCCGGACCACAGGTGACGGCAACACCATCAAGGCCGCTTGAGTTCACCTCGGCGCGCAGCAAGGCCTCTTCAACCACCGGTATGATTTTTTCTATATGTTTTCGAGAGGCCAGTTCCGGCACGACGCCGCCGTAAGGATGATGGGTCGCCACCTGAGACCACACTACATTTGACAAGATGATATTGTCGCCGGAGACCACGGCGGCAGCCGTCTCGTCACAAGAAGTTTCTATTCCAAGGACTATCATAACGGGCTCTGATACCGGATGCGCTTTTCCTTACCACCTTGAGAGTCCAAAGTTCTCGGAAACACGCCGTTAAGTCCCCCTTTTTTTAAAGGGGGATTTAGGGGGATTTCAGGAAGTTGCGCAAAAATCCCCCCTAACCCCCTTTAGGAAAGGGGGGGATTAGCTGCTAATAATTTCAGGTAATTATGCGAACTTTAGACTGACCAGTTACCACGAATACGGTTAAAAAGGACAATATTTGCAACAGGCTGAAAGATCAAGCCAAAAACGAGCTCGACCTGTTTTTCCCCTTGACAAAAACAAGAAAAGGGACCATAGCTTAAAAAGAGGATTGCTGCTTTTAACACGCTGTAATATAAGAATTTTTTACCGCCCGCCGTTCCCATAGTTGCTTGAGCCAGAACCTTCTTCGAACCGGATCTTATGCAAGACACACCCACCAAGGAGACTTGTTCAACAAGAACTGCCGCAGCGACAGGGTTGAGCTCAAAGGCCCTCCAGGTCAACTTGGAAGAAACAGATAGCGCCGTCATCATTGACGCCAAGTACCTGCCTCTCAAAGAGGCCTTTGAGACTCTTCCCGGCCTCCTTCAGCAGACTCAAGCATTCATGTGCGAATTGAATCATCCTTTCAAGAACTGGGCTTATGTAGTCCGGGAAATGCGCAACTACGCCCTGAGAAATTTCTCCGTCTATTATGAACATCCAAAAGGACTACAGGTCATTCAAATCATCTTCAATGAATGGCTCGACGCCCTCGACCTCTCATCTGAGCAGTCAGTGCATGCCGCAGCCCTGGACAATATCGTATACTTTGTTGAGAAAATCGTAAATGAGGGGAAAAGTAGGCTCAGTGACTGTATGCCGATCCTATCCGAGCTTTTCGAGCGCTTGGCCGGCTTGCCTGATGAGCAATTTTTCCTTTTGTCCAGCGGCTATTACCAGATCAAGCGAATCGGAAGACTCGCATCTCGATTGCCTCAAGATGAATTCGATTACCCCCGTTTTAACCGCTTGTTTCGCAGGACACTCAAGGCATCCTACCAGTACTGGCTCACCCAGGATGACCCTGTAGAGTGGTTTGCCGCCGACGGTAAAAAACCTCACCCGGAATCCTCCTACGAAGGTCTTTTTCAGGATATTTCTCATGCCCACCTTCGTAAATTCACCCAAAGGCTGAACCACTTCGACGGGAAAAGAGCCCCGAAGCTCGAATTAAACGAGCTCCTGGCGCTGCCCAGCTATGTTGATATTGTAAGATCGTATAAACAGATGCCGCAAAGGATCGCACAGCTTGAAACCGATACCCGTGAGGCCCTTAGCAAGACCCTTCGGAGCCTGCTTAAAATCCTGGAAACCAGGGGCCTCGCCTCCATACATGAAGATTCGCTGGGTGAGCTGAATCGTTGCCTTGGTGCAATAATTCACACCAAAGAGGTTGAAAACGTAGAAGAACTCCTCGAAAAGACCTTTGAAGCCCTGAAACAAAGCGTGCGAAAATTTCCGGAGGCAGCCCTTCACGCCCTGGAAAACATAGGTAGTGAAGTACTCAAAAGCAGTGACAGCGATATGGTGGACTTATTTATCCAACACGCCATCGCCTTAGGGTTTCAGTATCCGGAATTGAAGGGCGCGACCGCCGAGTGGAAAGTGAGGGCAAATCCGGCCCACCTGACGAACGTAAAGGCATGGCTTAATCTGATTAGAAACAATCCGGCCTTGAGCAAGAGGCTGATCGCCGCCCTTATCATAAACCTGAGACTTGGCGGCCTCTATATTAAGGATACAGATCTTTTTCAAAAAGAGATCAGTCTATTCCTAAACGGCAATATTGCTCCTGTTTACAACCTGGCCAAACAGTTTGGCAAACTGTTTCCGGTCTATTTCAATGAAATAAATGCCGAAGGCGAAATCAGAGACGTCTCAACCGAGATCGATGAGCTTTCAAACCGCAGAGACATCCTAATCCACTTTCTTCGAAAACAGTCCCACGTGGAAAGCAACAACCTCCTCATAGATTTTACCTTCGGGATTATAGATTTTTGGCGCGACAAGGACAAAGAGCCGCTTGCCCCTTATGTCCCCTCCGGGGTTTTGGATGAGATCAAGGAGGCCGGGCCATACGTGGACGGGGTCCACAAGCTGGTCAATCACATGTTTGAACAAGCAGGCATTGACGATGCCCGGCGACTCTTGGATCTTGACATGGCCGCACTCAGAGGCCATCTGTCCGGGATTTCCGACGAACTGAGAGTCGACAGAGAACGAGTCATTATTCTGGTCCGCTTTTTAAAGCTCCTTGATCAGAAGTATAACCTGTTCCATTTCGAAACAGACACCCTGATAAATGAAGCGGCACTCAAGGGGCTCCCCAAAACCGATCGCCTGAAAAAGGCGATCAAAAGTCCTGACCTGCTCACTCGCCTGCAAGGCATACTCGACTATCTGAAGCTCCTCAAGCTGATCATCCTGTGTCCAAAACAATTTGAGATTTCCGAAGACATCTACCGCAAGCGGCATATTGCGGCCGACATCCCCTCCATGTACGGGACCTATCATGAACGAAAGTTCGACGCGCTCGGCTTTACATTCCGCCTGGAAAACCTGGCAAATGTCCTTTTTGAAAAACTCATCGGCTCCATGAATCTCAAGTTTTTGACCCGGACCACCTTTTTTCAAATTGCCGACTGCATGCATCTGCTTGTCCAGGCCATGGAGCTTGACGGAATAGCGGTCAAACCCCTGGAGGATTGCTTGAACCTGCTGACACGTGCCCTGGAAGTCAGGCGTTTTTCTTCAACCCAGTATTTGGATATCTTCAGAGAGTTTTCGCGGGCCGAGCAACATATACTTAGTGCCCATTACACCAGGATTTATAAAAACAATCTGGGAATGATTATTCGGCAGTTGGGCTCCGAAAGGCTTCTGCCCAAATACGGCGTGAACAAAGGCGCAGATATTTCCGAAGAAGTCATAAACAAGGTCTCAGAAACCTTTTTCCGAGATATCGTCGCAACCACTTTTGGCTTTCAATATCTGGACAACTTTGTCAGCAAGGTCATTTATACCCTGTCGTGTCAGTCCGAGGAACTCAGCCGTGAAAACCTGGATCTTCTATTGAGTTATGACCCGGGAAGGTCTCTGTCGGCGATTCAAAGGCCTCTGCATTCGATCAAGGACCCCATATCGCTTGGCAGCAAGGGGCACAACCTTGTCAGGATGGCTGCACTGAAGTTGTCCGTGCCGCATGGATTCATCATTGCAACAGAAGTATTCAGGTGTCTTACGGCAATCAGTTCCTTCAGACAAGCAGATGAGGACCTTAGGGAAAAGATTCTTTTACAAATCAGATGGTTGGAAAAAGAAACCCGCAGGCGATTCGGTGATTCAGCCAATCCGTTGCTCTTATCGGTTCGCAGTGGAGCTGCGATTTCCCTGCCGGGCATGATGAATACCTTTCTCAATGTGGGGCTTAATGAAACCATTCTTGAGGGCCATATCAAGAGAACCGGCAAGCCGTGGTTTGTCTGGGATAACTACCGGCGTTTCCTCCAGTCATGGGGTATGTCTTACAACATGGAACGGGATGTGTTCGACGGCATCATGAACGATTACAAGGCAAGGGCAGGCGTGGAGCGAAAAAGGGAATTTACCCCGGAGCAGATGCGACAGGTCGCCTTGGCCTACCGGCAAAGCCTGTCTGATGCGGATGTTATCCTTGCCGACGACCCCTATGAACAACTGTTTCAGGCTATTCGACAGGTGTCTTATTCGTGGAATTCAGACAAGGCCGATACCTACCGTGACATCATGGGAATATCGGATGATTGGGGCACAGCGGTGATCGTTCAAAACATGGTCTACGGCAATCTCAACGAGCAGGCCGGCTCCGGTGTCGTTTTCACACACAATCCGCACGCATCCCTCGACAAAGTCGCCTTATGGGGCGACTATACCACGAACAACCAGGGCGAAGATGTGGTGTCCGGCTTGGTCAGGACCGATTCCATTTCACTGGAGCAAAAAACGGCGGAAGGGCGAGACCAAGATCATGCCCTGGAACAATCATTCCCGGAGATTTTCAACGGCTTGCGTAAAGTAGCCAAACTCCTTGTCTATGAAAAAGGATGGAGTGCCCAGGAAATGGAGTTTACCTTTGAAGGGCCGACCGCAGACAAGCTATATCTGCTGCAATCTCGTGACATGGTTATCCGTCACGGAAAGCGTTACCCCGCTTTCGCCTCCTCTTCCAGGCTCAAGGACGCGCTTCTGGCCAAGGGGATCGGCGTAAGCGGCGGCGCCCTTTGTGGAAGGGCTGTCTTCTCACTCGATGACATTGGCCGTTTCCGCAGCCAAGAACCGGACGCACCGCTCATCCTCGTCCGGTTTGATACTGTTCCTGACGACATAAGAGAGATATCTGCCGCAGACGGGCTCTTGACCAGCAGGGGTGGAGCTACTTCACATGCGTCCATCGTTGCTCACCAACTGGAAAAAACATGCGTGGTCGGCTGTTCCAAGCTAATGGTTTATGAAAAAGCAGGATATTGCGTCATAAACGGACACAGCATCCGATGTGGAGATTTTTTGAGTATCGATGGCCGGAACGGTTTTGTTTACAAGGGCAAACATGATGTAGATAACTAAACTAGCACTGGTGTCCATTCGGAAACGAATGGACACATTAGGAGGGATGAGACAATGAAGCACGGAAACCTTGGAATCAACGGCTTGGGGCGTATTGCAAAACTTTCCATCTGGCAGCACGTGGCGAGAAAAAGCTTTGCCGAAATTGTGGTCAATATCGGCCGTGATGTCGGCACGGGCCTTGAGGACGTGGCCGGGTTTATCGAAAAGGACTCCACATACGGAACCTTGCATAATTACCTGCACGGATTCAAAGCAGGCCGCGCGATCCATAATTTGGACGAAAAATCCGGCTCCATGCTGGTCGACGGCGTCCCCGTCAGGATCCTGCGTGAGTCTCGTAATCCCAAGGACATTCCGTGGAAATCTCACGGTGTTGATGTCGTGGTTGAATCTACCGGCAAATTTGTGGACCCAACACTGCCTCCGGACGCACCGGCAGGATCCGTGCGCGGACACCTGGCCGCCGGGGCGCGTAAGGTGATCGTGTCGGCCCCGTTCAAGATAAAGGACAAGACCGCCGCTATGCCCGAGGACGCAGTCACCACCGTAATGGGCATCAATGACAGTGACTATGATCCGGCCAAACACAGCATAATCTCAAACGCTTCTTGCACCACAAACTGTCTGGCCCACATGATCAAGCCTCTGCTGGACTATTTCGGGTTCCAAAGTATACTGACCGCCTCCATGGCGACCGTGCATGCCGTAACGGCCTCACAGCTGGTGCTGGATCGAGCACCCAAGGCAGGAGCCGCCGACCTGCGACGCAACCGGAGCGTTTTCAACAACATTATTTTAACCACTACGGGGGCTGCAAAGGCCCTGGGCTTGGTCATCCCCGAGATGAAAAAGATCGGCTTTATTGCCGAATCAGTGCGCATACCCGTCAATACGGGCTCGCTTATCATATTGGTCATCGATCTTCAGGATAACCCTGACAACGGGCCCATAAATCGGAGCCTGATCAATCAGATATACAAAGACGCCGCCAAGAGGGACAAAAACGGCTATCTTGAGTTTTCCGACGAGCAGAACGTATCTTCGGACATTATCGGCCACCCCTTGGCCACGGCCATTATCGAAGGACAGGAGACCCACAGCCGCACGGCCACCATCTCTTTTGACCTGTCACGGCTCAAGGGGTATTCAGAGGAGGTTGGAGCATGCCTTGGCCGCAGCGTGGTTGACATTCCCGTGACCAAGGTGGTCGTGTACGGCTGGTATGATAATGAGATGGGCGGATATGGCCACATGCTCGCAGATCGGACCGTTACCGTAAGTTTGTCGACTAACAAGGATTGACAGGAATATCATCTTTGTTGTATATTGGATTGTGTCAAAGAATTCTGCAATACGGTTTTCGAAACCTGAGGGATGATGGCACTTTTCATCATCCCATTTTTTTAGTTTGCAGCACAAGCAGCGTTTCGCAATCATCTTTTCGTTTCCCCAATTCTGCCCTTCCCATTGAACGGGGAGGCTTTGGGTCCATACTGTCGACTTGAGGGTTGCCAATCCTAAACTCCTCCCCCTTGACGCCCGCCTGCCACTGCGAGGCACGAGCGGGCAGGGGGGTGGGTGGGGGTGAAACCCAGACCATATTACAAAGCTTTTGCTGAAACGCTTTACTCCCAGCTATGACACGCCGTGGAAACCTATAACGACATTAAGAACAAGCTGCTTGATATAAATCGGGATATTCGCCGCATTATCCGCACAGCTTCATCCATTGGGGGCCTTTCTTCGGACACCCTTGAGCCGTGGCAGTCAACGACGGCTCGAATTGAAAGGCAACTGACCGAGGAAATGATCCGGGTGGCGGTGGTAGGTTCCATCAAGTCGGGAAAGAGCACCTTGATCAATTCCTTATTCGCAGGCGACTATCTCAAGAGGGGTGCGGGCGTTGTCACATCTATCATAACCAAGGTGCGACCCGGACATGATTTGAGGGCAAGGCTTGAGTTTAAGACGTGGGATGAAATAAACGCCGAGATAGACCATGCACTGATCCTTTTTTCTTCGACCCAACCGGATGTTGCCGGAGGCGATTTCGACATAAATCGTGAAAAGGACCGCCTCCAGCTGCAACAGGACCTTTCCGAGCTGAACACCGATCAACTCATCGCAGATGATGCCCGCGATCCAAACAGCGTGCTCCTTTTTGAGTACCTCAAAGGATACGACCGGGTCAAAGACCTCGTCTCGTTTGAGCAGGGTATTCACATATTTGAGTCACAAGACTTTCACAAGCAAAAGGATTTTGTAGGCGATGAGTCGATGGCAGTCTATTTGAAGGATGTCTATCTGACACTCGATGGCCCGGAAGCCTTTGGAGAAAACCTTGAAATCGCCGACTGTCAAGGAAGCGACTCTCCAAACCCTCTGCACCTTGCCATGATTCAAGACTACCTTATCCAGACTCATCTCATCATCTACGCGTTGAGCAGCAGAACCGGAATACGGCAGGCAGACATCAAATTTCTCAGACTCATCAAAAAGATGGGACTGACGAGAAACATCTTTTTTGTTGTGAACTGCGACCTTAGTGAGCATGACAGCCTGGCGGATTTAAGGAGGCTTGCCAGCAGGGTGCAAGAGGAAATCAATATGATTTTTCCTTCTCATCGTGTGTTTGCTTTTTCCGCCCTGTACAACCTCTTCAAAAGCATCGAGTCTGAAAAGGGAGCCGGGCACGACCTTTCCCGCAAAGACAACCTGCGGCTGGAACAATGGCGGGAGGACGCCGACATGATCGCCTTTTCGGACCAGGAAACAGTAAGGTTCCTGACGGAGGTGACTCACAAGATATCCATGGATCGGTTTGCCTTGCTTCTGGAGAGTAACCTGGAGCGGATTTCCAACATTGCATACGGCATGCGAGATTGGGTCCAAATCAACCAGGAGCTTTTGCTGAAGGATGCTGAAAAGGTTCAAGAGGCATTCGTTGAAATGGACAGGAGGCAACAGACCTCCAACCAGGTAACCGTGGTGATCAAGGATACATTGGACGGCACGACCGGCAAGTTAAAAGAGGACTTGGGGGCCGAGGTGGAGCGCTTCTTTGATCTTCAATACGGTGAGATAGTGCAGAAAATCGTTCATTTTGTCGACACCTACGATTTGTCGGCCAGAGACTATGAAGAAGACCTTGAGACATCGGGGTTCTTGCCTACTCTGTATCGCATCTTTCAATCCTTGCGACAGGCTGCCAACCGCTTCATAGCAGAATCGATCCACCCCAAGCTGGTCGATTTCATACGCAAAGAAGAAAAAAGCATAGAAGACGTCTTTGAGGGGGTATCCGGGCCCTACAGTTTGATGATCCAGGATGCAGTTGATCATTACCAACAGACCGCGAAAAAGCTGGGCATTAACATCCCACAACGACCGTTCAAAACCGTCAGGTCTCCTGACATTGCTTTGGTCAAGAGTGATGCCCAGTTGATAATTCCGCGCCTTGCCGGCACCATGCGATACACGACCAGAATCAAGACCGAGGCGATCTTGAGGCTGGGATTTTACAAGACTTTGAAGGCCGTAAAAAGGTTGTTCAAAAGGCCTGTCAAAGAGGAACTGGAAAGTGCCATCCGGTCGCTCGAAGATAGTGTGCACAGTATAAAGGAAGAGATTCAACAGTCCATAACGGACCACCTCCTGGACTATAAAGAGAACCTGAAATATCAGTATCTCTTCAAGTTGGTCGATGCCATATCCGGCAGGCTGTATGAGGCGCTCATAGAGCGGATGACGGCTTTTTCAGGCAGTTTGTTGGACATCAGAAGCCTGATCCAGGACAAACGCATGGTTAAACACGAATTGGAAAAGCAATTTGCTTCCATGGAATCGTCGCTCAATGCTGCCTTGGACAGGATCGGAGATGTCGAAAGGCTTGGTGTAACTCACAGCCCGTCTTATGTCGCGAATCGTGAATCGGACACGAAGTGCAGCTCGAGCCAAATCGTTAATCGAATGATGGATCACGATTATCAAATAACGATTCACGAATGACGAATAACGGAGGTCCTCATGGATACAAGCAAAACTCAGATTATTGCAGTAGTTAATGAAAAGGGCGGTGTAGGAAAGACCGTAACCGTTCTCAATTTGGGAGCGGCTCTTTGCCTCAAGGGGAAAAAGGTCTTGATTGTCGACATGGACCCGCAGTTCAATGCCACCAGGGGGCTCGGTATCAGCCCAGGCAAAGACGGTACTTCGGTCTATGATATTATCAAGTTGCCAGAACCTGTGCCGGCGCAGTCTGTTGTCTTGCAGACGCCCTGGAAGCGCCTCGATCTTATTCCTTCAAATGCAGACCTGTCGGGTTTTGAGGTAGAGCTTGCCAACGAGCAGGGCCGGGAAAATCGCCTCAACGAGGTCCTGGCGCCGATAGTAGATATATACGATTTTGTTCTGGTGGACACACCGCCAAGCCTTTCCCTTCTCACTGTGAACGTGCTCACCTTTGCCAGCGATATCTTGATACCATGCCAAACGCACCCCTATGCGTACGGCGCCATGGATGAGCTCGTTGAGACGATTTCCATCATAAAGGATGAAATCAATCCGGACATAAGGATTATGGGCGTTGCGGCCACGTTTTTTGACCGGCGAACAAGGGTTTCAAACAAGATACTCGAAGATCTCAGGGCAGACAAGCGGTTCAAAGGAAAGCTCTTTGACACCGTTATTAGAATCAACACTACAATAGCCGAAAGTGCTTACTACGGAAAGCCGGTAGTCTTTTTCAGGCCGTCCAGCACGGGAGCTGCCGACTACCTGGCCTTGGCGGACGAAATTTTGGATCGAGCCTGACAATTCACCATTCGGGGCAATGAGGATTCATCCTATGAAGGCTTTGGTGCTTTCAGGAGGAAAAGGAACCAGACTCAGGCCGCTCACACATACGATGCCCAAGCAGCTTGTTCCGGTGGCCAATGAACCGATCCTGGGCTACGTGTTTCGCCATATTCAAGAGGCGGGCATCAAGGATGTGGGTGTCGTAGTTTCCCCTGAAACCCAAAACGACGTGCGCTCATATCTCGGCAAGGGGAGCCGCTGGAGGGTACGAATCGACTACATCCCGCAAGAACAACCACTGGGACTGGCCCATGCCGTCAAGATAGCCCGCCCTTTTCTCGGCGACTCACCCTTTGTGATGTATCTTGGCGACAACCTGCTGGCTCAGGGGATCAAGGAATTTGTCGAGGACTTTCATTCAGCCGGCCTTGACGCGCTCATATTTCTCAAGGAGGTGGACAACCCGCGGGCATTCGGCGTGGCAGTGTTGAACAAAAAGGGAGAAGTTACAAAGCTTGTCGAAAAACCGAAGAACCCGCCTTCAAACCTGGCACTCGTAGGGGTTTATTTCTTCTCGGCCGGCATCCATGCGGCTATTGATCGAATCAGGCCGAGTGGTCGAGGAGAGCTTGAAATCACGGACGCCATTCAGGAGTTGATGCACTCAGGCGGATCAGTAAAAGGACAGATTCTTGCCGATTGGTGGCTTGACACGGGGAAAAAGGATGACTTCCTGGCAGCCAACACCGTGGTGCTGGATGAATATATCAAACGCGACATACAAGGAAAGGTGGACAGCAAAAGCGAAGTCTCCGGACGCATACGGATGGAAAAGACAGCCAAGATCGTCAACAGCAGGCTCCGCGGCCCTGTAGTCATAGGAAAACGGTGTGAGATAGTCAATTCCTTCATCGGCCCTCATACGACGATCGGCCATGGAACACGCATAATCAATTCAGCCATCGAGCATTCGGTGATCCTCGACAAGTGCCACATCGAAAACATCGCCAGGCTTGAGGACAGCCTGGTTGGCCGAGAAGCCAAAGTGGTCCACCCGCAAAACCACAGCCGCGCCCTGCGCCTGCTGATCGGAGACAATAACGTAGTTGAGGTTTAATAAAAGGTTCACTGCAAAGACGCAGATTATTTTGCCCCTGCGGTGAATGTTTAAGATTAAAGGAGTGTTCATCATTTGGGAAAAACGCTGTTGATCACGGGTGGATGCGGTTTCATCGGCTCAAACTTTATCCATTACATGCGCTCGGCCCATCCCGACTATAAACTCATCAACCTGGACAAGCTCACCTATTCGGGTAATATGGACAATCTCAGGGATATAGACGGTGATTCGCATTATCGTTTTATTCCCGGCGACATCAATGATGAATCACTGGTAAGATCCCTGCTTCAAGAAGACAGTATTCAGGCCTTGGTTCATTTTGCCGCAGAATCCCATGTGGACAGATCGATACTGGAGGCCAAGTCCTTTGTTCAAACAAATGTAGTGGGGACTCACGCGCTCCTGGAAGTAGCCAGGCAATACTGGACGGACATCCTGTCAGGCGACCCCTCTTTCCGCTTTGTTCATATATCCACGGACGAAATCTACGGCACCCTTGGACAAGACGGATACTTTTCAGAAGAAAACCCTTTTTGCCCCAACTCCCCCTATGCCGCCACCAAGGCCGCAGCAGATCTCCTTGTGCGATCATATTCTGAGACATACGGGTTGCCCGCAGTAATCGCGCGTCCATCCAATAACTACGGCCCATATCAATATCCGGAAAAATTCATCCCTCTCATGATAACAAACCTTATGGAAGACAAACCTGTGCCGATCTACGGAAAAGGTTTAAATGTCCGGGACTGGATCTTTGTTGCGGATACCTGCCGTGCAATTGATCTGGTAATGGAAAAGGCAAAACCGGGCGAAGCATACAATGTGGGCGGTGAGGCGGAAAAACGAAACATCGATGTAGCGCAAGATGTCCTGGCCCTGTTCGGCAAGGAGGAATCTAATCTCAGATTTGTCGCAGACCGCCCCGGACACGACCTTCGCTACGCCTTGGACAACAAGAAAATCAAAGGAGAATTGAGTTGGAAACAGACAGTGTCCTTCAAGGAAGGGCTGGAACAGACCGTTTCCTGGTACAAGGCGAATGAATGGTGGTGGAAGCCGCTCAAAGAAAAACTGGCCAAGGAAAGCAAAGGGTTCTGGAGCAAGTAATGAAGGTCGTTGTTGCTGGCTCAAAAGGCATGTTGGCCCAGGACCTGATTCCCTTGGTCAAAGCAGAGCATGAAACCTTTTCCTTTGACATAGATGAAGTGGACATCACAAACAAAGAGAGCCTCTTTGAATTTGTGAGCACAATCAGACCGGACATTATCATCAACTGCGCAGCCTATACCCTGGTTGACGATGCGGAGACCCACAGGGAGGCCGCCTTTCGTGTAAATGCCCACGGGGTTCAGCAATTGGCCCTTGCCTGCAAGGAATTCGGAAGCATACTTTGTCACTTCAGCACCGACTATGTTTTTGACGGCAAAAACACCCGCCCTTACCGGCCCGATGATGAACCGAATCCGATCAGTGTCTACGGAGAATCAAAGCAGGCCGGAGAGGTATTCGTCCAATCCATCCTGAACCGTTACTACCTCATCCGCACAAGTTCTCTGTACGGCAAGAACGGCAACAACTTCGTGTATGCGATACTGCGGCTTGCAAAAAACAATGAGCCCTTGAGAGTCGTACAGGACCAGATCACTTCCCCCACCTGGACAGTAAACCTTGCGCAAGGCGTGATGCAATTGATCGGCTCGGGAAAATTCGGAGTGTATCACCTCACAGATCGAACACAAGGCGGCATTAGCTGGTTTGAATTTGCAGAAGAGATCTTGAAACTAAAGGGGCTCTCAACCAAGATCGAACCTACCACCAGCCGGGAATTTATCAGCCCTGCCAAGAGGCCGGCATGCTCTGTGCTTGACACCACTTCCTTCACACTGTCCTGCGGCTATGAGCCCATGCCGTGGAAAGAGTCATTGAAGCAGTTTCTTGATATCATTAACACCCGTCAGCTTCCGATGCTCTAGCCGGCAAAGCACGTTGCAGATGGACAAAGTGACCAGGTGTTTCTTGCCCACTGCGTTTTTCCCTGCAAAATTGCTATTTTTTCTTCTCAGCCAGAGCTGCGTGTGCGGCAGCCAGCCTGGCAATAGGCACCCGGAAAGGCGAACAGCTTACATAATCGAGAACTACCCGGTGGCAAAAGCCTACCGAACTCGGTTCCCCTCCATGCTCTCCGCAGATTCCGATTTTCAGGTCCTTGCGTGTGGAACGGCCCCGTTCGACCCCGATTTCCATAAGCTCCCCGACGCCTCCCTGGTCAATAGCCTGAAACGGGTCATCGGGCAGGATCTTTTTCCCCACGTAGTCCGGCAGAAAAGTACCTGCATCATCCCTGGAATATCCAAAGGTCATCTGGGTCAGATCGTTTGTGCCGAACGAGAAGAATTCGGCATCTTGAGCAATCTGATCCGCAACCAGGGCAGCCCGTGGAATTTCGATCATGGTGCCTACCATGTATTTGAACTTCAATTTCTCTTTTTTCATGACCTCCTGAGCCACGCTGTCGATAATCTCCTTCTGGTCTTTGAATTCTTCCATGGTTCCCACCAGCGGCACCATGATCTCCGGTAAGACCCTGATCTTCTCCTTGCGGCACTTGGCCACAGCCTCAAAGATGGCCCGGGCTTGCATGGCCGTAATTTCCGGATAGGTGATCCCCAGCCGGCAGCCACGGTGGCCGAGCATGGGGTTGAACTCGGATAGAAAGTCGACTTTTACGGCCACATCCTTGGCCGAAACGCCGAGGCGGGCTGCCATCTCTTTCTGCATGGGCTTTTCATGCGGCACAAACTCGTGCAGCGGCGGATCTAACAGCCTGATGGTTACAGGCCGCCCCTTCATAGCCTTGAAAATTCCGTAGAAGTCCTTGCGCTGCATTGGCAACAGCTTGGCCAGGGCCTTTTCGCGGCCCTTGACATCATTGGCCATGATCATTTCTCGCATGGCCCAGATTCGATCGCCAAAAAACATGTGCTCGGTTCTGGCCAAACCGATCCCCTCGGCACCCAATGCGATGGCGGTCTCGGCGTCTTCAGGCGTGTCGGCATTGGTGCGGACCTTGAGGTGTCGTATCTGATCGGCCCATGTCATCAGTTTCTTGTAGCTGGGGTTCTTCTCAGGGCCTGTGGCCACCAGTGGGATCTTGCCCTCATAAACAACCCCTTTGGTGCCGTTCATGCTGACCCAGTCACCTTCCTTTAAAACCTTGCCATGGAAACTCACGGTCTTTTTCTTAAGATCAATACCGGTGATATCACTGCAGCCGACGATACAGCATTTGCCCCAACCCCTTGCAACCAAAGCAGCGTGGCTCGTCATACCGCCCTTGGATGTCAAGATTGCCTGTGCGGGTTTCATGCCGTGGACATCCTCCGGGGAGGTCTCATCCCGGACCAGGATCACCTTTTCACCCTTTGTACCGAGGTCTTCTGCCTTGTCTGCTGTCAGCACAATCTGGCCGACGGCTCCGCCGGGGCCGGCCGGAAGTCCCGCGCCGAGTTTGGTTGCTGTTTTCTCCGCATTGATGTCTATCATGGGGTGGAGAAGCTCGTCTAGTTGCTCCGGCCTTACGCGGGCCACGGCCGTCTCCTTTGAAATAAGGCCCTCCTTGACCATATCAACCGCCATCTTGATAGCGGCCGGACCGTTTCGTTTCCCGACCCGGGTCTGGAGCATGTAAAGTATGCCGTGCTGAATCGTAAACTCGATATCCTGCATGTCCGTGTAATGGGTGTCGAGCTTGTCCCTAAACCCGTCCAGCTGTTTGTAAAGCTGAGGCATGGCCTTTTGAAGTGTCGGCAGGTGCCGGTTTGTAGCCACCTTTGATACCTCATTGATCGCAAAAGGGGTGCGTATACCGGCCACCACGTCTTCTCCCTGGGCATTGATCAACCATTCTCCGTAAAACTTGTTATCACCTGTGGCGGGGTTGCGGGTGAAGGCCACACCAGTTGCGCTATCATCTCCCATATTTCCAAAGACCATGATTTGCACGTTTACGGCCGTTCCCCAATCATCGGGGAGTTTTTCAATGCGACGGTAGGCCATGGCCCGCTTGCCGAACCATGAGAGAAAAACAGCATCGATCGCTCCCCAGAGTTGTTTCATGGGGTCGTCCGGGAAGGGCTTGCCGATCACCTTTTTTACGGTCTTCTTGAATTCAACGCACAAGGCTTTCCAGTCTTCTGCCGTAAGATCCAGATCTGATTTATAGCTTTTTTTGTGTTTGACCTCTTTTATCAGGCCCTCCAACTGTGCCCTGATCCCCTTGCCCTCTTGAGGCTCAAGACCTGCTGCCTTTTCCATGACCACGTCAGAGTACATGGCAATCAAGCGGCGATAGGCGTCGTATACAAAACGGGGGTCGCCGGTTTTTGCGATCAGACCGGGAATCGTCTTGGTCGTAAGTCCTACATTGAGTACCGTTTCCATCATCCCAGGCATCGAAGCACGGGCGCCCGAGCGGATACCAAAAAGGAGAGGATTGTCCGGGTCTCCAAAATCTTGTTTCATCAATTGTTCCACTTTTGCCAGATTGGCTTCGACCTCTTCTTTGAGGCCGGGGGGATATTTGCGCTTCCTGTTGTAGTATTCGTTGCAGGCGTCCGTAGTGATAGTGAATCCGGGAGGCACAGGCAATCCAAGGTTAACCATTTCTGCTATGTTTGCCCCCTTGCCGCCCAAGAGGTTTTTCATGGACGTGTCGCCGTCAGCCTTTCCACCACCAAAAAAATAGACATACCTGTTAGTCTCTTTCATTACCGAGGCTCCTTTCCACCAAAATGCGGGCTATTGAAAGCTTTGTGAAGTCAATCGGAAATGGCATGAGGCGCCATTCGGCTCTTGCTAACACATTACTAGTGGCGAATCAAGCCCCTGACTGGGATAAACCGCAACTAAGGGCTCGCAGTGAGCTAAAGTGCCTAAAGTGAGCTAAAGTTAATGTGCACGCCCCCGCCTGCCGATGCCTGGCTTGCCGGGCAGCTACAATGCCGCACACATGGCAATGGCGGGCAGGTTTGGCGTGGTCAGTCTTAAGAACAGGTTGCGCTGAAAGCGCATTCCTTAACTTTAGGCACTTTCAACTTTAGTTCACTTTAGGCACTTGTTCGAGTTAGATTTGATTTTATTTTCCAAGGCTTAAACCAATCCTTGTTTGGTTCCGGCTTGTCCGGGTTGATCAAGTCCCCATGTCCCAGGAGGCAAGATATTTTTTCTGCTCTTTTGTGAGGGTATCGATGGAGATGTTCATGGCGGCCAGTTTTTCCTTGGCGATCATCTTGTCGATCGCTGCCGGTACCGGATAGACCTCAACGGAAAGCGTTCTTCTCCTCTTTACCATATACTCGACGCAAAGGGCCTGGTTGGCAAAGCTCATATCCATGACGCTTGAAGGATGTCCCTCTGCCGCCGCAAGGTTTATCAGGCGGCCTTCTCCCAGCACATTGATCCTTTTGCCGTTTTTCAGGGTGTATTCCATTGTGAAGGCCCGGATTTGCCGTTTGCTCGTGGCAAGAGTCTGAAGTGCCGGCAGGTCAAGTTCTACGTTGAAGTGGCCTGAATTACAAACGATCGCTCCGTCCTTCATGACCTTGAAATGTGGTTTGCCGATCACATTAATATCACCGGTCACAGTGCAGAATATGTCGCCGATTTTGGCGGCCTCTTTGATAGGCATTACCGAAAAACCGTCCATGACCGCCTCAAGCGCCCTTAGCGGATCTACCTCTGTTACAATGACATTGGCGCCCATACCTCGGGCCCGCATGGCCACACCCCTGCCGCACCAGCCATAGCCGCAAACCACAAATCGGGAGCCTGCAAGGAGGCGATTGGTGGCCCGGATAATGCCGTCTATGGTACTTTGACCCGTGCCGTATCTATTGTCAAAGAGGTGTTTGGTGTTGGCGTCGTTTACTGCGATGATGGGGTATTTGAGCACGCCTGCCTCGGCCATACTCCTGAGGCGGATGATCCCGGTGGTGGTCTCTTCAGTGCCGCCGCGCACAAACTCCAAGAATTTTTTGCGCTTCGAGTGAAGTGTAGAGACGAGATCGGCCCCGTCATCCATGGTGTACATGGGCTTCAGGTCGATCACCGCATTAATATGGTTGTAATAGGTCTTATTGTTTTCTCCTTTGACGGCAAAGACGGGAATTTTGTCATGCTTTGCCAGCGAGGCGGCCACATCATCCTGGGTGCTTAAAGGGTTGGATGCACACAGCCTGATATTCGCCCCCCCTGCCTTGAGCGTCTGCATGAGAGCGGCCGTCTCGGTGGTCACATGCAGGCACGCCCCAAGGCGTATCCCCTTAAGGGGCTTTTCCTTTGAAAATCGGGCCTCTATCCTTTCTAAAACCGGCATGCTTTGCTTGGCCCATTCAATACGCAGTTTTCCCTCTTTTGCCAGTTTTTCATCCTTAATGTCATATTCCATTCGAATCTTCCTTTCCTATTTGGTCACTAGTCATTGGTCATTGGTCATTGGTCACTAGTCATTGGTCACTAGTCATTGGTCACTAGGTTCTTGGGTTTAAACCCGCGCAAGCAGGAACCAAACCCCCTGCCCTTTTCTCTCTGCTCTCTGCTCTGTGCCCGTTCAACTACGGCTGGGAGTTCCGGTTTTCTTGCTCGATGCCGCTTTCTTTCCGGGTTTCTTTATCCCTGCCTTTTCAACGAGAAGATCTGCCATATTGGTCTGCTCCCACGTAAAGTCAGGGTCGCTCCTGCCGAAATGGCCGTAGCAGGAGGTCTTCTTGTAAATGGGTCGCAACAGATTCAGGTATTCGATGATGGGCGCCGGCCTAAGGTCGAATACTTCATTGACTATCTCGCAAATCCGCTTTCTGGGAATCGTCTCTGTCCTGTACGTGTCAACGAGCACGGAAACAGGCCGCGCAACACCAATGGAGTATGCTATCTGGACCTCACATTTTGTTGCCAGCCCGGCTGCCACAATATTCTTGGCGACGTGTCTTGCCATATAAGAGCCGCTTCTGTCCACCTTGGAGGGATCCTTACCTGAAAAACATCCTCCGCCGTGACTCCCCTGGCCGCCGTATGTATCCACTATGATCTTTCGACCGGTCAGGCCCGCGTCTCCCATGGGTCCTCCGATTACGAAACGGCCCGTTGTATTGATAAAATATTTGGTGTCTCCGTCGATCAGCTTCTTGGGTACTATTTTCTTGATTACTTCTTCTGTGATAGCTTCTTTCAACTCTGAATAGGAGACATCCGGGCTGTGCTGTGCTGCGATGACAATAGCTTCCACCCTTTTAGGCATGCGGTCATGATATTCGATCGTAATCTGGGTTTTGCCGTCCGGCCGCAAAAAATCCAAAGACCCGTTCTTGCGTACCTCGGCCAGGCGCATGGCCAGCTTGTGCGCATATGCTATGGGCATGGGCATCAGCTCGGGAGTTTCGTCGCAGGCATAGCCGAACATTATCCCTTGATCGCCGGCGCCCTGCTCTTTGAAAAGGCCTTTTCCGTTCACCCCCTGGGCAATGTCGGCAGACTGCTGGTCTATGCTGGTGACTACCGCACAGGTCTTCCAGTCGAACCCCATAGAAGAAGAATTGTAGCCTATTTCCCGAATCGTCTCACGAACAATTTGAGGCATATCCACGTAACAGTTTGTAGTAATCTCTCCGCAGATAAAGGCAAGGCCCGTGGTCACTAAGGTTTCGCAGGCTACTCGACCCCTCGGGTCTTGCTCCAGGATGCTATCCAGGATAGAGTCGGATATCCGGTCGGCCACTTTGTCCGGATGCCCTTCCGTGACCGACTCGGAAGTAAACAAGAAGTCTCTTTTACTCATGCTTCCTCCTTCACTCTGTTGTTTTCATCCAAAAGGATGATTGCCGGCTTAAAGTCTTCCAGGTCTTTGTCGTCAATAGAGGTATAGCAGGCAATAATAATCAGATCGCCCCTGGCGCCTTTTCTGGCCGCCGCCCCCTTCAAGGCAATGGTTCCCGATCCGGGGGCTTCCTCTATTGCATAGGTCTCGAATCGCTCACCATTGCCAATATTGTAAACTTGAACCATCTCATAAGGGAGTATGTTGGCGGCCTTCATCAGGTCGGCATCGATGCCAAGGCTGCCTTCGTAGTCAATATCCACATCGGTCACGGTGGCCCGGTGAATCTTCGATTTTAGAAGGGTGCGAATCATATTAAAGCTCGGCGATATAGTATCATCGTGTAATAGTGAATCGGTTGCGCAGCTCGTTACGGTTACCGTCGAACGTAAAACGTAACGAGCCACGAATAACCGATAACGACACTTAGGGCTCGCTCAAAAATAACTTCACATTTTGATGAGCCGATCCATCCCGCATGGCTGCGTTGCTCGTCGGTTAAATAGCCTGCTATTCGCCCTTCTCGCGCCTTGCCATGCGGGCGCCTCGACCCCTGAAAATGTAAATTTATTTTTGAGCGAACCCTTATGGTGTCAAAATAATATTATCTATCAAGCGCGTTTTACCGGCCCATACTGCCAACGCCATCAGGGCCGGCCTATCAACCAGGTCCACATCGTCAAGTGTTTCGGGGTCGCATACGGCCACATAGTCAATCTTGGTATAGGGGTGGGCTCCGATAAGCTCTGATGCCCCACGGATGAGTTGCTTGGCATCCTTTATCCCCCGAGCCACGCTTCTCTGGGCCTCTTCAAGGGATTGGAAGAGTGACAGCGCAGAACGCCTTTCGTCCTGGGACAAGTAATTGTTTCGAGAACTCATGGCTAGGCCGTCCGCCTCACGTATAGTGGGAACTCCCAGGATCTGCACGTCGATATTCAAATCCCGTGCCATGCGCCGGATGACAACGAGCTGCTGATAATCTTTTTTTCCAAAAAGGGACACTTGGGGTTTGACGATGTTAAACAGTTTGGCCACCACGGTGGCAACGCCGCGAAAATGACCTGGTCTGCTGTAGCCGCAAAGGTAGCGAGGGAGCAAGTCAAGATCAACGTATGTCTGGTATCCTTCGTCATACATGGCCTCTGCTTCAGGGGCGAAGACTATGTCAACTCCTGCGGTCTCGGCCAGGCGCGCATCGCGATCCAGATCCCTGGGATACGTGTGGAAATCTTCGCTTGGGCCAAATTGTGTTGGGTTGACGAAGATGCTTATGACCAGGGTGTCTCCATGTTTTCGTCCCTCGCGCATGAGGGCCAGGTGTCCCTCGTGCAAGAAGCCCATAGTCGGAACAAAAGCAATCGTCTTGCCTCTCCGAAAGAGGCGATTTGACTCTTGCTGCATGTGATCTATGCTGTTAATGATTTGAATAGGGCCTCCAAATGGCTAAATTATTAAACATAATTAGTCCGTTTCGGAATGTCAATGCTCTGGCCGAAAATTACTCCCTCTATTCTTGATGAACTCGTAAAAAGTCCAAATTAGACGGCAAAGTAATCCGCCGAAGGCGGACCAAATTCAAGGCGCGCACCTCTTTTCAAGCCGCCAGGCGCAATCCTGAGGAATGAGGCGTACTTATGGTACGCCGCAGTGATTTACCCTGTTAAATCGGCTCCGCCGTCTCGCATAGCGAGAATTTAATGGGGGAGGGGATGCAGCGCAACGCAGAAGTTGGACTTTTTACGAAGCCGTCATTCTTTCTTCAACATGGTTGCCAGAGTAACAAATTCTTTTACACTGAGCGTCTCTGCTCGTCTCCGCGGATCGATGCCGGCAAGCTCCAGCGCCGAAGATATTCGCTGCTCTTCGAATCCAAGGTCGCTGCTTAACAGCGCGTTCTTCAATGTCTTGCGCCGTTTGCCAAAGGCTGCGTGAACGAGGCGAAAAAGAAGGGGCTCGTCAGGGGCGCGAAACGGAAGCTGAGAGTAGAATGCAATGCCGACCACCTGAGAATCAACTTTTGGTTTGGGAAAGAACGATGAGGCAGATACCTGAGCCAGGAGGCGGATCCGGGCACAATACTGAATCAAGACGGACAGCTTGCCGTAGGTCTTGGTCCCGGGGTTGGCCAGGATGCGCTCGGCCACCTCTTTCTGAAACATGAGAGCGGCGCCATCGATCCACTTTCGAGAATTTATCAAGCGTATCAGGACCTGAGAAGAGATGTGATAGGGAAGATTTCCGACTACCTTAAGGTGCGTATCCGATGCCCCCGCCAAGGTTTCTATGTCACACCGGAGGATGTCTTTTTCGATGATGGTAACGTTGTGTGCGCCTGCGGCCAAAAGTTCGTTGCCGAGGATGGCGGCAATCCGTTTGTCCGGCTCCACCGCAAGAACACGCTTGACCTTGCCGGCCAAAGGGACAGTAAGGGCTCCCAGCCCCGCTCCTATTTCAAGGACCGTATCATCAGGTGCGAATTCGCACCGTCCGACAATCATTGCCGCTACGTTCGGATCCGACAGGAAGTTTTGTCCCATGGACTTCCTGGGGCGTATTCCCCATGCTTTCAGAAGTATGCCGGGTGAGGTCATGTGGGCTCTTTAATCCGATCGTGGAAAGCTATGCTAAAGTCAAGTGCCGCAGTTGCCGATATAATTGCCGAAAGGATGCACAAGAGCAAGATGGAAAACTTACTGTTCGGCATTCAGCACCGGATCAACCCCTTGCACGTTTATTGCCGGCTCGTTGAAAGGGGTATGAACAAACCGATCTCCCTTTCGATCTCCAGGTACTACGAAATCCTTGTTTTTAGCTGGTTAAATTGGTTGTTAATTCTTGTCATTTTGGCATCCAGGCTGAAAAGGTAGGCTGACGCCGCAGAATTTCTACGACCTATTGATTTATATCTCTTTTTAAAACCCATCCTTCCATTATTCCATTTAATTCTCGCTTTGAGCTTTCTGCCTTGAGCTTTGAGCCTATCCGGCTTGTCCGGGTTAGAGCTTACGGCCCGCATCAAAGGCCGCCCTAAAACCCAAAGGATGGCCCGCATCAAAGGCCGCCCCTTCAAGGAGACCCCCCAGCAAATCGCCCCTTTCGACAAGGATTTGATGGACAGGCACATCATCTACCTCGCCACGAACACCGGATCGTATGTCTTCCACCAGGTCGAAGTATTCCGGCAGATAAATCCCGCCTCCGAATCCCTTGTGTACAGTTTCCACGGGCTTCACGGCCAGAGGTTTTCGCTTTTTATCAGAAAGGGATCTAATAGAAAAAAAACCATGATCGAGCTTGTCGGCACGTAGCACACCTACATTTGCGAAGCGCCTAACATCGTCACCTTTTATCATAACCATGCCGATAACATTCTTTTCATATCTTTGAAATGCATCTATCAACTGTTTTGCATGGGGGATTACTGAAAATAGAAGGCAGTCGGGCATAATGCAAGCGAATGGCTCGTTCCCCACAAAATCTCTTGCCAGCGAAACAGCATCGGCAACCCCGCAGGGATTCTCTTGGGTGACGAAAAGAGTGCGGCAGTCTTTGAGCCTCCTGTACAAGGCGGCATCCCATTGAAAGGGGAGGCTCGGGGGGTTCCAGTCGCCCGTAATGAAATCTTTTAAGAGAGGCTTGCAACTACTTGTTATAATACAGAATTCTGAGATGCCCGATGCCATGTACATTTCAAGGGTGTACTGAATCATCGGTTTCCCCCCCACCGGCAGGAGTTCCTTTGGCATATGAGCAGTCAGCGGTCTCAGGCGGGTTCCAAGGCCGGCAGCCGGGATTACGGCTTTTTTGACGTTTTTAGGCAAACTGGAGTCCTTTAATACGTCTCGGAATTTTTACAACCTATTGAAAGTACAGGGGTTTCTGAGGCTTGAATTTCGCCTCACACATGGAATAGTGGAAGGTTGGAATAGTGGAATATTGGGGATAAAAGCGAAAAAAAAGCATTTTTAAATTGTTCTAATTCCTTTCAGCCCATTATTCCATTACTCCATTATTCCAACATTCCAATTGTGAGCGAAGCGAACTAAATTCAAAGATACCATGTTTGCCCTGACCTTTCAACTTAGGGCGAGCCCTTATGCGCCGCATCATGATCGGCAGTCGATGAGGGGTCAAAACATTGACAGCCACGCATGCTTTCTGATATAAGGCTATTTCCCTTCTAACTACTTTCACTTTCTCGGAGTTCCATTGATGACTGATGCCAAACAGAGAGTCTTGCTAACCGGAAATGATGCCGTGGTCGAAGGCCTGTGTTGTGCGGCGGGCGACAAGAGACGTATTGTATACGCAGGATATCCGATCACCCCTGCATCCGAGATTGCCACGCGCGCCTCTGTGGTTCTTCCAAAGCGGGGCGGGGCATTTATTCAGATGGAAGATGAGATAGGCTCTATCCAGGCAGTTGCAGGGGCGGGCCTTGCCGGTGCAATTGCCGTTACGGCCACATCAGGCCCTGGTTTCAGCTTGATGTCCGAGGGCCTCGGCTTTGCCGCCATGGTTGAATCGCCCCTTATTTGTGTCAATGTGCAGCGTGGCGGACCTTCCACCGGCATGCCCACATGGATGGGGCAGGGCGATATGATGCAGGCACGATGGGGAACGCACGGAGAAAGGCCTGTGATTGTGCTGGTTCCCAACTCTGTTGAGGAAACCTTGTTGCTCTCTTATGAGGCGTGCATGCTTTCTCAAAAGTATTTAATGCCTGTGGTCCTGATGTTGGATGAGATTATAGGACACATGGAGGAGCCGATCACTGTTCCCGATCTTCCCCCAATACCACTCGATCAGGATGTTGAAATTATAGGTGATGGGCACCGTTTCCATCGGACAGGGCTTACCCATGACCTTGAAAATCACCTTCCGAGGATCAACCCTCAAGCAGAAGAAGACGTGGTGCGATATCTGCTCGATAAGGTCAAAAGGGACGCAAAAGAGATTGTCAAGTATGAAACATACGGCAACCCGGCAGATGCCGAAGTAGTGGTGGTCTGTTACGGGTCTGAATCACGGGCGGTCAAGGCGGCAATAAAGCAGGCCCGGAAAAAGAAATTCAATGTGGCCATGCTTCGACTCATTACGGCCTGGCCGTTCCCAAAAGATTTTTTCCGAAAGCTTGATACAAAAAAGAGGGTATATCTTGTTGCAGAAGTCAATGCCGGACAGATGCGCATAGAGGTTGAACGATATATCAAGAAAGGTACAGTTAGACGATTGAACCTTATGGGAGGCAGAATTCACACACCGGCGGAGATCCTGTATGCCCTGAAGTCACTAGTCACTAGTCATTAGTCAATAGGAGTCAAATATGCGGATTAGCGAGCATCCATATGCTGATTTACTCAGAATCGAGATGATGCCCAACATCTGGTGTTCGGGTTGCCGGATCGGAAGGGTTAAAAACGCCTTTATCGAGGCTATCGAGCATCTCGGCCATGACCATGACAGGTGTACGGTGGTCTCCGGGATCGGCTGCTCTTCGCGCATTGCAGGATATCTCAGGCTTGACGGCATTCACGCCACCCACGGCAGGGCCATCCCAACTGCTCTTGGGGTCAAACTGGCCAACCCGAAGCTAAAGGTAAGCGTCATGGGTGGCGACGGGGATATTCTTGGTATCGGCGGCAATCATTTTCTTGCTCTGGGCAGACACGGCTACGATATTAATGTCTTTTGCCTGAACAACTTCGGATACAGCATGACGGGTTTTCAGCACGGACCCACAACACCGCTTGGGGCGCGCACCATCACCACCTCTGCCGGCAACCCTTATGTGCCGATTAACCCTGTGGCCGTGGCCATGGCTGCCGGCCATACGTTTGTGGCCCGGTCCACTTCGTCACATCCTTATCATCTGATCGACTGTATGATTTCTGCCATGAAAAACGCAGGGCCGAGCTTTGTTGAAGTGCTGATTCCGTGTATGCTCTTTGAAAGGCGTAACAAGATAAAATCCCTCGAAGCTCTGTTTGTGGAAAAGGCCAAAATCAAAGAAACCATGAGCGTAGAAGACATCAATCAAGATGACTTCACAAAGGAAATCAGCCTTGGAGTTTTCAGGAATGCGCCTAAGCGTGAAAAGCATCGGTTGAGCCTTGTCAAGGCCGCCAAGAAGGGTACCGGCAAGCAGTATCATGTCGATTTTCAGTCGATGACAAGCGGCATCAAGCATATGCAGATTCGCATGGAAGGAACCGGGGGCCAGGGGATTGTTCAAGGCGGAAAAACTTTGATCAACGCTGCCATGAACATGGACCCAAAGTTGAACAGCACCCTGACAAAGAAATACGGCCCTGAGATGAAAGGAGGAAGCTGTGTTGCGGATGTGCTCCTGTCGTCTCAAGCTATCGACTATCCATTTGTAGAGGTTCCGGACCTGCTCCTGATGATGTCCGATCTTGTAACCAAGGAGCGTGGCGGCGAGGTCATTATAAACAAGAATGGTACGATTGTAGCAGATGAGTCTATGGTCGATTTCAGTCTGCTGGACAATTTTCCCGAAACCGTCAAGGTTTTTAAGATGCCGGCGACCCGGATTGCACGCGAAAATTTCCGTGTTGTGGTGGCCAACAATGTATTGATGGGCTTTGTCTGCAAAAAAACATCTGTTATTGACAAGAACTGTTTCAAGGCAGCGATCTTGAAGTCAGCGCCGCCCGGCACCGAGGAAATGAACCTGGCAGCCTTTGACGCCGGATACGAGTTTGGGAAAACGTAAAAGGAAGGCAAACGATGAGTCAAGAAGTTTCACCAATACGGTACTGGAACATTGAGCAATGTACTATACCCGTTGGCAGGGTGACAATAATAGCTGGTTTTTGTAAAGGCGGAGAGGATTGTGATGACTGCATACGGCTTTGCCCTGAGAAGGTGTTAGAGCGTAGTACTGTATCAAACGAGAGAGGGTATTTGCCGCCTGTCGTGGTCGCGGAGGGCAAATGCACTGTTTGCGGTAGATGTCAACTGTACTGCAGCGAAAACGCAATCTTCGTGCACAAAGTCGGCGAGCGTGCTGTGCACGCGCACGAAATAGCATTGACGGCAAAGTAAAAAGTCCAACTTCTGCGTTGCGCTGCATCCCCTGCCCCGTTAAATTCTCGCTATGCGAGACGGCGGAGCCGATTTAACAGGGTAAATCACTGCGGCGTACCATAAGTACGCCTCATTCCTCAGGATTGCGCCTGGCGGCTTGAAAAGAGGTGCGCGCCTTGAATTTGGAGCTTTTTACTTTGCCGTCTAAGTTGGACTTTTTACGAAGCCGTCAGCATTAAGTGAGGAGAATTGACAATAGATGTCGGATGATCGCATAGGAGTCTTTATCTGTCATTGCGGGATCAATATCGCCGGTACTGTTGATTGCTATACGGTCAGTGAGGCTATAGGCCGGAGCGGGGTCAGCCTTGTCAGGGAACATCCATATATGTGTACCGGAGGACAGGCGCAGATTATCAGTGATATTGAAGAATACGGGCTAAACAGGATTGTTGTGGCAGCCTGTTCTCCCCGAATACACGAAGTAACCTTTCGAACGGTGTGCATGGCGGCGGGCATCAATCCGTACTTGATGGAGATGGTCAATATTCGGGAGCAGTGTTCCTGGTGTCATGCGCACGATGCCGGCGGGGCTACAAGAAAAGCCATAGACTGTGTGCGGATGGGCATAGAAAAGGTAAAGCTTAACGAGGCATTGACTCCTTTGCGCGTTCCCATGACCAAAAAGGCCCTTGTCATAGGCGGCGGCATAAGTGGTATTGAGACAAGCCTCCAGCTTGGCGATCTCGGACATAAGCTGATTCTGGTAGAAAAAGCCGCGACTATCGGCGGCAAGATGGCCCAGCTTAACAAGATATTTCCGGACCAGAACTGTAGCCCCTGAATTCTGGGGCCGAAGATGGTGGATGTCGGTCGGCATCCCAATATTGAATTGCTTACCATGTGTGAGGTGATCGATGTCAAGGGGTATGTAGGAAACTTTGAAGTTACGTTAAGGAAACACCCAAGGTATGTCACCGAGGATTGCACCTTTTGCGGCGAGTGCTTGCAGCGTTGCAATGTCTTTACTGAAGATGAATTCAACGTTAATCGGGCTTTGAGAAAAGCGATCCACACACCTTTTCTTCAGTCTGTTCCCCGGCAGTACGTTATCGACGACAAGATATGCATCCATTTTTCCGAAGAAGAATGCCAAAAGTGCCTGGAAGATTGTAAAAAGCGTGCCATTGATTTTTCACAGACCGTAGAAGATGAAATGGTCCATGTGGGCGCTGTTATTGCTGCCACAGGAGTAAAGCCGTTTGATCCTGCAGGACTGTATGGTTACGGTAATGAGCGTTTTCCGGATGTCATTACCTCCATGGAGCTTGAGAGGATGATGTCGCCGGAAGGACCGACACAGGGAAAAGTTATCCGGCCCTCCACAGGCAGGCCTCCCGGCAGTGTCGCTTTCATTCAGTGCGCGGGCTCAAGATCTTTGAAAGAAGAAGAACTGGCTTATTGTTCAAAGCTTTGTTGCCCAAACACAATAAAAAATACCCTCCTCTTAAAGGAGTACCATACCGACATTGGAATATACGTATTTCACAACGGTATCCGCACCAGCGGCAACAGGCAGGAAAGGATGTTCCTGGCGTCCAGAAAACAAGGGGTCGTCTTTGTGAATGCGTTGCCAGAGATCACGGAAGGTCATGTCTTGAACTTTACCGACCCTTTCCTGGGAGAAGACAAGCCTGTAAGGAAACAGTTTGATCTCGTAGTGTTGGCAGTGGGGATTGTCCCGACGGCAAAAGAGATGTCAAATGTCCTTGGGGTTCCTCTGGGAAAGAGGGGATTTGTCAAGGAGGACAATCAGTTGTCCCCAACTTCCACCCCCACGAACGGCATTTACTTCGCCGGTGCCGTGGGAAGTCCTGCCGACATCAAGCAATGCATTGAACAGGCCGGAAATGCGGCCGTGCAGGTGTCCAAACATTTTCAAAGAGACTTTGCAGAGCTTTCGCCCATTATAGCAAAAGTGGACGCTGAAAAATGCACGGGCTGCGGCAAGTGCGGCAACCAATGCCTCTTTGGCGCTATTCGCATAGAGGACAAGGTGACTGTTATCACGGAGGCTGCATGCCGTGGATGCGGAAATTGCGCCGCCTCTTGTAAGTTCGGCGCCATCTCGATAGTCAACTACACAGACAAGCAAATAAGGGCGCAGTTGAGAGCGGCTTTGAGACAACCGAAAGACAAGATTATTGTCTTTGCCTGCCATTGGTGCTCCTATGCGGGAGCAGATTTTGCGGGTACCAGCAGACTCCAGTATAGTCCGAACACGAGAATCATAAAGACCATGTGCTCTTGTAGGGTAACAGCAGACCTCATCGGGCATGCCTTTGCTCTCGGTGCCCCCAAAGTGATTGTTTCGGGTTGTCATCCAGGGGATTGTCACTACCTTGACAACAACATGTTTACCAGAGATAGAGTTACTAAGTTAAAAGAGGAGCTGAGGAGTAAAGGAATCAACCCTCATAGGCTGATGCTCGAATGGATATCGGCAGCGGAAGGGCAGCGTTTTGCGGAAGCCGTTCATAAAATGGAACGGCTCATGGTAGATGAAGATGAGATAGAGTTGAGCAAGATGCTTTTCAGACAATCCAAGGAAACGAAAAAGAAAAGAAAAAAGGCGGAGATAAACCCCTAACCCGGACAAGCCGGAACCAAAAAGGATTGGTTTAAGCCTTGGAAAACAAAATCAAATCTAACTCGAACAAGTGCCTAAAGTGAACTAAAGTTGAAAGTGCCTAAAGTTAAGGAATGCGCTTTCA